>CAXSEE010000238.1:0-6155 GCA_964235615.1 uncultured Acetobacteraceae bacterium | reverse complement strand
AGCCTTGAGCTTGACCCATGAAAGACCAAGGCTCTGCCCTGGACCCGCTCAAGGCAAAGCCTTGAGAATCCAATCATATCTACGAATTGGTTTCCAAAGGCCGAGGCCTTTGGCGGGTCTGGGCAGAGCCCAGCCTCATCTTCCAAGGGTCAATCTCACCACCGGTTGGTATTAGCCTGTGGATTGTTTCACGTGAAACAAAACAGGAACGCCGCTCGGCTCCTGAGCCTTCTTGTCGGCTGGTATCTGGATCTCGCCTTGCGCACGAGCCGCTGGCGTATCGAGGCCGATCCCGCGACCTGGACCCTGCTGACCGGACAGGCGGCCATCGTCGTGTTCTGGCACGAGTGCCTGCCTGCAGTTCCGGTCCTGTGGTGGCGGGCGCGGCAGGACAACCCGTCGATCTCGCTCAACGCGCTGATCAGCCGGCATCGCGACGGGCGGATGATCGCCGGGGTGATGCGACGCTGGGGCATAGGTTCGATCGATGGATCCTCCTCGAAAGCCGGCAAGAGCGACAAGGGCGGCAGGGCGGCGTTGCGCGCCATGCTCGTGCTGCTGCGCCAGGGCCGCGTGGTCTCGCTCACGCCGGACGGCCCGCGCGGACCCAGGCGGGTGATGCAGCCCGGAACCGCCTATCTCGCCGCCCTGTCGGGTGTCAGCGTCGTGCCGATCGCGGCCATCTGCCGTCCGGCATGGCGGATCCGCTCCTGGGACCGGATGCTGCTGCCGCTGCCGTTCAGCCGGGGTCGCATCGTGTGCGGCGCGCCGATCCGCATCGGCCGGCACGACCATGAACGCGGGTCCGCGATCATCGCCGAAGCCCTGGACGCGCTTGAGCGATGATACCCGGACGGGTCGCGGCCTGGATCTGGTGGCTCGCGGCCAGCATCGCGGCGCTGCCCTTGCGGATGCTGTTGCGCCGGCGCCTGGCGCGCGGCAAGGAACTGCCCGACCGCCTCTGCGAGCGGCGCGGCCGCGCGACCCGGCCAAGACCTCCGGGAAGGCTGCTCTGGCTGCATGCGGCCAGCGTCGGCGAGACCGTCTCCATCATGGCCCTGCTGGAGGCCCTGTGCAGGATCGACCCGGACCTGCATGTGCTGATGACCACCGGCTCGGTCGCCTCGCAGCAGCTGCTCGCGCAACGGCTGCAGGAGAATGGCCTGTCCGCACGTGTGCTGCACCAGTTCGTGCCGTTCGACGTGCCGCGCTGGCTGCGACGCTTCCTCGATCACTGGCGGCCGGACGCGATGGCTTTGGTCGAGAGCGAGCTCTGGCCCAACCTGATCGCCTGCGCCGGCCAGCACGGCATTCCCATGGCCCTGGTCAATGCCAGGCTGTCGGCACGAAGCTATCGCCGCTGGCAGAAGCTGCCCGGCCTCGCGCGCCTGATGCTGGGCCGCTTCCGCTGGATCACGGCGCGAAGCGACGAGGATGCGGACCGGCTGCGTGCGCTGGGTGCGACCGGCGTCGACACTCCGGGCGACCTGAAGGCGGCGGCCGCGCCGCTTCCGGTGGACGAGGCCGAACTGCGACGCCTGCGGCGGCTCGTCGCCGGACGGCCGTTGCTGCTCGCCGCCTGCACCCATGACGGCGAGGAACCCGTCATGGCACGGGTCCACGAACTCCTGGGCGACAAACTGCCAGGTCTGCTGACCATCATCGCCCCCCGCCATCCCGATCGCGGTGCCGCAGTCGCCGAACGTCTCGGGGCAGCTCCACGCCGTGCGCTCGGTCAGGACCCGGAAGCGGGCGGCAGCTTCTGGATCTGCGATACGCTGGGCGAGATGGGGCTGCTCTACCGGCTTGCCCCGATCGCCTTCATCGGCAACAGCCTCGACGCGACGCGCCCGGGCGGCGGTCATAATCCGTTCGAGCCGACCCGGCTCGGCTGCGCCATCTCCGTAGGGCCGCTCAGCTTCAATTTCAACGCTGCCGTCCAGGCATTGCACGAAGCGGGTGCCATCGAGGTCACACCGACCGCCGAGGCGATCGCCGGATGGGCCTACAGGCTGCTGACCGATCCGGTCGCCCGGCAGGAAACGGCACGAGCCGGACAGCGCGTCGCCGAACGCGCCTCCGACCTGGTGCCCGAACTGGCAGATCGCCTGCTGGAGCTGGGCCGCCCGCCGGACCTGGGCCGGACCTGATGCGGGCTCCCGCTTTCTGGCAGGACCCGGATGCCCGCCTGCTGCCGCTGCTGCTGTCGCCGCTGGGCTGGATTACCGCGCAGGCGACCCGCCGCCGGCTCCGGCGTCCAGGCTGGCATGCACCCGTGCCGGTGATCTGCTGCGGCAACCTGGGAGTCGGAGGCGCGGGCAAGACCACCCTGACGTTGGACCTGCTGCAGCGGCTGCAGGCACGCGGCATCGACGTCCATGCCCTCACCCGCGGTTATGGCGGCACGGCACGAGGCGTCCTGCGCGTGGACCCATCGCATCACGCGGCCAGCCTGACCGGCGACGAGGCGCTGCTGCTGGCCCGGCAGGCTCCAACCTGGATATCGGCCGACCGCGCAGCCTCGGCGCATGCTGCCGTGGCACTCGGCGCGCAATGCCTGGTGATGGACGACGGCATGCAGAACCCCGGCCTGCGCCAGGACGGAATTCTGCTGGTGATCGACGGCGAGACCGGTTTCGGCAATGGCCACCCGCTACCGGCCGGGCCGCTGCGCGAGACCATCGCTCATGGCGCCGCGCGGGCTCACGCGGCCATCCTGATCGGCCCCGACCGCCGCGGCACGCTGGACCGGCTTCCAAAAAGCCTGCCTGTGCTGCGCGCAGGCCTGTCGATGGCACCGGAGGCCCACGCCCTGCTGGGTCGCAGGCTGGTTGCATTCGCCGGCATCGGCCGTCCCGACAAGTTCTTCGACGCCCTCAAGGCGATCGGCCTCGATATCGTCCTGCAGCGCGGCTTTCCCGACCATCACCGCTACCAGGCCCGCGAGCTCGACCGCCTGGCGGCGGATGCCGATGCACGGCAAGCCCTGCTGGTGACCACCCCCAAGGATGCGGTCCGCCTTCCGGAAGCTTTCCGAGCAAAGGTTGCCGCTCTCGGCGTCGGCCTGCAGTGGCAGGACCCAAGGTCGATAGAGAGCCTCCTGGACAGTCTCGTTCTGAGAGATTAATGACCCGTTGTCAGACGAGGTCTCAGTCTTTGCTTAGATATCGGCACAACGAGGCGGTATCGTAACATAGCATTGCAATTTAGTCACATGATGGGCGAGTTGGAGTCTCACTTTTAGAGTCACCTCAGAATCCCGTTGGCAGCATGGCGTGCACCCGCCTACGGTCTGCTCACAAAATAGCGAGGGGAGACGATATGCCCGAACCTTACGCTGCCAAGGCGCTCCAGCAGAACTCCAACGTGGTTTCCTTCCGCCTCTGCTTCCTGCCCCGACACCGCGAATATCTGATGCGCTGGCTGCAGGCCGGTGCTTCCATGGGTCTCTGCGATGCTGACGTCGCGCCACGCGAACCGTGCGAGCACGATACCGTGATGCTCGAACACGTCCTGGTCTGGGTGCGCGAGAATGCCGACCCTGCCTACATGGTCCGGCCTGAAGGCATGCGCTGGCTGGTCATCGACCACGTGCGCAACCATAAACTGGGCAGCTTCTCCAGCTTCGAGGCGGCCCTGCACTGCATCCGTCCGGTCCTGGAAACCGGGGCCACGGCAGCGGCCTGATCTCGCCGTTTCAGTCTGGTTGGGTCATCAACTGGTACTGCTGCCCAGCGACTTCGGCGCCGGCTGTATGATCCTGGCGCCGCCACCTGGCTGGATCTGAAAGATCGCCAGACCGCGCCGGACGTGCCCATCCGGCATCAATACGAAAACGCCGTCGACACCGGCAAACCCATCCGCCCGCGTCAACGCCTCTGTGCCGTAGCCACCAGATGGGGCCAGACTGCGCGCCAGGGCGGCGGCGTCATACGGAATATCCGCCAGTGGCTTCGGCGGCTGCCCGAACTTGATCTGATAGCGCTGTGCGAAGCCGGCCCTGTCCTGCGCGTCCGGGGCGGCGAACCATGCCCCGGCCAGAGGACCGAGCTTGCCGGCGAATGCTCCCCAGAGGCCGGGTCCCATGATCCGCACCTGGTCCGGGGAGACGTCATAGTATTTCAGCACCGAGATCACCTCCTGCAGCGCGATCCCGGTATCGGCCAGAAGCAGCGCATCGAACGGCGGCGGCGGGATCGGGGCTTTCGCGAGGGCATCCGCCTGTGCGTGCAGGACCGGGTCCTGGCTGTCCTTCGCTTCGCGGGCCTTCTGCTCGATCATGCCGCGACGGCCGGCGAAATCGGCCAGGTTCCGCATGCTGCCGTTGACGCTCTCCATGCTGTCGGAATGCTGCGCCAGGGTGGGTGGCGGCAGCCCGGCGTCCGCGCAGGCCCGGGTCAGGCCCGCCGCCATCGCATGGCCGAGGGCATTGTCCGGCAACAGCGCGGCGATCCGGGTATGACCGTCCGCGCGCGCCGCCTCGACCAGCCGGTGGACCTGCTCCTCGGGCGTCACCCCCATCACCCACACGCCCGGCTGGGCCTGTGCCAGGTCGCTGGTGAAGGCCAGCATCGGCACGTTCGCCGCCCGCGCCAGCGGTGCCGCCTCTGCCGTGTTCGCCGAGGTCAGCGGACCGAGCAGGATGCCGTCGCCGGCCTTGAGGGCGGCCTGGGCGGCAAGCCCTGCCCCACCGGCCGCGTCACCGGTATCCTGCGGATCGAGCGCTGGCGCTCCCGGCGCATCCAGCGCCAACTGGGCCGATTTCAACATCGCCTGGCCGAGCGGCGCGTTGCCCCCGGTAAGCGGCAACAGGATGCCGACCCGCGTCGTCGGCAGCGGCAAGGCAGTGGCCGCCTGCCCGGCATAGGGCGGCGGCGGTCCAGGCGGAGCGCCGGACCCAAAGGCAAGCGGTCCGGTCGTGCAGGCTCCCAGCAGCATCGGCGCCAGGAGCGCAGGCACAGTCCGGCGCCATTCGATCCGCGGGACTGGACGGATCGCATCCGCAGGCGCCAGGAACATCAATGTCCGACCAAGCATCCGCCGCTTTCCCCTCTTCGACACCCGACAACGGGCCTGATCCCGAACACGATACGGCGGCACTTCCCGGCCGTTCCGTGCCGCCTGGTCCTTTGCCCGCGGGTCTTGTGCTCGTATCGACGCCGATCGGCAACCTGGCGGACCTGACGCCGCGGGCAGCCGCCTGCCTCGCGCAGGCGGACCTGGTGCTGTGCGAGGATACGCGCCACACGTCCCGGCTGTTCGCCGCCTGGGGGATTTCCTCGCGCATGGAAGCCCTGCACGAGCATAACGAGCGCCAGCGGATCTCCAGCCTGATCGACCTCCTGCGCCAAGGCAGGCGCATCGCCCTGGTCTCGGACGCCGGCACGCCCCTGCTGTCCGATCCGGGTTTCCGGCTGGTCCGTGCCGCCATCGCCGAGGGCTTGCCGGTCAGCGCCGCACCCGGCGCCAATGCCGCGATCACCGCCCTGACCCTGTCCGGCCTGCCGCCGCATCCGTTCCTGTTCGTGGGCTTCCCGCCACCGCGAGGCGCCGCCCGACGCGCCGCGTTTGGCCAATTGCAGGCCGCCGAGCAGGCTGGCCTCGCCGCCACCGTGATCTGGCACGAGGCGCCGCATCGTCTGGCGGAAATGCTCGAGGATCTGGCAGCCGTCTTCGGAGGCGCCCGCGAGGCGGCCGTGGCACGCGAGCTGACCAAGCGTTTCGAGGAAGTGCGGCGCGGCAGCCTGGAGATCCTGTCAGCCCATTACGCGGCAAGCCCGGCGCGAGGCGAGATCACGGTGCTGATCGGCCCGGCGCAGACCGAAGCCACCGGCGCCGACGACCTGGACCGCCAGCTCCGCCAGGCCCTGCTGACCTTGTCCGTCAAGGATGCCGCTGCCCTGGTGGCGGGGGCTGCGAACCTGCCCAAGCGCACGGTCTACGCCAGGGCCTTGCAGTTGGCAGCCGATCGCGACGGCTAGACCCTTGCATTTTAATACCAATCGGTTTTGAGCTTAACCTATAGAAGACCAAGGCTCTGCCCTGGACCCCCCCCCCCGGCGAAGCCTTGAGAATCCAATTCTATCCATGGATTGGTTTGCAAAGGCCAAGGCCTTTGGCGGGTCTGGGCAGAGCCCAGCCTTACCTTCCGACGG
>CAXSEE010000237.1:0-6172 GCA_964235615.1 uncultured Acetobacteraceae bacterium | reverse complement strand
GGTCGTCGCCCGTGGGTCCGCGACGCACATGGCGCCATTGCTCGGCGCGTGCTGACCGGTGATCGTTCCGGACGCATCGCTCCAGTCGATCGTCTTGAACGCATTGTGAAACATCCCGGATTGCGGCCGGGGATCGGCGACGGCCACGTCGCGGCTGCTGGTGATGGTCGCGGCCTCACGTCGCCAATCGACGACGCGGTAGACGTTGCCGAACTTCGGCGGCCCGGCATGGCGGGGGTCGGCCACGGCATAGGCACCCTGCCCCGGCGCCTGCGAGCCGGCGATGCAGTGCGCGGTGTCGCCCCAGTCCTTCACGCCATACTGCTGGCCATCCTTCCACTTCTCGGACGCGAAGAAGCGAGGATCGGACACGCTGTAGGCGTTGTTGGTCGGCGAGCTGCGTCCGGCGACGGTCACCGAATGATCCGCCCAGTGGCGAACACCGAGTACGCCGGCACGCCACTCGTCATCGGGCGCCAGCCCGAAATCCGTCAGATGCCCATCCGAGATCCGCAGTTTCGACAGCGACCGCCAGTCGCTTCCGGCCTCCACGAAGGCCAGCCGCACCCAGGTCTGCCAGCGCAGGTTCGGTACCCGGTGCATGGGACCCGCACGAAGATCGCCCGGCAACGGCATGCGGCCGAGGATGTCGCCCACCGCGCGCAATGGCCGCTTGGGCGGCTCATACAGGAAGGGAGGCACCATCTCCTTGTGCCGGGCAAGCAGAAGGAAGCGCCGCCGCGACTGCGCGAGCCCGCCAAGGCGGCCGCAGTCGTGCGTGGTCTCGGCCACCTCGTAGCCATAGGCGCGCAGCAGGCTGGAAATCTGGTCGAGCAGTTTCCGACCGCGCGTCTGTATCCGCGGCACGTTCTCGAACAGCAGCAGCTCGGGCAGATGCGACTTGTAGGCTTCGAGCAGCAGGAAGATGCCGCGCAGCGTCAGGCGGTTCAGCGCCTGGTACTTCGCGCTCTGGCTCTTGCTCTCCGACAACAGCCCAGAGAAGCCCTTGCAGGGTGCGGACAGGAAGACGATGTGCGGCCGCTCGTTCCCGGCGGCGGCGTGGATGTCGGCGGTCGTTGCCTCGCGCCAATGCGCGGGCGGCGCGTGGCCGTGGAACGCCTCGAACTGCTCGCGATCGAACAGGTCCAGCACCGTGCCAGGCACGCCGGCCATCCTGCCGAAGTCCTTGATCGAGCCGGGATCGATGTCGATGCCGCCGATGCAGCGGAACTCGGCCACCATGTTGCCGACGCGGGCACTGCCGCGATTGAAGCCGCGCGCGCCGCCGCCGAGGCCGCAGAACAGGTGGAAATGGCGGATCTCGCGCCGGTCAACCAGCGCCCTGGGGACGTTCGTCATCTCACGCCCTCCCGGCACGGCGATGGGACGTCCGGCGTCGAGGCGGCGATGATGCCAGCAGCGCGGCCGGGCATGGCGCATAGGGTGCCACGGCTTCGACCTGCTGCGGGGTCAGGGCAATGCACACCCGGCCCTGGCCTCCGCGGGCGATCAGACCCTCGGCGAACCGCAGCTCCAGGAACACGACGCCGTCGTCGCCACCGAAGGCGGCATTTTTCGCTTCCCGACAGTCGTCGATGCCGGTGGCAGGATCGGCTTCCGCGGCGTAGGCCACGATGTTCCTGCTGTCGGCGGCATCGACCAGCAGCGCCGGCTGTCCATTGGACATGAGGTAGACGCCATCGTCAGCAACGAGCCAAAGACCGGGCGGGACCTTCGCCGGATCCACGTCCTCGGCGGTCGGGAAGTTGCCGGAGTTGAGGTTGTCGAGATCGGCATCCTTGCCGTCGCGGCGGAACCGGCCCTCGTAGAGCTGGTCGTAGGAGGGCTTGCGCTCGGTTGCAGCCTTGCTGTGGTCGAGCAGGCGCTGCACCAGCGCCAGGTCGAAGTGAAGTCGCATCTCTCGGTGTCCTTTCCTGAACACCTTCCCCGCCCCGCATACCGGGCCGGGCTGCAACGGCGCGCCGGCACGGCGCGGGGTGTCACGAGACCAGCGCAGCGGCTCGTGGCGCCCTTTACCGTTGCGGCCCGGATCCGGGCATGCGGTAGGGGATCTCTCTCACCCTCCCTCTCGTTTCAGGCAGCTTTCCATTCACCCATCCACATGGGCTCCGGACCACTCGGTTTCCTCGTGCGAGGCGCTTGCGGAGGTGGCGCCAGATGCCGGGACCAACGCAGGCGAGGACAGGGCGGCGCTCGGTCGACGCGCGGGCGTCCCCGCCAGTTCCAGCTGCGGCCACCGGCGGCGCCTTCGCAATTCCACCCCGAAGCGCGCAGGCTCGCGCCGTTCTCATCGGACCTGGTGTACGTGATGATCCGGCGAAATCTCCGCAGCTTTGCCTCTCTTGCTGCCCAGCCGTAGAGCGCCGAGCAGGCATTCCAGCGAAGTGCCGCGGGACGATCGCGGCGCGCGCACAGGCGTGTCACCTCGACGACCTGATGTCGGTCAAAGGCGCGGGCCAGAGGCTGACCCACGATCACGACCGCTATCAGCTCCGGGCCGTTGAACAAGCCCTGGCCAAACTTCCAACCGGTCGGGCTCCGGCAATGTTCGTGATGACGGTCGATGAACCGTCGAGCATCCCGGAACGGGATCCGCTCGAAACGGAACTGCCAGTCGAGCATCAAGCCGCCCGTGTCGTCATCGGCGACACGTCTCAGCTTCTCTCCAGTGATCTCCTCGATACCGAGATGGCGCAGCAGCTGGCGTGCCCAATCCGGATCATGACTCAACCCCCAGCGCACGTCTTCCTCGAGAGCCTCACAGCATGCGCTGATCATGAACGCGCGGCTGTCCCAGACTTCCAGAAGTTCGATTTCCTGCTGATCGCCGCAGTATTCGCAAATTGACATGGCTTCCTCCAGCAACAGGATTTCAACGGGCGCTCAGAAGCATGTTGACCTCGGTGGTTGTTGAATGCTCGAAAGCTCGTGGAAGCTTCCTGGTAAGTTTCGTGCTGTTCATTCAAGGCATAGGCTCCTTCCAAGCACCCATCCCGATCGAGCGGGGAGGAAGACGGATACTCAGAACAAACCGAGCTGCACGGCAGGGCCGGCCTGGCGCGTGGGGAGCGATGCGTCGTTCGCATCAGACGGCGTCGGTTCATAGCGGCGCTTGAGGCATTCCAGCGTTGCCCTCTCGGCAGCTTCGACTTCAGCCGCGTTTACGGCACGATAGGCGATGAGCAATCCTGAACCACGGACACGCCGTTGCAGCACCCGTTCGACGTCGCTATACGTCCAGGCTGGGTCGCCGAAACAGGAATGGGAAACCGTGTGATCGAGGAACTCGATCCGACCTGTTGTGTGAGCGAAGAACTCCGCCCAGAACCCCGCTTTATCATAATGCGCTATGTGTGAGAATGTATTGGACAGCCGGCTATAGAATTTCTGGTTGAACAGGCCTTCCGGAAAGCCTTTCGATACAAAAGAAAGGAAGCGGTTGCCGAATGCCGCCTTGTCATCCGCACTGTCCCATTTGGTCGCGGTGAACTGTGCAGCTTCCAGCAACGGCAGCCGCAGCTTGGGAAATTGGATACTGGCGGCTGTTAAGCCACTGGCTTGCCCGGTCATGGCTCAAGCCGCCTTGCGCATCGGCGCCGCGACACGGAAGCGGCGGTGGAAGCGCCGCACGTCGGGCAGGCTGGGATAGGGCTCGCAGGCGTCGCCCGCATCCTCCAGGGCGATCAGCACCCTTATCGCGATCTCACGGGTGGCACCGTCCCGGAGCGAGCGGATTACCGCCATGTCCGAGCGGCCGCTCATCACGCGGCTCTCCCAGAAACCAGTCTTCGGGTTCCTGCAGCAGGCGCCGCACTCACCGTTGCGGAACCCCTCCACGATCCACCGCTCGCGGCGGTAGGCATTCGGGTAGGCGGGCAGGCTGTAGATCGCGCCGAGCGCGATGACGCCGACGCGCAGGGGGTTGTCACCACCCCTGCTGCGCTGGGCGAAATATTGACGCATCATCGACTGGTCTCCTGTCTTACGTCGGGTGCGAGCTGGGATCACCAGTGCTCGAGGTAGTAGGCCGCCGGGCAGCCAGTCCGGCGGGTCAGGCCCGGGATCTGCGCGTCAGCTCATGTTCCATCGAGCGTCTCCCTTGACACTCTCCACGGCGCCGCTTCGGGACGGCTGGGGCAAGGGGAGCGCAGCTCAGGCGCCTCGGCGCCGGCCCTTGCGGCGGCCGGCACGCAAGTGGCAGCGGCTTTCTCCTTCATGTCCTGTGATTTTCCGCGACCTTCTCTTCCGGCACGGCTTTCACACGAACAGGTCACGTTGAACCTGCGATCGGCCATGCTGGAGAACAGCGACGAGCAATGCGTAGTCGGACGTCCTGATCACCGCACGGTATCGTCTCTGGCCAGCCTTGCTGTCGTTGCCATCCCAGCTCAGACGCCATGTCATAAGGGAACCGATACCCGGCTTGCCGATCGCGACGAACTGGCTGCGCCCCTTCACGATGGGGATCTTGACCAGGATATGCCCCTGCGCGTGCGGCGGGTCACCGAGCCGGTCGATGCGGGCTTTCAACCCTGCTGCCTTCATGGCCGTCAGCATGTTGCGGACCGAATAGGGGTCGGACCGCACTTCGGGCGGGGTTTCGCCGCGGCGTCTGCGCTTAGCCGGATCCGGATCGAAGTCCTGCGGCCGCGGCCGCGCGAAGCAGGACGGGGAGGCAACGTCGGCGCACCAGAGGTCGGCCATGGTTGGCGGAAGGTTGGAGCGGAGACGCCACTTCGCCTCGGCATGGATCCAGGCGCGCTTTCCAGCCGCCAGCTGGATGCGGTCGGCCACCTCGTCGAACTGCCGCCGGATCTGGACCTGGCGCTGCCAGTCCTCGTGCTGCTGCACCGCGCCGGCGAGGACGTCCAGCCGATAGCGGTAGTCCTCGCGCGTCACCGGATCGCGGCCGGGAATACGCTCCCCCAGCATGCGGTCACGTCCTTCCTGCAGGATCTCGGCACGCGTCCTCAGCACCCTCACCGCCCGCACGGTCTCCTCACCCAGGGGACCCTCTGCATGCCCGTGCAGCGGCATGCCCGGCCCTCGGCACACGATGAAGTGCCGGCGTGCCACGCTCATGTAGTGGCCCTGCAGCACCCGGCCATCCAGGAACGTCACCTCGAGGACCTCCCGCTCCTCACGTCCGGCAAAGAGCGCCGCGGTCATGAGAGAGCTGCTGTCCCATGATCGATCAGCACGATGTCGATCAGCTGCCGCACGCCGGCCATGGCATCGGCTACCTGCTCGAGATCGGCCGCATCCTGCTCGATCTGGCGCGCCAGGCTTGGCTCACGAGCCATGTCCGCGCGACGCTGCGTGACGATGCCGCGCAGCACGGACTCGGCCATGTCGAGGCCGTCATCGGTGACAAGGGAGATGCGTGGTTTCGGCAAGGGGTTGCCCGGCACGACCAGCCAGGCCAGCAGATCGGCCAGGCAGGACAGGGTCCAGTCTCGGTTCTGCTCCTGCAGCGCGTGCAGCAGGAAGTGGAAATGCTCGTTCGGACAGATCGCCATGACGGCATGCTCCAGAGCGGCAGCCCGGCAACCGCGTGGCTGCCGGGCCTGAAGGCCAGGTGGTAGGAAGAGGTTCGGAACGCGCCCGAAAAGCCCGCGTCCGGACTAGATGTCCAGCCGCGTGGTGCGACCCATCCAGGGTTCGGGCCTGATGCAGCGGACCCAGTCGGCGAAGCTCGGGATTCGACGGAGATCTTCGACGATATGTCGCTCGGCAATCATTCGCACCGGGACAACATGTCCGCTTGAGTTGGTAATCGTTATTCCGAAAATAGTCTCCGCCATCCAGCAACCTTCTGCGTGATGACGCAGCGCGCGATGCCGAAAATCAGCCAGGATGACCTTCGAGCCGTCCATCCAGTCATGCACTGGTAGGTAATCTTCGGGAACGCCGCCCCATTTCCTGGCAGAGGAAACAGCGTGATGGTAGCTATGCGCCATGTCAACTTCCTAAAACTCGTGACGGGAATAGTCGGTGGCGATGTATCGCTCGTGGTAATCGAGGGTGATGCTGCGGTCGGCTACCTTGAAGGTGAAGGCCGCTTCCGCCCCGTCATCATTCTCCCAGCCGCCATGGGTCTTTTCGAGAAGCTCGCATGTGATGGATTCCAGAACATCACGGAGCGGTTGCG
>CAXSEE010000236.1:0-6187 GCA_964235615.1 uncultured Acetobacteraceae bacterium | reverse complement strand
ATCCTGTGCTCGGTGCTGGCGCTGTCCTGGCTCGGCCAGACCATCAACGTCATGACCCTGGGCGGCCTGGCTCTGGCGGTGGGTATCCTGGTCGACGACGCCACCGTGATGATCGAGAACATCGACGCCCATCTCGAGCACGGCGCCGAGCTGGAGCCGGGCATCATCGAGGCGGCGAACCAGATCGTGGTGCCGACCTTCGTCGCGACACTGTGCATCTGCATCGTCTGGCTGCCGCTGTTCCAGCTTTCGGGCATCGGCGGCTGGCTGTTCATGCCGCTGGCCGAAGCCATCATCTTCGCGATGATCGCCTCCTTCATCCTGTCGCGCACGCTGGTGCCGACGATGGCGGCTTGGCTGCTGCGCGCCCAGGTCGCGCAGCGCGCCAAGGGACCGGTCAAGAATCCGGGGCTGTTCGGCAGGTTTCAGCGCGGCTTCGAACGGCGCTTCGGCAATTTCCGCGAAAGCTACCAGCGTGTGCTCACCGGCATCGTCGCCATTCGCGGCCGCTTCGTGCTGGGCTTCCTGGGCGCCGCCCTGGTCTCGCTGCTGCTGATCCCGTCGCTCGGCCAGGATTTCTTCCCGAGCATCCGGTCGGGCGAGATCGACATGCATATCCGGGCGCCCATCGGCACGCGCCTCGAGGATGCCTCGATGATCTCGGTGCTGGTGAACAAGTCGGTGCGCAACCTGCTGCCCGGCCACGTCAGCAACCTGGTGGATAATTGCGGCCTGCCGGCGAGCGGCATCAACGAGGCGTACAGCGCGACCGGCACCATCGGGCCGCAGGACTGCGACATCACCATCAGCCTCAAGAACAACGCGGCGCCGGTGGATGAGTATCGGGCGACGCTGCGCCGGCAGTTGCCGAAGCTGTTTCCAGGTACGGTGTTCACTTTCCTGCCCGGCGACATCACCGCCAAGATCCTGAACTTCGGCCTGCCGGCGCCGATCGACGTGCAGGTCTCCGGCCGCAATCTCGACGCCAACCTCGCCTATGCCAACCAGATGGTGGCGCGCATGCTCCGCATCCCGGGCATCACCGACGTGCACGTCCAGCAGGCCTTCAACGAGCCGACCTTGCGGGTGGCCTCGTCGCGCTCGTTCGCACTCGGTACCGGGCTCACTGAGGCGAATGTCGCCAACAACGCCCTGGCCACCCTGTCGGGCAGCGGCCAGACCGCCCCGACCTACTGGCTCGACCCGAGCAACGGCATCTCGCATCTGGTCAACACCCAGACCCCGCAGAGCCAGCTCACCAGCATGAACGACCTGGAGACCATCCCGATCGACAAGGGTGACGGCGATCCGGGCGGCAACGGCACTCAGCTCCTGGGTGGCCTCAGCCGGATCAGCCAGACCGGCAGCGCGCTGCTCAACTCGCACTACAGCATCCTGCCGGTGATCGACATCTTCGCCACCAACCAGGCCCGTGACCTCGGTGCGGTCAACGACGCGGTGGCCGTGGTGGTGCACCAGATGGCCGGCGGCGTGCCGCACGGCGCCAGCGTTCACCTGCGCGGCCAGGCCACCACGATGGGCATCGCCTACGTGCAGTTGATCGAGGGCCTCGCGCTGTCCATCCTGCTGGTCTACCTGGTGATCGTGGTCAACTTCCAGTCGTGGCTGGACCCGTTCATCATCATCACCGCCTTGCCGGGGGCACTCGCCGGCATCGTCTGGAGCCTGTTCCTGACCCACACCACTCTGTCGGTGCCGGCGCTGACCGGCGCGATCATGTGCATGGGTACGGCCACAGCGAACTCGATCCTGGTGGTGTCGTTCGCCCGCGAGCGTCTGGCCGAGCATGGCGATGCGGTGCGCGCCGCAATCGAGGCCGGCTATGGCCGCATCCGGCCGGTGCTGATGACGGCGCTGGCAATGATGATCGGCATGTTGCCGATGTCGTTCAGCAATACCCAGAATGCGCCGCTGGGAAAGGCCGTGATCGGTGGCCTGCTGGTGGCGACGTTCGCAACCCTACTGTTCGTGCCGTGCGTGTTCGCGCTGCTGCATCGACCGGACGCGAAGGCAGCCGACCGCCGCGAAACCGAAGTACATCCCGAAGGGGCGCTGCACACATGACGGCTCAGCAACAGGTTCGGCAGAGTCCGATCAAGACGCATGCCTCCGGGCGGCCAAGAAGCCGGATCGGGCTGATCGCGCTCGTCGCCGTGATCCTGGCGATTATCCTGGCCGCGTGGGGGCTGTGGGACCGGCACAGCCATCTCGCCGATCTCCGCGCCTCCGCCGACGAGAATGCGGTGCCGGACGTGCAGCTCATCTCCGCGACCAGAGGACCAGCTTCGCGCAACCTCGACCTGCCCGGCACCATCAATGCCTGGTATGCGGCGCCGATCTACGCTCAGGTCTCGGGCTACGTGCAGATGTGGTACAAGGATTACGGCGCCACCGTGCAGAAGAACGCGCTGCTGGCGACGATCGACACACCGAGCCTCGACGAGCAGTTCGAGACCGCGAAGGCGGACCTCGCGGTGGCGCAGGCACGCTACAACTTAGCTAAGGTGACGGCCCATCGGTGGACGGCCCTTGCCGGCACCCAGGCGGTCGCGCAGCAGGAAGTCGATGTGCAGGTCGCCACCGCCACCGCCGAGAAGGCCCAGGTGCAGGCGGCGCAGCACGAGGTGGCGCGCTACCAGGCGATGGAGGCGTTCAAGAACGTGGTGGCGCCGTTCGACGGCGTGGTCACCGCGCGCAACACCGATGTCGGCAGCTACGTGAGCCCGGCCGGCGGCGACCTGCACGCGACCGGCGGCTCGAGCGAGCTGTTCAGCGTGTCGGACATCCACAAGCTGCGCATCTACGTCTCGGTGCCGCAGGATTATTCGGCGGTGCTCAAGCCCGGCCTGACGGCGAGCCTGTCGCTGTCGCAGTTCCCGGGCCGCAGCTTCCAAGCGCAGTTCCTGACCACCGCGAACGCCTTCAACCCGCAGACCCGTACCGTGGTCACCGAACTCACGGTCGATAATCCCGACCATCTGCTCTGGCCCGGCACCTATACCGACGTCCACTTCGTGATCCCGTCCAATCCTGACATCCTGATCGTGCCCGAGCAGGCGCTGCTGTTCCGTGACCAGGGCATGCAGGTGGCCCTGGTGCGGCCGGACGGCACCGTGCATCTGCAGGACGTGAAGCTCGGCCTCAATCTCGGCCAGACCGTGCAGGTGGCGGCGGGGCTGAAGCCGACTGATCGCTTCGTCAACGATCCCTCCGCCGGCCTGCTCGAAGGCGAGCACGTGCATGTGGTCACCGCGACGCCTGAGGCGGCGGCGCCGAAGCCGGAACCCGACCCGGCGACTTCCGCGAATGCGCATCTGAGCACAGCGCAACGCGAACGCATCGAGGCTGCACGCGGGGATGCGCCCGACCAATGAGGCAACGTGAAGGATTTGCGCGGATCGCCTGCCTCACCGGGCTGGCGGCGCTGGCCTGCTGCGGCCTGACAGGCTGCGACCTGGCGCCGGACTACCAGCCGCCGCATCCCATCCTGCCGGCGAATTACCAGGGTTCCGGGCCGTTCACCGTGGCGCACCCGCTGGACCAGTTGCCGCGCGGGCCGTGGTGGCAGGCCTTCGGCGATCCGGTGCTGAACACGCTCGAAGTCCAGCTCGAACTCGACAACCCGAACCTTCAGGCGGCCTACGAGGCCTATACCCAGTCGCGCGACCTCGCCGGCGATGCACGCGCGGGACTGTATCCGCAACTGAACGCGCAGGTCGCGACCACCGACAACAAGCAGTCCGAGCATCGGCTGTTCCGCAACGGTGGCGGCGGCCCGAACGAGCAGTCGTCCAACACCATCGGCGCAACGGTGGCATGGGACCCGGACTTGTGGAGCCGAATCCGAAACGAAACCAAGCTCTACAAGGAGCAGGCGCAGGCAACGGCAGCGGATCTCGCCAGCGCCCAGCTCAGCCTCGAGGTCGAGCTGGCTTCCGACTACATGACGCTGCGCGGCCTGGATGCGCAGCATGCCGTCTATACCCAGTCGATTGCGCTGTATGAGAAGGCAGTCAGCATCACCTCGATGCGCCTGGCCGGCAAGATCGCCTCAGCCCTGGATGTGGCGCGTGCGCAGAACCAGCTTGCCGCAGCCGAGGCCCAGGACACCGCGACGCTGGCCAGTCGCGTGACCCTGCAGCACGCGATCGCGGTGCTGACCGGTACCAACCCGAGCAGCTTCAGCATCGCGCCGGTCGCGGACGCTCGCCTTACCGTGCCGGTCATTCCGGCGGGAGTGCCGTCGGCGCTGCTGCAGCGGCGTCCCGACATCGCCGCCGCGGAGCGTTTCATGGCGGCGGCAAGCGCCTCGATCGGGGTGTCGCGCGCGGCGTTCTATCCGGACTTCGTCATCAGCCTGCAGAGCGGCTTCGAGGATTATGGCTGGTCGCTGGCGAGCCTGCCGAACAGCATGTGGGCGGTCGGCGCGTCCGCGCTGCTGCCCTTGTTCGAGGGCGGATTGCGCAAGGCCGAGCTGCAACGAAGCTGGTCGCAATACTCCCAGACCGCCGACAACTACCGCGCCACCGTGCTCACCGCGTTCCAGCAGGTCGAGGACGGGCTGTCGCTCACCAATATCCTGGCCACCGAGTCCGCGCAGCAGATCGCTGCCGTGCAGTCGGCGGTGAAGGCCCAGAACATGACGCTGGCACTCTATACCGGCGGCCTCGACAATTATCTCGATGTCACCGTCAGCCAGGTCTATGCACTCACGGCGCAGATCGCCGCCGTGCAGGTCGAGACCACGCGGCTGCAGGCGGCGGTGAACTTTATCGGCGCACTTGGCGGCGGCTGGAGCCGAAACGATCTCCCCACGCCGGACCAGACCCTGCCGTTCAATCCGCTCAGTCCGCATGATGCTCCGGGCGATGTGCACGTGTCGCACGATACGCATCCGGATGGGTAAAACCACTCAAGCCGCCTTGAGCTGTTTCGACATCCAGTACCGGGCATGGCCGGGCGGCATATCCTCCAGTTGTCCGAAGACGCTGTAGCCGTGGCGGCGGTAGAAGGCGGGGGCCTGGAAGCTGAACGTATTCAGCATCGTGTCCGTGCAGCCATCCGCCATGCTGGCCTGTTCCGCTCTCCGGAGCAGGGCCGAGCCGATGCCGCCACCGCGATGCTCCTCCGCAACCCATAGCCAGTCGATGAGCAACCATTGCCAGATGACGACGCAGCGTGCTCCGCCGATGAGCTTGCCGTGGCCATCCCGGCACACCACCCAGAGAACGCGAGTCGGATCAGGTCCGACCCGAGAGGCGTTATAGGCATCCAGCCCCGCTTCGATGGAGGCCTCGGTCTCGGCATCCAGTTCGCCCGCCACCGTTATCACCACCCCCTCCTCACGCGATACCTGTTGCCTGGCCTGACGGCCCTTCCACTCGGCAAGGTCCTGGCCCCATAAATCGACCTGATCGGCCTCATAGGGCGCAGGCAGGCGGGTTGGGCCGATGAGCCGGGAGCCAAGGGCACGGGCGACGGCGACCGATGCATGATTATCCGCGGCAATTACGTGATGGACCGCGGGCCAGGCGAGACGCTCGAAGGCGAACCGCATCGCGGCTTCCGCGGCCTCTCGGGCATAGCCGTGGCCCTGGAACGCGGGCAGGAGACCCCAGCCGACTTCCGGTGCAGGCCAACCTTCCGGACGGATCGGTCCAACCCGGCCGATCCACTGGCCAGTGTCGCGCAGGATGACCGAGAAGGATCCAAATCCTTGCAGCGCCCAGCTTCCGGCTGCCGCTGCCATGCTCCGCCAGGCAACACCGCGCGTCTGCGCGCCGCCCAGGAAACGGATCGTGGTCTCGTTTGCGGAAAAAGACGCCCAACCGTCGAGATCGCACGCCCTCGGCGGCCTCATGAGGAGGCGGTCGGTCTCGATAAGCGGTTCCGCCACTTCTCCCACGCCCCTGCAATTTCAGCTCAATTTTAGCAGGCAAAACTTTACAGACGATGGCGGAAAGCTCTGCATCAAGCGCGGACGCCGGATGCGACGTCAGCGACTCAGGCAGGCGTTCACCGGTAGGTTCGTGCCATGGCGGAGACGTCGATGAGGCGACGACGGAAAACAGCTGCGATCAGGTCCGCTCGCTGTGGAAAGTGCCGATAAAGGGTTCCAAGATCGAGGCCGGCTTTCCCGCACTGCCTGCCTACGGGGCAAAGTCCC
>CAXSEE010000235.1:0-6250 GCA_964235615.1 uncultured Acetobacteraceae bacterium | reverse complement strand
TTGGTTCAGTGGAGCGTGCGATCTCGGCGCGGGTAGCGGGAGTGGTGCGGGCATTGAGATGGATCTGCAGCGTGGGTCACGCCCGTCCTTGCATGGCCGCCAAATGTTTGAGCCGGTAGGCGTTAGACAATAGCTAATCCAACCGGATCCCAACAATGTTCCGCGACTAGACAACTAGACGCAAACAGGCAGCTAGAGCAGCGGATGCGGTGGTCGCCACAGAGCCCACTGCATCGCAGTTGTCCGTGCTGCTGTCTCGGACGACCGCCTCAGGCCAACAACGAATTTCCTGCCGACAGCCTGATCGGCCAGCATTTTCCACTCCGGTCCTGACCGGCCACATGATGGCGGCCTCGTAGAGGTAAGAACGCGATAAGTCGATGCGATGCCTGATCGTGCCGGGATGCGGATCTTCAGGTTCGTATGGTATGGCGGTAGCGTCCCGGACTGACGTGATAGTTGCGCTCGAAGGCGCGGGTAAAGGTGGTGCTCGAAGCATAGCCTGCGCGCTCGGCCGCCACCGTGACAGAAACCCCGGCCGCGAGGTCGCGGGCGGCAAGATGCATCCGCCAATCCGTCAGGTAGCTGATCGGCCCCTTGCCCAGCAATTTCATGAAGTCGCGGGCAAATTTCGCCCGCGACATGTGACAGGTCCTGGCCAGGCTGGCGACGGTCCATGTCACCGCTGGACTGCCGTGGATCACACCGAGCGCCTTCGCGACCGGTTTGTTCGTCATCGCCTGAATCCAGCCCGGAGGGTGATCTTGCGGAACGGCAAGGAATGCACGGACAGCCTGCACGAACAGCAGATCCGCGATCAGTCCGGTGGCGGCAGCATGGCCGAGACCGGCCGCCTCGCTTTCACGTCCGATGAAGTCCGTCACAGCTTCGACCCAGCGGCCCAGATCGGCAACTCCTCTCCGCAAAACGATCATGTCCGGCAACGCAGTCAGCAACGGGTGGTGCGCGGAATCATGAAATCCGAAC
Organism: uncultured Acetobacteraceae bacterium; assembly: GCA_964235615.1. Taxonomy (GTDB): domain Bacteria; phylum Pseudomonadota; class Alphaproteobacteria; order Acetobacterales; family Acetobacteraceae; genus Lichenicoccus. The sequence continues at coordinate 5,263 of CAXSEE010000235.1, read as the reverse complement.
ACGATATCGACGATGCGTGTTTTCGGTCCGCAACCCGCCTCGATGTAACGATGTACGGTTCGCTTGTAGCGCCCTTCGGGAATCCAGATCGAGTGGCCGTCGAGCCGCAGGATGTCCGACACAGGCCTCACGCTTTGCCTCCGGTCGGTCACCAGGTCATGCGCACCGCCGTGCGGGAAGATTACAATGTCACCGGCACCGAGATCCTGAGCCCTATCATCCGAGGTGACCACCTTGCAGATGCCATCGACGATCAGATGGAGGCAGATGCCTGGGATCTGCGGATGGCCGATGCCCCACCCGCCGCCCAAGTTGAAATCGCCGATGACACCGCCTTGCAGGCGCATCTCGGCCAGAACCGTGCTCAATAGATCCATCGTCTCCTGCTCCGGATGCCAGCATAGACGATCGGCGACATTTTCGCGACCACTTGTCATGGCGCTGATAGCCGATTCGCGGTTCTGTCCTGCAAAACCAAGATCGAGGAAACAATGCGTCTCAGCGAAGCCAACCGCCTGCTCGACGTCTCGTGCCTCCCGTTCGAGTCGGGCTGGACCCGGCTCGAGGACGGCGTCATCCACGTGGCGGCACGCACGCACATGATCGGTTGCACGGCCGCCATGGTGGATTGGTGGATCGGGTTCGTCCACACCACCGAACATTACCGCTGGTGGCATCCGCGCGATCATGTGTTCAGTGATTGGGAGGGTGAGCGCGGCACTGGCAGGTATGTGGGCGGCAGTCATCTCGTGCACGAGTATATTGGCGAGAAACTCTATAAGTTGAAGATCAACTTCCGTGATCCGTCGGAGATCCTCGACAAGAGCAGGTTCGCCGAGGCCAATGTCGGGACCGCGATCTTCGGCTATGTCGGTGATCTCGAACGGCCAGGCTACTTCGGCCGGCTGTTGCATCTGGTTCAGAATACGCCGGATGGCTGCATCATGCGCAGCCGCTTCTGGCTCGGCGAACTCGATCCTATACCGGAACAGAAACCGAGCCCTCAGGCGATGGCGCATCTGGTGCCCGACGCTCTCGGAGCAGGGCTCCATTCCCATTGCGGGGAAGAAATGAGCATTCTTGCATCGAACCTACCGACATTTTACAAGATCTACAATGCGGCTGGCCGATAACGCCGCAGGCACGAAACCCTTCTGTAACAAAATAACCGGGAAAAGCTGGTGTCTTGACGAGCCTATCAAGGTGCTTGGGAGGAAGAAGTGGGCTATCTTTTTCAGCAAGCTTCGCGGCGATACTCGGGATGTCTGCCCGTCGCGGCAGGAGTGGTCGAAGGGCTGACGCCCTACATTCCTGGAGCAACGGGCAGACCCTCGTCCTGCCTGATGGAGAATTCCATTCGGCCAACGGCGTACGGACGCAGGAAGCCCTGGCAACCGGCTACTTCACCTATGAGCCGAGCTTTGCCGTCTCCTACCTGAAGAACGGCCCGGACCTCACGATCGACGATGTCTACGACATCAACGCGACGAACAGGGTAACGCATTACAGTTCAGGCCAACTCTATCACCTGAACTTCACTGCCGCTCAGACGTTCGGACGGACGACGGTCGATCTGATCGGCAAGCTGACGCAGCAGACGACGAACGACCGGCGGTTCGGTCAGGTCGTCGGCAAAGGCGAGCGTAGCCAGCACGTCCTGCTCGGCCCGATGCTGCGGTACAACTTCGGACGCTTTCAGGTTCTGGCGCGGTTTCTTGCCAACCTTTGGACGCACAACGACATCGCTACTCGATTGCCCGCTCGGGCGTCAGTATGCGGTTCTGAATACCCGGTCCTGCTTCGCAAAGGCAGAACCCGCATGAAGAGCCCCTGAGCCAGTAGCATAGTGCCGGTGCGGACAGATCAGGTCCGCCCGGTCCACCAGGCTGTCATCGCTCTCTGGCGGCATGACCATCGCGTCACTCGTGCGTTGTTCGAGGGCTTCATCTTCGACGCTACCACCTGAACCAGCCCGCTATCCAACCAAGGCAAACTCGTCGGGACGAGACTGGAGAGCGCGCGGCTGTTATCTGGTTACGGTCCCGCGTCTTTCGGGAGGTCATCCGCTGCTATGCTATCCCACTAAACTTAGGTTGCCGCCGCGCGAGAAACGCCTTCAGTCCTTCGGTGAAATCTTCGCTTTCGCACGCCCTTCGACGCAGCTCCGCGATCCGCTCCATCGCTTCAACCGAGATTGGCTGAAGGTCCTCAAGGATACGTAACTGCTCTTTTATGACCTGAACAGCCATCGGAGCTTTGCGAGCGATATTACGCGCGATTTCCAGAGTTGCGAGTTCCAAGTCTTCGGATGCAACCAATTGGTTGATCAAACCAAAATGCGCGGCTCGTTCAGCCTCCAACGATTTCGCGCAGAAGAACATTTCCTTGAGTGTGTGGATAGGAAGGTTGTTCATGAACCGAAGTAACCCGCTGGTCGAGTAGGGCAGGCCAATATTCACGGGAGTTATGGAGAAACTCGCACTGCGATCGGCAATCACGAGATCACAACTCATTACCAAGTCGACGGCACCTCCCCAAACCGAGCCTGACACCATGGCGATCACCACCCCGGGATAAGACCGTACGTGGTAGAGGAATCGTTCGAGCGGCTTGCCATAGGCAAGGGGATCCCGGTCGTGTAACATCTCACTGATATCAAAGCCAGCGCTCCACACCTCCTGACCTACACCGCTGGTCAGAACGACAACCGGTAAACCTTGTGCGGAAAACTTTACCAAGCTTTCAGTAAGCGCATTAAGTAGCTCCGTGCTGAGCGCATGCCGCCGCTTCGGATTGGCAAAGAGAAGTTGTCCGATCCGCTGCTCGATTATACTTTCTTTTACGAAAGTATTTGATGCTTCTTCAGGCATCATAATGCGACTTCGCCCTGATTTACCAGAGCCGCCTTTCCAGCAGGGTGTTCAGCCTGATGTATGATATTCGAAGTACGCAGCGAGTCGATCAATTTCGCATCGAAGCCCGCTTGCTTCAGGACCTCGACCGTATGTTCGCCCAATGCAGGCGGTGCGAGGCTGGCTGATCGCGGTGAGGGATCTTCCGCAGATATCGAGGTAGATACGGGTGTAACCACCTGACGCAATGCGCCAAGAACGGGGTGTTCCACCGTTTCGACCAGGTTGCAGTGCTGCACCTGCGCATCGCGGAAAACTTCGTCAAGGGTATGGATCGGTCCGGCTGGCAGCCCGGCGGCGACAAACAGTTCCGTCCACTCCCTCTTGTCACGTTGTTTCAGACGAGACTCCAATATCACTCTCAGTTCCTCTCGGTGCTCCACACGTGTCTCGTTGGTCTTGAAGCGTGGATCATGAGGCAGCATCGGAAGTTCGAGCAATTGACATAGGCGCAGCCACATGTCGGATGTGATAGGTGCCAAGTTAAGTGGACCGTCTGCTGTCTCGAACACACCGTATGGAGCAATTACCGAATGCGAATTCCCCGTTCGCTTCGGAATATCGCCTAGGCTCAAGTAGCGCTGAGCATGCACCGTCAGAAGACCGACCAGACTGCTCAGCAACGACGTGGCGACATGCTGACCGACACCAGTCCGCTCGCGGTCCAGTAAGGCAGCGAAGACGGCTGTCGTTAACCACATACCTGCACTGAGATCGCCGATGGCGGTACCCGTGCGTGTCGGATCACCGTCAGGAAAGCCGGTCAGGCTCATCAATCCCGAATAGCCTTGTGCTATCTGATCAAATCCCGGCCAATCGCGTAGTGGACCATCAGCCCCGAACGCACTGATGCTTCCCATTATGATCCTTGGGTTACGTCCGCTCAGTGCCTTGTAACCGAGCCCCATCTTGTCGATTGTGCCAGGCTTGAAGTTCTCGAGCACGATGTCGGCGGTGTCGATCAGGCGGCGTACGGCCTCAAGACCTTGCGGATCTCGAAAGTCGAGGCATACGCTGCGCTTGTTACGATTACAAGATAAAAAATACGTGCTGACACCACGATCGAACGGTCCCCAGGTTCGACTCATGTCGCCTCCCGGGGAGGGCTCGACCTTGATGACGTCCGCACCAAAATCGGCCAGCACCATCGAACAGAAGGGCCCGGACAACGCGCGGGTCAAGTCAATGACCTTGATTCCCTGAAGAGTCTTCACCCGCTTACTCCCATCAATGGATTTGGCGCGGAACCGGCAGAGCGGCATTTCGAGCGCCTCGGCCTGTTCCCGCAGTTGGCACGAACGTCAGCCGGCGGTGAGAAGCCGGCTGCCTTGCCCTTCATCGGCACATTTCGGCGATCACATCGACATAGGATCGTATCACGCATTCCTAACCGGCTGCGTCCCTGATCGGGTTCGACAGCGTCCCGATGCTGCCGATCGTGATGTCGCAGACGTCGCCGGGTTTAAGCCACAGCGGCGGCTTCCTGGCATAGCCGACGCCCGCCGGCGTTCCGGTGGCGATGACGTCACCTGGTTCCAGAGTCATGACCTCGGACAGGATCTCGATCAGCGTGGCGACGTCGAAGATCATCTCGGATGTGTTTCCGTCCTGCATGACGGCGCCATTTACCCGGGACGTGACGCTCAGGCCGCGTGCGCCGTCGGGCAGTTCGTCGGCGGTGACCAGCTCCGGCCCGAAGCCACCCGTCTGGTCGAAGTTCTTGCCCATGGTCCACTGGGTCGACTTGCGCTGGTAGTCGCGCACCGAGCCGTCGTTGAAGCACGCGTAGCCGGCAACGTGGTCCAGTGCGTGGCCAGCAGCCACCCGTGTGGCCGTCCGTCCGATGACCACCGCGAGTTCGGCCTCGAAGTCGAGCTTGTCAGAGGCGGGCGGCCGCAGGATGGGCTCGCCGTGGGCGACCAGGGACGTCCTGGTGCGCATGAACACCGCCGGATAATCCGGGATCGGGTTACCGCCCTCCTTCGCATGATCCCGATAGTTCAACCCGATGCAGATGATCTTGCCCGGGTTCGGGATCACGGGGAGCAGCCGCAATCCGCTCAGCGGGACCGTGGGACCGGTCGGTTGCTTCGTCATGACGTCCTGCAGCGTCTCCGCGCCGGAGAAGGTCTTGACCATCTCCCCGTCGAGGATGCCGTATCGGGGCTGGCTGTCGTGCAGAAAGCTGATGATCTTCAAGAACCGTCTCCGTTGATCTGAGTTGCCGCTCAGCGCGCGCCGAGCGCGCTGGCCTCATCGAACCACCGCTGCGGCGGAGTCTGCCAGCCTCCGATCCGGAAGTCCGGCGCCTGCCAACGCAGCGGCTCGTCCTCGATGTCGATGGTCTGGTA
>CAXSEE010000234.1:3623-6272 GCA_964235615.1 uncultured Acetobacteraceae bacterium | reverse complement strand
TCACCCGCTCGATGGTGTCGTCCAATAGAGCGGGATCCACGGTGATGACGCCGAAAGCCGTCATTTCCGTACCAGGTTCGATCGCGACAGGATAACGCATGATCTGCCGTCCTACAGGCCGGCCTGCTTGCGGATCGCGGCGACCGATCCAGGGCCGAGGTCCTTCTTCGGATGCGGCGCCACGACACGGCCTGGCCGATCCGAATGCTTGAAGACGTGATGCGAGCCGCGAACGCGGTCCAGAACCTGCAAGGTGCGGTCGCGGCCGGTCAGTCGCGGTCGAGCAACGGGTTGCGCCGCCATAGCTCCTCGCTCAACAACCCGGCAAAGGCGAGCCAGCCGATCAGCGGCATCGACGCGACGGCGGCGACGCGGTCCACCTTGCCCGCCGTGGAGACCGCGGCGCGTGCCGAGGCCAGCATGCCGGCGACGACCACGGCGCTGGTGCCGAGCCGCTTCTGCTTGAAGAACACCCAGGGGTAGCCGGCCACCCCGGCGAGGTTGAGCGACCAGAACAGCAGGGCCACGGAGCGCTCCCGGCTGGAGGGGGCATGCAGCAGTCTCGCTCCCGCGACGCCGAGCAGGACGTCGAGCGTGGTCCAGGCGACGCCGATCACGGCGCCGGGCGGCGTGAAGGAAGGCTTGTCCAGGGCCGCATACCAGAGCGCCTCGCGCGGATGCTCAGGACCCGCCCGTCGTCCGATCATGGCCGCGCCGAGCACCGCCGCTCCGGACAGCAATACCGCCGTCGTCTTGTTCATGATCCTGTGTCTCCGTCGCCAATGAGGTCTGGTTGCAACGCATGAGGCCGGCACTCGTCTCCGTTCCGAAATCGGCATTGCGCGGACGGCCCTCCCGACGCCACATGATCCCGGCATGACAGGACAGGCCCAGTTGGACATCTCATCGGACACTCCGCGCGTTCAGGAAGTGCCGTCCCTGCGGGCGATCCAGCGCCTGTCCTGGCGTGACGGCGCCTTCACGGCCGGCACCCGGGTGATCGCCGAGGAGATGCCGGTGGCCTTCTCCTATAACCGCCTGGCGCATGCGGTGATGATGGCGACGCCGGCCGATTTGGAGGATTTCGCCCGTGGCTTCAGCCTGAACGAGCATATCGTCCAGCATGCCTCCGAGATCGAGGAGATCGAGATCGTGATGTTGCGTGACGGCGCTGGGCATGCCGGTGCTGGGCATGAAGGCGCCGGCATCGAGCTGCGGCTGTGGATCGGCGCGGACCGGCTCGGCCTGCTCGAGACCCGCCGCCGGCGCATCGCCGGGCCGACCGGGTGCGGCCTGTGCGGGCTCGAAAGCCTGCAGGAGGCGATCGGCCGTCCCGGCGTGCCGGTGCCGGAAGGGCGGATATTCGGTGCCGGCACGGTGATGGCGGCGGTGGCCTCGATGCGTCCGGCGCAGAGCCTGAACCAGCAGACCCGCGCCGTGCATGCCGCGGCCTTCTTTCGTCCCGGGGAGGGGGCCGGGGCCGGGCTGGTGGCGCTGCGCGAGGATGTCGGGCGTCACAACGCGCTCGACAAGCTGGCCGGCGCCCTGGCGATGACCGGCGACGACCTGGCATCCGGCATCCTGGTGCTGACCAGCCGGATCTCGGTCGAGCTGGTGCAGAAGGCGCAGCGGATGGGGGCGACGGTCCTGGCGGGGATGTCCGCGCCGACGGCCCTGGCGATACGCACCGCGGAACAGGCCGGGATCACCTTGATCGCCGTCGCGCGCGAGGACGGCTTCGAGCTCTGCACGCATCCGCGGCGCATCCGCGAGTCCGGTGCGTGAAGCGCCCATTGCCCCGGCAGAGGGCGTCCCGGCAGCGTTCTCCCGGCGCGGATCAGCCGGAGACGTTCGGGCCGCTGCTGTTCGGGCCGGTGCTGTTCGCCTTCATGGCCTGGCTGATACGGCATCCGGCGGTCTCCCGCCTCGACCGGCTCTATTTCGTCTCCCGCGAGGGCTGGATGCTCGAAAAGCTCTACAACGCCATGCGCGAGCGGCTGGCACTGGAATTGCCGCATGGCGTCTACCTGCACGGCTCGCGCCGGGCGTTGCTGGCAGCCCAGATGGGCGCGCAAGCGAGTGCCGGAGCCGGGCGGATCGACGCCACCCTGCTGACATCGAGCTCGCCCTGGTTCGAGGGCAGCGTGGAAGGACTGCTCCTTGCCCGCATCGGCTTCATTCCCGTCCGGGCGGGCGCCGATGATGCCGCGCGTATCACCCTGATGCGTGACGCCGCGATCGTGCATTGCGTGGCGGAGCTGATGGGCGACGAGATCGGAGCGCATGTCCGCCGGGCCTACGCCGGTTTTGCATCCTATGCCGAGGCACGCGGTCTGCTGGAGACCAAGGGCGACGGCCGGTCGAGGATGGGAGTGGTCGACGTGGGCTACAGCGCCACCATGCAGTCGGCGATCCAGAAGACGCTCGGCATCGGCTTGGCCGGTTTCTACATGGCGGTCACCGAGGCGGCGCGGAAGGTGGCGGGCGAGGGCGGCTACGCCTTCGGCGCCTTCGCCCAGGGTGCCGCGGCCGCAGAGTTCGGCGGCGAGTTCGGCCTGCTGCTGGAGGCCGTCCTGAGCGCCCCGCATGGCCAGGTGATCGGCTACACCGTCCCGGACCGGCATCATCCCGCCCAAAGCGGAGCGGCGC
>CAXSEE010000234.1:0-3523 GCA_964235615.1 uncultured Acetobacteraceae bacterium | reverse complement strand
CAGCGAACCAATATTCGACGCGCAAGGCGCGTCCCAGCGCCGGTTCCCGATCCTCGAGCGGCTGCACGCAGGCATCCAGGCCTTCTGCCTGGAACGGCTGGCGACGCACGGCCTGCAGCCGGAGGCGGATCCGTTCGCAGCCCTTCGTCGCTTGGGCAAGGATGGCATCGCGGTGCCGTCGGAGCTGCGGAGCGCCCTGTTCGTCGAGGATGCGTTCTGCGGCAACGGCGAGATCGACGTGCTGGCACGCGCCGCTCCATGATTGGGCCGCGTATCCAGATTGGGCCACGCATCCAGGTGCTGGGAGGCGGTGTCGCGGGGCTGGTGACCTCCCTGGTGCTGGCCGAGCGAGGGGCCGCGGTCACCCTGGTCGAGCAAGGAACACGTATCGGCGCCGGAGCCTCCTGGAAAGCCGGCGGCATGCTGGCACCCTGGTGCGAGGCCGAGACTGCCCCGCATGAGATACTGGACCATGCCGAGCGGACCATCGAATGGTGGCTCGGCCATGCCCCGGACGCGGTCAGGCACGGCAGCCTGGTTCTGGCGACGCAGCGCGACGGGGGCGAGCTGACCCGCTTCGCCCGCCGTACGGCCGAGCATGAATGGCTGGACCGGGACGGTATCGCGCGGCTCGAACCGGACCTGAGCGGCCGCTTCGGCAAGGCGCTGTTCTTCCCCAGAGAGGCCCATCTCGATCCGCGCCTGGCGTTGCCGGCACTGGCCCGCCAGCTCGCCGAGCTTGGCGGGCGCATCCTGCTCGGCACGGATCAGGTGGCGGAGGCTTTCGACCATCGGGTGGATTGCCGCGGTTTCGCCGCCAGTCCGCTGCTGGCCGGGCTGCGCGGCGTGCGCGGCGAGATGCTGCTGCTGCGCTGCCCCGAGCTGTCGCTGTCGCGTCCGGTCCGGCTGCTGCACCCGCGCTTCCCGCTCTACGTGGTGCCGCGCGCGGAGCATGTGTTCATGGTCGGCGCCACCATGGTCGAGAGCGAGCAGCAGGGCGGCATCACGGCGCGGGCGCTGATGGAGCTGCTGGGGGCGGCCTACGCGCTGCATCCCGCTTTCGCCGAGGCGGAGCTGATCGAGACCGGTGCCGGGCTGCGGCCCTCGTTTGCGGACAACATGCCGCGCGTGCAGGAGACCGATGGCGTGATCAGCGTCAACGGCATGCACCGGCACGGCTTCCTGCTGGCGCCGGCGCTGGCGGAGACGGTCGCGGCGCGTCTCGGCTTGTAGGAACTTCGAGGACTGCATAGGTGAGCGTGTGACAATCCGGCCTGGAGCCCCCGCATGCGTATCCTGGTGAACGGCGCGCCTCGCGATGTGGCATCCGAGACGCTCGACGGCGTGCTGCTGGAGCTCGGCTACGCGGAGCGCCGGATCGCCACCGCGCTGGATGGCGATTTCGTGCCGGCGACGCAACGCGCAACCCGGGTGCTGCGCGAGGACTGCCGGATCGAGATCGTCTCGCCGATGCAGGGAGGCTGAGGCCATGCGGATCTACGACGTCGATTTCGCCTCGCGGCTGATCCTGGGCACCGCGCAATATCCGTCGCCATCGGTATTGGCTGAAGCTGTAACGGCTTCCGGCGCCGGGATGGTCACGGTCTCGCTGCGTCGCGAGAGCGCGGGCGAGCGGGCCGGCGAGAGCTTCTGGTCGCTGATCCGCGGGCTCGGCGTGCGCGTGCTGCCGAATACCGCCGGCTGCCACACCGCGCGCGAGGCGGTCACAACGGCGCAGATGGCACGCGAGGTGTTCGACACCGACTGGATCAAGCTCGAAGTGATCGGCGAGAGCGACACCCTGCAGCCCGACGTGTTCGGGCTGGTCGAGGCCGCGCGCATCCTGAGCGACGACGGCTTCAAGGTGCTGCCCTACACCACCGAGGATCTGGTGGTTGCCGAACGCCTGCTGGAGGCCGGATGCCAGGTGCTGATGCCGTGGGGCGCGCCGATCGGGTCGGGCAGGGGGCTCAACAACCCGTTCGGCCTGCGCGCGCTGCGTGCGCATTTTCCGGAGATCCCGCTGGTGGTGGATGCCGGGATCGGGCTGCCCTCGCATGCGGCGGCGGTGATGGAGCTCGGCTACGACGCGGTCCTGCTCAACACGGCGGTGGCCCGCGCCGGCGACCCGGTGATGATGGCGCGCGCCTTCGCCCAGGCGGTCGAAGCCGGCCGCGCGGCGTTCCTCGCCGACCCGATGGAGAGCCGGGACATGGCGCAGCCCTCGACCCCGGTGTTCGGGCGGGCGCTGCTCGCTTGATAAAGCGAATGCTCGCTTGATGATGCTCCCGTCGCGCGTCTACCCGGTCGTCGATAGCGCGTCGTGGGTGGAGCGGCTGACCGGGTGCGGGGCGATGCTGATCCAGCTCCGCATCAAGCATCAGGACCCGGTCCTGCTGCGCCGGGAGATCCGGGCGGCAAAATCCGCCTGCCTGGCGACGGGTGCGACCCTGGTGGTGAACGACCACTGGCGGCTGGCCATCGACGAGGGCGTGGACTTCATCCATCTCGGCCAGGAGGACCTGGACACGGCCGATCGCGCGGCGATCCGGGCCTCCGGCGCACGCCTCGGGGTCAGCACGCACTCCGAGGCGGAACTCGACCGCGCCCTTGCCGTGGAACCCGACTATATCGCCCTGGGTCCGATCTACCCGACGACCCTGAAGGTCATGCCGTTCGCACCTCAGGGCCTAGCGCGCATCGGCGAATGGAAGCAGCGCGCGGGTTGGTTGCCGCTGGTGGCGATCGGCGGCATCACGCTCGAACGTGCCCGTGGATGTTTCGACGCCGGTGCGGACTGCGTCGCCGTGGTCTCGGACATCCTGTCGCACGCCACTCCGGAGGCGCGGTTGCAGCAGTGGAACGCGCTCTAGCGGCAGCGATGCCGGGCTCACGATAGCTTCGGTCACAGGAGGCGTGAGAACGTCCGGATCTCATCGATCAAGGCTTCTGGCGCCTCGTAGAACGGAAAGTGACCGCCCGCGCCCATCGTAGAATAGTAGACGACGTTGTGAGATTTTTCGGCCACGGCACGCGGGGGCATCGGAAACACGGGATCGGGAAAACCACTCAGGCCGGTCGGCACCTCCACGCGTTTGCCGGCCGGTAGGGTCATCTCCTCATTACGCTTCGCGCCGTAGATCCAGATCGACGTCGCGAACGCATCGGTGACGAGATAGAGCATGATCTCCGTCAGCAACTGATCGCGCGTGAAGATCTCGCCGAACGGGCGCTCGCGCCGATCGGACCAAGCATGGAATGCCTCCACGATCCAAGCCGCGACGCCCACCGGGCTGTCCGCCATCGCGAATGCGAGCTTCGCGGGCTTCGTCGCCTGGATCTGCGAGTACGCCCCTTCTCCCGACCACAAGGCCATCTCCGAGGCCACGAACGCCTTTTCCTCGTCGCGCGCGTCGGAGGCAACCTTGCCGGTAAGCTGCTCGGCGCTGGCATCGCGGAGTGCGATCCCGAGCGAGTGGATGCCGGCGACGCCGTCGTGCGACTCGGAGGTGAGCGACCAGGT
>CAXSEE010000233.1:0-6290 GCA_964235615.1 uncultured Acetobacteraceae bacterium | reverse complement strand
TGCAGAGCACACACGAAGCCGAGATCGTCCCCAACGCGCGAGCCGGCCAGGCAAACGGGCGGCTCATGCTGCGCAAGCCGCTGGCCCACATCGAGAACGAGATCGCCTCGCACGGGCTGAAGCAGACCCTCGGCCCACTCAACCTGACCATGCTCGGGGTCGGCTCGACCATCGGCGCCGGCATCTATGTCATGACCGGCACCGCGGCGGCGCACTACGCTGGCCCTGCCGTGCTGCTGAGCTTCCTTCTGGCCGCCCTCGCCTGCGCCTTCACGGCGTTGTCCTACGGCGAGCTCGCCTCGATCATGCCGGTCAGCGGCTCGGCCTACACCTATGCCTATGTCGCCGTGGGCGAGGTGTTCGCCTGGGTCACCGGCTGGCTGCTGCTGCTCGAATACGGGATATCCACCGCCGCCGTCGCCGCCGGCTTCTCCGGCTACGCCACCAGCCTGCTCGCCGACCTCGGCGTCAACGTGCCGGGCCTGCTGCACACCCCGCTGATCCAGACCGTGCAGAACGTCAGCGGCGGCACCAGCCTGGTCTGGAGCGGCGGCCTCGACCTGGTCGCCGCCTTCGCCAGCCTGCTGGTCACCGCCATCCTGGTGATCGGGGTGACGGAGTCCGCCACCGTCAACAGCATCATCGTGGTGATCAAGGTCTCGGTGCTGGTGATCTTCGTCGCCTTCGGCATCAGTGCCGTGCATCCGTCGAACTGGACGCCGTTCATCCCGCCCCATACCGGCGGCTTCCACTTCGGCGTGCCGGGCATCTTCCGCGCCGCCTCGGTGATCTTCTTCGCCTATGTCGGCTTCGAGGCGGTCTCGTGCGCGGCGGCGGAAGCGCGCAACCCCAAGCGCGACGTGCCGATCGGCATCCTGTCGTCGCTCGCGATCTGCACCGTGACCTACATCGTCGTCGCCGCCGTGCTGACCGGGATCGTGCCCTACCAGAAGCTCGGCGTGCCGGACCCGCTGGCCATCGCCGTCAACGCCATGCACCGGCCCTGGCTCGCCCTGCTGATCAAGGTCGGTGCCGTGACCGGCCTGTGCTCGGTCATGCTGGTGCTGCTGTATGGCCAGTCGCGCATCTTCTACACGATGTCGCGCGACGGGCTTTTGCCGCGCGTGTTCCACGTGCTGCATCCGCGCTTCCGCACGCCCTGGCTCGGCACCATCCTGGTCGGGGTCGCCACCGCCACCGCCGCCGCGACCCTGCCGATCGACATCATCAGCGACCTGGTGAGCCTCGGCACCGCGGTGGCGTTCGGCATCGTCAGCTTCACCGTGATCTGGCAGCGCAACGCCCGGCCCGACCTGATCGCCCCGTTCCGCGTGCCCCTCGGCGGCATACGCATACGCGGCTTCTGGATCGGCACCGTGCCCGCCCTGGGCATCGCCTTCTGCCTCGTCATGGCCGCGCCACTGCTGATCGACCTGATCTCGTCGATGTTCCACGGCAACCCGATCCCTGCCCTGCTGCTGCTGAGCTATGCCGCCATCGGCGCCGTGACCTACGTCGCCTACGGGATGCGCCACTCCACCCTGGCCCGCGAGATCGCGGATCCTCCTTCGTGAAGCTGGGCTCTGCCCAGACCCGCCAAAGGCCTTGGCCTTTGGAAACCGATCTGTAGATATGATTGGATTCTCAAGGCTTCGCCGGGGGGGCCAGGGCAGAGCCATGGCCTTCTATAGTTCAAGCTCAAGACCGGTTGGTGATTGGCCATAGAAGTCGTTCTTTGGAAGCACCGTACTAGAGCGGGCTGCCTTTCTAATCGCCGCCACAGCGCCTATTGCTCTCCCGGATGATGAGGCAAGACCGGGAGCCGAACATGGACGCCGCCACTCTGGATCTTCCCTACGAGACCGGCGCGATCCTGGCCGCACTCGACGTCCGCCGCGACCTCTCCAAGGGCGCGCACTCGGTGCGTTCGCCGTTGACCGGCGAGATCATCGCATGCATCGACCATGCCGACCTGCAAAGCGGCGATGCGGTCATCGCCCGTGCGGATGCCGCCTTCCGACAGTGGAGGCGCGTCCCCGCACCACGGCGTGGCGAGCTGGTGCGCCTGTTCGGCGAGGAGCTGCGCGCCGCCAAGGACGCGCTCGGCCGGCTGGTCAGCATCGAGGCCGGCAAGATCCCCTCCGAGGGCGCCGGCGAGGTCCAGGAGATGATCGACATCTGCGACTTCGCGGTCGGCCTGTCGCGCCAGCTCTACGGCCTGACCATCACCAGCGAGCGCCCCGAGCATCGCATGATGGAGCAGTGGCATCCGGCCGGCGTGGTCGGCGTGATCTCCGCCTTCAACTTCCCGGTTGCGGTCTGGGCCTGGAACGCTGCCCTGGCGCTGGTCTGCGGCGACGCCGTGGTCTGGAAGCCGTCGGAGAAGACGCCGCTGACAGCACTCGCGACGATCGCCCTGTTCGAGCGCGCGGTGCTGCGCTTCGGCGACGCGCCCGACGGGCTGTGCGGGCTGATCCTCGGCGATCGCGATGCCGGCGCGGCACTTGTGGCCGACCGCCGGGTCCCGGTGGTTTCGGCCACCGGCTCGACCGCCATGGGCCGCATCGTCGGACGCCAAGTGGCGGAGCGCTTCGGCCGCGCCATCCTGGAACTGGGCGGCAACAACGCCTCGATCGTCTGCCCGTCCGCCAACCAGGAATTGGCCCTGCGCGCCGTCGCCTTCGCCGCCATGGGCACCGCCGGGCAGCGCTGCACCAGCCTGCGCCGCCTGATCGTCCACGAGAGCATCCACGACGCCTTCACCGCGAAATTGCGCTCGGTCTATGCCCATGTGTCGGTCGGCAATCCGCTGCTGGGCGACAATCTGGTCGGCCCGCTGATCGACCGGGCAGCCTTCGAGGCGATGCAGGCGACGCTGCTGCGTGTCCGTGATGCCGGCGGGACCGTCTTCGGCGGCGAACGGATCGACGAGGGCGGCTGCGACGACGCCTATTACGTGCGTCCCGCCCTGGTGCTGATGCCCCGGCAGACCGGTCCGGTGATCGAGGAGACCTTCGCGCCGATCCTGTACGTGCTGAAATACGCCGATTTCGAGGAGGCGCTGGACTTGCAGAACGGCGTGCCGCAAGGGCTGTCTTCCTCGATCTTCACCCGCGACCTGCGCGAGAGCGAGCTGTTCCTGTCTGCGATCGGCTCGGACTGCGGCATTGCCAACGTCAACATGGGCCCGTCGGGTGCGGAGATCGGCGGCGCCTTCGGTGGTGAGAAGGAGACCGGCGGCGGCCGCGAGTCCGGATCAGACTCCTGGAAGGCCTACATGCGCCGCGTCACCAGCGCGATCAACTACGGTCTGACGGTGCCATTAGCCCAAGGCGTCCGCTTCGACATCGACTAATGCCGAGACAGGATACCTTCGTCCCCGCAGCGCCTGATGCGTCGATGCTCCCGAGATAGGAGAGGAATGCCGTGTCAGCCAGTGTTAAGCTGCCACCCATGAACATCGCCCTTCACCCCGCGCGCATGACGCAGGAGGAGTTCTTCGCCTGGGCCGAAAGCCAGGAAGGACGCTACGAGTTCGACGGCTTCCAGCCTGTCGCCATGACCGGCGGCTCCGCCGACCACGACCGCATCCGCTTTCGGATCCACAGCGCGCTCGACCGGCGCCTCGGGGGCTCACCCTGCGAGCCGTTCGGGCCGGACATGGGCATCACCGTCGGCATCATCACCCGCTATCCTGACGTCCTGGTGAATTGTACCCGCTTCCCCGGCAAGGACCGAGTGGCACCTGACCCCATCGTCGTCTTTGAGGTCGTCAGCCCCAGTTCGAAGAGCTTGGATCACGACGTGAAAGCCGGTGAATACCATGCCGTGCCATCCATCCAGCACTACGTGATCATTGGGCAGGACGAGATCCGCTTGACCGTGTTCGGAAGGCAGGATGGTCCAGCGTGGTTGAAAGTCGTTCTGACCGGCGCGGATGGTATCCTCAGGCTTTCCGCCCTCGGCATAGAGATCCCGGTTGAGGAGTTCTACCAGGGTGTCGCGTTCGAGGCTCCGCAACAGGCGGAAGGCTGAGGCTTCGGCGTTCACTGCGTGCGCCGAGTGCAGTTGCTGTCATGGTGCGTCACGACCCGCAATGAAATCGGCAGCCGTGGCTAATGCCCCAGATGCTTCCCGAGAAAATCGGCAATCTCGGTGAAGGCTTCCCTGGACTCCGGCACGCGGTCGTCGAACTGGTATTGCGCGTGAGACTCGCCCTCGAACACTTCCAGTTGCGCCTCGACTCCAGCCCGGCGCAGCTTGCGATGCACCCGCACCGTGTTGCTGAGCAGCAGGTCGCGCGTGCCCGTCGTCAGGATCGCCGGCGGGAAGCCGTGCATGTCGCCATACACCGGCGACAGCAGCGGGTCGCTGAAGTCGTGGCCCTTCGCATACACCTTGGTGGCGGCGTCGCAGAAGCCGTCGCGCGAGACCAGGACATTGTCGACCCGCTCGTTGGTCTGGAAGCTGTCTCCCGTCTTGGTGACGTCGGACATCGGCGTGCCGGGAGCGATCGCGCCGGGCATCGGCAGACCGAGCTGGCGGGCGCGCAGGACCATCTCCAAGGTCAGCGCACCTCCGGCGGAGGTTCCGAAGAAGGCCATGTTCTTCGGATCGTTGGATTGCAGCTCGGTCTTGTACACCTGGACCGCATCGTCGAGCGCTGCCGGGAAATAGGCCTCGGGCGGCATCCGGTAGTCGACCGAGATCACCTTGTAGTGACCAAAGCCGGCCATCATGATCGCCTCGGTGGTGCCGGACAGGCCGGGAAAGAGCACGTAGCAGCCGCCATGCACATGGATCAGCAGCTTGTTGCGGTTCTCCGGGGGAATGTCGTCCGGGGTGACGACATGCACCCGCACGCCCTGGATGGTCTGCGCCTCGACCTTGACGTGCAGCCGGTCGAGCATGCCCGGTATGGTCTTGACGGTTGCGGCTGCCTGCTTGTCGGCGGCAACGCGCCACTGCTCGCCGGTCGCCCAGAGCTTGTTCCAGTCCGGGTTGAGCGGCTTGGCGATGAACGCCTGCATGCCGGGACTGACGTCCGCCGTCGGTACCGGCAGGGTTTTCGCGGGCACGTGCAACGGTGCCGCGGCATCTGCGGCAGCGACAGCAAAACAGCAAGCTGACGCGATAGCGGCGACGGCAACGGATCGGAGCCGAACTGGCTTCATGGATGATCTCCCGGCAAATGGCTTTTTTTGCCTTGTAGGAGATTATACCGCCGGAAACGACCTGCTATTTACTCCCGAGCGGACGTGTTCTCGCGTGGCAGGAGCATGCGGACCCGCGTGCCCTTGCCCGCCTGGCTGTCGATCTTGAGATGACCGCCCGACTTGTCCATGAACTCCAGCACCAGGAACAGCCCCAGTCCGGTGCCCTTGCCCGGGGCCTTGGTCGTGAAGAACAGGTCCGTGGCGCGTTCCGCGATCTCGGGCGGCATCCCCTCGCCATTGTCGCTCACGGCCAGCTCGACCGCTTCATGCCGGTCCAGGACCGATCGGGCTTCGGCCGCCGGAAGCATGCGGGTCGAGATCGTCACCTCGCCGCCCCTTGGCATCGCATCCGCGGCGTTGCGCAGGAGATTGAGCAGGACCAGCTCGAGTTTGCCGTGATCCACACGTACCGGCAGCGGCTCGGACGCAAGCTCGAGACGCAGCCGCACGCCCTCCGGCGCTACCTGCCTCAGCGTGTCCTCGAAGCCGCGCAGGAGCCGGTTCAGATCCATGACACGGTCTTCGCTGGTCTGCCGGCGGGACAGCGACAGCAGCTCTCCGGCCAGTTCGCCCGCACGTTTCGCGCCCCAGCTCGCCCGTTCGAGATGCTTTCTCTGGCCCTCGTCGATCGCCTGCAGGGCTGCGCGTTCGAGGCTTCCCAGGACCACGGTAAGGAGATTGTTGAATTCGTGCGCGACCCCCGATGCCAGCGCGCCCATGCTCTCCATGCGCTGGGTCTGCCGGCGCACGGCCTCACGACGGGCGCTCACGTCGAAATGGCTGGCAAAGAAATAGGTGAGCACACCTTCGTCGTCGAATACGGGACTGATGTAGAGTGCGTTCCAGAAACCCTGCCCATCCCGGCGATAGTTATAGATCTCCTCCTGGATCGGTCTGCGGTTCACGATCGCCTCGTGTATCCGCCGCACCGCTGCGCGATCGGTGTCCGGCCCCTGCAGGAAGCGGCAATTACGCCTCAAGGCATCCTCCGGCCCGTAACCGGTCAATCTGGTGAAGGCGGGATTGACATAGACCAGCGGGCAATCCGGCAGGTTGGGATCGGCAAGCGCCATC
>CAXSEE010000232.1:0-6291 GCA_964235615.1 uncultured Acetobacteraceae bacterium | reverse complement strand
TCATGTCGTTCTCTCGTGCTTTTCCAGAACCCGTTTCTAAATTGGGCCGTCCATACGGAGAACAGGAATAGCCAAGACGCTGAGATAGCTCCTCGTGACGCATCAGCCTATGTCCGCTGTCCACCCAACTCAGCCTTGGTCGTTTGCCCGGACGATCTTTCGAGCGGCTCGGGAAAGCACCATGCGGTGGTGGACCAGGCCCAAGATCTCGAAAACACCGTCGGGCGCCAAGCGGTAGACGATGAGGTGACGAGGCTGGCGAACGCGACGTGTCGGCTCGATGCGGCGACCGAGCCAAAAGGGGAAGGCATGAACACCTTTGAGACGGGGCACCTCGATTGCCCCGAACCTACGCGGCTCCTCACCAAGCGTGGTCATGATCGTCAAGATCAGCCGGCCATATCGTCCGGCTGCCTCCAAGCCGTGATCTCGCGCGCTGCCGAGGAGGAGGGCATCGATCTGATCCTCCGCCGTTCTGGTAAGTCGAAAGGCCAGCTAGTCGCCGTTGGAGAGCCGAGCCCGTAGCCGTTCCATCATGCCATCGTGGACACGCCGTTCATCTTCCGGGGTTGCGACCGTCGTGTAGCGGCCGGCCGCGATGTCTGCCGAGCCAGCTTCGACTGCTTGGAGGAGTTCGTCCTCTTCGCCATTGGTCTCTTCGACCAGCCGCAGGAGCAACACGCACCAAGCAAGCCTCGCGCCTTTTAGCCCGAACCCTCTTGCCGCTCCTGCTCCAGGATTGCGGCTAGCCCCTCGCGGTAGGTCGGATACAGCCAGTCATACTTGAGCGCCTGACGGGTCAGCAGGCTCGACACCTTGCGGTTGTCCGACCAGAAGGAGCGCGCCATCGGGCTCATGCCGGGCCAGGCCTGCTCCAGCGGCACGCCGTCCGGCACCGCCACACCGAGCAATTGGGCGGCATAGGCGGTCACGACGGCGCTCTCCTCCGGCAGCTCGTCGGTCAGGTTGAGCACGCGGGCGGCGGATGGCGGCCTGAGCATGGCTGCGAAGGCGGCGCCGGCGATGTCGTCGCGGTGGATGCGCCCGAAGCAGTGCCCAGGGGCCAGAATACGTCGCGTCTCGCCGCGGCGGAGGCTGTCGAAGGCGCTGCGGCCGGGCCCGTAGATCCCGGCGATCCGCATCAGGTCGATCACGCCGCCGGTTACGACCGAAGCCACTTCCCGCCATTGCGCTTCGGCCTCGATGCGGCGCACGGCACGCGATGAGGCCGGCGATGGGGCGCTGTTCTCATCCACCCAACCGCCAGCCTGGTCGCCATAGATCCCGGTGGTCGAGAAATAGCCGATCCAGCGCAGCCGGCCGGCCTGCTCTATGTCACGGCGGTAGTGCGCCAACACCGGATCGCCCGCCTCGCGGGGAGGTGCGGAGGCGAGCAGATGCGTCGCTTCAGGCAGGATCGCGTCGGCCTGATCGAATGTCAGCCGGGTGATGCCGTCGGGGGACGATGGGCCGGGCTGGCTGGTGGTGCCGAAGACGCGCCAGCCTCGCGACACAGCGAGCCGCGCCAAGGCGCCGGCCGAATAGCCGAGCCCGAAAATCAGGAGCGTGCCCGGATCGTCTTGGTTCATGAGGGGCTCAGAAATCCAGATCGGCGTAATGCGCGGGCGGTATCACGCCGGTCACCCGGTCATTGAGGATGGCCCGGAAGCTCGGACGCGATTTCATACGCGCATACCAGTCCCTGGTTGTCGGAGAGAGGCTCCAGTCGATGTCGCCGATATAGTCCAGCGACGAGAGATGGGCCGCGGCGGCGAAATCCGCCAGCGACAGGCTCGGGCCGGCGAGCCATTTGCGCGTCTCCGCCAGCCAGCCGATATAGTCCAGATGTCCGGCGATGTTGGCATAGCCGGCACGCAGCGCGGTCGCGTCGGGATTGCCGCGTCCGACCAGGCGCTTGGTGATCTTCTCGTGCAGCAGGTTGCGCGTCACCTCGCCCGCGAACTTGCCATCGAACCAGGCCACCAGCCGCCGCACCTCCACCCGCTCTGCCAGGGTGCGTCCGAGCAAGGGCGTGTCCGGGTAGGCTTCCTCGAGATATTCGCAGATCACCCCGGAGTCCGGGATCGAGAGGCCGTTCTCCTCGACCAGCATCGGCACGGTGTTGGCCGGGTTGAGGGCCAGATATTCGGGTCGGCGGTCCGAGAGCTTCTCGACCTTGAGCTCGAACGGCAGGCGCTTCTCGTTCAGCACGAGGCGAACCTTGCGCGAATAAGGCGAAAGCGGGAGATGGTGCAGGATGCGCATCCGCGGGAAGCTATTTCATCCCGCCGCCCCCCGCCAACTCTGAAACAGGGGGCAACTCCGAAGCAGGGGTTATTATGTTGTCTCATTGCATGTTTATTTGCGGGTGCTCATAAGGCATGCTTGCCAACAAGTTCGTTTCGAGATTGACCCTATGACCGCCCCCCCTCTGAATGCCCATGGATAGTCGCACGAAGTGACCGACACGAACCTGTCTTCTCCGGCTCTTCCGCAGATACGCGTCCGTGGCCGATCCTTCATGGCCCTCGTGCTGTCGCCGGAGCCGCCGCTCGGAAGCTGGCTGCAGGGGCTCGACGCGCAGCTGGCCAAATCGGCCAGCTTCTTTGCCGGCCGCCCCGTGGTGCTCGACCTGGGTCTGCTCAATCCCAGGGACGAAGGCCTGCCGACGCTGTTCGGCGACCTCAAGGACCGTGGCGTGCGGATCATCTCCATCGAGGGCGCGGACCAGTCCTGGGGCGCCTTGGCCGGATGGGACTGGCCGGTCGGCTTCGACGGCGGCCGCGCGGCCGGTCCGCTGGACGTGCCGGAGAGCCACGAGCCGATCACTCCCGCCGTCGTCACGCCCTCGTTGCTGATCGAGGAGCCGGTGCGCTCCGGAAAGTCGATCGTCTTCGCCGAGGGCGACGTGACCGTCATCGGCTCGGTCGCCTCGGGCGCCGAGGTCGCCGCCGGCGGATCGATCCACATCTACGGGACCTTGCGCGGCCGCGCGGTCGCGGGCCTCGGCGGCAACCGCGACGCGCGCATCCTGTGCCGGCGGATGAACGCCGAGCTGATCGCCATCGACGGCTACTACATGACCGCCGAGGACATGGCGCCGGCGCTGATCGGACGCAGCACCCAGGCCAGGCTCGAGGACGAGACCCTCGTCCTGCTGGCGCTAGACTAACTAGGATAGGAGGATCCATGGCCAAGGTTCTGGTCGTCACGTCGGGCAAGGGCGGTGTCGGCAAGACGACATCCACTGCGGCGATCGGGGCGGCCCTCGCACTGAGCGGCAAGAATGTCGTCGTCGTCGATTTCGACGTCGGCCTGCGCAATCTCGACCTGGTGATGGGTGCCGAGCGGCGCGTCGTGTTCGACCTGATCAACGTGGTCCAGGGCGACGCCAAGCTGTCGCAGGCGCTGATACGCGACAAGCGTTGCGAGAGCCTGTTCATCCTGCCGGCCTCGCAGACGCGCGACAAGGACGCGCTCACCCCGGACGGCGTCGAGCGCGTGATCAACGAGCTGCGCGAGCGGTTCGACTGGGTCGTGTGCGACAGCCCCGCCGGCATCGAGAAGGGCGCCCAGCTGGCGATGTACCATGCCGACGAGGCGGTGGTGGTGACCAACCCGGAAGTGTCGTCGGTGCGCGACAGCGACCGCATCATCGGCATGCTCGACAGCACCACGCTGAAGGCCAAGAACGGCCAGAAGCTGGACAAGCACCTGCTGCTGACGCGCTACGACCCGATCCGTGCCGCGCGCGGCGAGATGCTGCGCACCGAGGACGTGCTGGAGATCCTGTCGATCCCGCTGCTCGGCATCATCCCCGAGAGCGAGGAGGTGCTTCGGGCCTCCAACCTCGGTTCGCCGGTGACGCTCGCCAACCCTGAAAGTGCGCCGGCGCGTGCCTACATGGATGCGGTGCGCCGCCTGCAGGGCGAGACGCTGGAGATGACCGTGCCGACCGATCGCAAGAGCCTGCTCGCCAAATGGTTCAAATGGAGGGCCGCATGAACCTGCTGGGCTTTCTCAACCGCGGCAAGACCTCGGCCCCCGTCGCGCGCGACCGGCTGCAGATATTGCTGGCCCACGAGCGCAGCAGCGGCGAAGGCCAGTCCGAGCTGATCGCCAAGCTGCGCGAGGAGATCCTGGCGGTGATCGCCAAGCACGTGACGATCGACCGCGACAAGGTCCAGGTGAAGCTCGACCGCGGCGCCTCGGTCTCCACGCTGGAGATCGACATCGAGGTGCCGGGGCTGAAACTGCTGCCGGTCCGGCCAGCCGAACCCAACGCGCAGCCTGCTCCGGGCTGAGGCCAGGTTCCTCAACGCCGGTTCGAGAATGCTACCGTGGCCTCGATATCATTGATGTCGCATGGGCAGGGATGGGGTACGGCGGATAGCTCGCTGATAACGTAAGGCAACCCTCGGCGGCAGACGAGGTTAGCTCCTTCTCTTAACTCGGAATACCCTCATGCCGCACCAGAAGACCAAATCCGACAACGACACTAGCACGGCACGATCCGCCAAGGCACAGAAGGCGGATGAGGTCCAAGCCGCCGGCAGCGCCAAGGCAGGTGCCGGCCATCCGGAAGTCCCCGAAGGTGGCGAGGCTCCGGCTCCCAAAATGGCCAAGGGCCATCCGATGCCGGCCAGTTCGCGTGCGGCGAGCGATGAGACGATGGAAGCCGGCACCAGTTCGGCCACGGCAGGTAAGGCCGAGAAAGAGGCCGCGGCCCGGAAAGGTGAACTGAAGGACCAGCATGGTCGCGGGCACCGCAAGGCGGAGTAAGCCGCCTGCGCGGGCCAAGGATTATGACCGGACGCTCTCATGCACAACGTCGAGGTCGGCGAACCGGGTGAACTCGCCTTCGAAGAACAGGTCGATCTTGCCGGTCGGGCCGTGGCGCTGCTTTTCCAGCAGCAGTTCGGCCTTGTTGTGCACCTGGTCCATGTCGCGCTGCCACTTGTCCATCGCGGTCTGGTACTTGTCCTCGCTGTCGTAGGCCATCTGCTTGGGCGCGCGCTGCTGCAGGTAATACTCGTCGCGGTAGATGAACATCACCGCGTCGGCATCCTGCTCGATCGAGCCTGACTCGCGCAGGTCCGAGAGCTGCGGACGCTTGTCCTCGCGACTCTCCACCGAACGCGAAAGCTGGCTCAGCGCCAGCACCGGCACCTCCAACTCCTTGGCGATGGCCTTCAGTCCCTGGGTGATCTGGCTGACCTCCTGCACCCGGCTCTCCGGCTTGGTGCCGACGGTCGGGCGCATCAGCTGCAGGTAGTCGATCACGATCAGGCTGAGGCCCTTGGTGCGCGCGAGCCTGCGGCAGCGTGTGCGTAGCGCCGACAGCGTGATCGCCGGCGTGTCGTCGATATGCAGCGGCAGGGTCGCCAGCTCGCGCGAGACCTGGATGAAGCGGTCGAACTCCTTCTGCCCGATCTCGCCGCGCCGTATGCGCTCGCCCGACACGCGCGCCTCCTCGGACAGCAGCCGGGTCGCCAGCTGCTCGGCGCTCATCTCCAGCGAGAAGATCGCCACCGACCCTTTCGGCTGCACCACCCCGCCCGAGCTATCGTGGGCACGGGCCTCCAGCATCAGGGCACGCGCGGCGCCAAAGGCGATCTTGGTCGCCAGCGCGGTCTTGCCCATGCCGGGGCGGCCGGCCAGGATCAGCAGGTCGGACGGATGCATGCCGCCGGTCTTCTTGTCGAGGTCGCGCAGGCCGGTGGTCAGGCCGGCGACGGCGCCGGAGCGGTGGAACGCCTTTTCGGCGATGCCGATGGCGTCGGTCAGGGCGCGCTCGAAGCTGACGAAGCCGCCGTCCTGGCCCTTCTCGGTGGCCAGGCGGAACAGCTGCTCCTCGCTGGCCTCGATCTGGCGGACGCCATCGAGTTCGGAATCAGCGCCGAAGGCGTTGTTGACCACGGTCTCGCCGATGTCGATCAGCTGCCGGCGGATCCAGGCGTCGTGGATCGCGCGGCCATACTCGCCGGCGTTGATGATGCCGACCATGGCGGTCAGCAACTGACCGAGGTAGGCGGCGCCGCCGACCTCGTCGAGCAGGCCGGAGTGCTCGAACTCGGCGCGCAGCGTGATGGCGTCGGCGAGCTGCCCGGCCTCGACCCGGCGCGTGATCGCCTGGAAGATGCGGCCATGCAGCGGGTCGGCGAAATGCTCCGGGGCGAGGAACTCGCTCACCCGGTCATAGGCCTTGTTGTTGGCCAGCAGGGCACCGAGCAACGCCTGCTCCGCCTGCGGATTAGAGGGCGGGAGACGCTGGGAGAGGCCGAACAGGCC
>CAXSEE010000231.1:0-6327 GCA_964235615.1 uncultured Acetobacteraceae bacterium | reverse complement strand
GCTCTTCCAGCTACCGGCAAGCGGACCGGTCTCTGATTCTCCGTCACCGACTACGGCGGTGACCAACAAGTCGGGATTGTCCATGACGGCACCGAAGGCATGCACCAGGACATAGCCGAGTTCGCCGCCCTCATGGATGGAACCCGGTGTCGGGACGCTGACATGGCTCGGCACGCCACCGGGCGTCGAGAACTGCCGGAACAGCCGCAGCATACCCGTCTCGTCTTGGGTGACCGCGGGGTAGAAGTCGGTGTAGCTGCCCTCCAGCCAGACATTCGCAATCAGCGCTGGGCCGCCGTGGCCAGGCCCCGCCATGTAGATTGTGTCGAGATCGTATTTCTTGATCAGCCGGTTCATGTGGACGTAGATCAGGTTCAGGCCGGGTGATGTGCCCCAATGACCCAGCAGGCGCGGCTTGATGTGCTCGACCGTGAGTTTCTCGCGCAGCAGCGGATTTGCCAGGAGATAGATCTGACCAACATTCAGATAATTCGCCGCCCTCCACCAAGCATCCATCCGGCGTAACTCATCCGCACCCAGCGCGAGAGGGGTGCTTGCTGTGATTTGGTCCATGCGACCTCCGGATTTATGGGATTGGTAGACGATAATGTTCTCATGGCTCCGAGACAGGATCAGGAACGCCTCGACGACCAGCTGCAAGCCCCTGCAGCCGTTGCTTCGTTACTCCTGGTCGGAGACGAGGCGGCGTGAGCCCGCGTTGGGGAGATGCGACCGGCATCAGATGCCCTTTCCCCAGATTTGCTGGATCTGTTCCAGCGATCGTCCCTTGGTCTCCGGGACCGCGTGGTAGATCCAAACCCAGCCGAGGCCGCAGAACAGCGCGAACAGCCAGAAGGTGAACGAATTTCCGATTGCCCCAATCAGGGACAGGAAGCACTGGCTGACCAGGAAGGCGGAACCCCAGTTGACCGCGGTGGCGACCGCAACCGCCCGGCCCCGGATGTGCCCCGGGAAAATCTCGTTGATCACCGTCCAGACCACCGGGCCCATCGAGAACGCAAAGCAGATGATGAAGGCGACCAGAGCCAACAGGGTCACGATGCCGGCGCTGCTCGGAGTCGAGGACGCTGTTCCGGCGGAAGCGGTGCCGATAAAGCGGAAGGCGGTCCCGACCACGACCAGGCTGACGCCCATTCCCAGCAGGCCGGCGAGGAGAAGCTTCCGCCGTCCGATGCGGTCGATGAAGGCAACCGCGATCAGGGTGGCGAGCACGTTCACGCCGCCGACCGCCCAGAGGGTCACCGTCGTCTGCGATGATTGCGTCACGAAGCCGGCGCTCGCGAAGATCTGGTCCGCGTAATAGATGATCGCGTTGATGCCGGTGATCTGCTGGAACACGGCCAGCCCTAAACCGATCAGCAGCGGGCGCCGCCAATCGCGACGGAAGACCTCTCCCCATGAGGCGCGCCCGACGTCCTGGCGCAACGCCGTCTCGATGGCATCGAGATCCGGCGCGACATCGACACCCGGTCGGATCTTGCTTACCTGCGCCGCGGCGTCGGCGCGGCGATGCATCTTCATCAGCCAGCGTGGCGACTCAGGCGCTATCAGCGCAACAACGAACAACATCAGTCCCGGTACGGCGGACACGCCAAGCATCCAACGCCAGGCGTCATTTTTCGACAGCCAGCCATCGACCAGATAGGCAAGAAAAATGCCGATGGTGATGGCGAGCTGGTAGGCCGATACGAAGCGGCCCCGCATGGCCGTCGGTGCCAATTCGGCGGCGTAGAGCGGTGCGGCTACGGCAGCGACGCCGACCCCGGCGCCGACGATCAGCCGCCCCCCCACCAGGATAATCGTATCGGGCGCGAGCGCTTGCACGAGGGAGCCCAAGGTGAACATCGCACCGGCGATCAGCACCGTGCGCTTGCGCCCGATGCTGTCGGCCATTTCGCCGCCTGCGAGCGCCCCGAACAACGCGCCGAGCGTGACCCAGCTCGTGACCACCTCGACCAGCAGCGCGCTGAGCGAGAATGTCGCCTTGATCCCGTGCAGCGCGCCGGAGATGACGCCCTGGTCGTAACCGAACAGCCCGCCCGAGAACAGGACGACGGCCAGCACCACCATCAGCCAAGGCGTGATGGTTTGTCCCGATGAGGGCGGTTTAGCAGCCGCTGCGGGAAGACCACGAACGACCGCTACCCGGGGCGGTTTGATCGAGGCCACCTGATCCTTCAAAGTGAATATCTGAACGTCCCTTCAGCGATTGAGCAACGCCTTGGCCCTGAGAATGCCAGGCAACCGCACGGCGCAGTGCATTCGACCGTAGTAATTTTCCGGATCGGGCGGGAGGCTCGGAAACTACTCATCGCAGCGGATTGCCAATTTCGTGGGGATCCTGTCCTGAAAGCAGGCCGGTCATGCCATCAGTTGATGGATAATAGCCGGGTATGACGCGCGATCACCGCTTCCTCGTTGGTCGCGATGACGCGCACCTCGACGGCGCTGTCCGGTGTGCTGATGCAGGGAGCGCCAGCCGCGTTGGCGTCGACGTCAAGGCGCAGCCCAAGCCAGGTCAGCCGCGCGCAGACGGCGGCCCGAACCGACGGCGCGTGTTCACCGATCCCGGCGGTGAAGACCAGCCCGTCCAACCCGCCGAGGGCGCTGACCAGCGCGCCCGCCTCCGTCGCGATGCGGTAGGTGAACAACTCGATCGCTTCGCGGGCATGGGGATCGCTGCTCGCGAGCAGTTCGCGTATGTCGCCGCTGATGCCGGAGACACCCAGCAAACCGGACCGATGATAGAGCATGTCCTCAATATCGGCGAAGCTGTGCCCCTGCGGCCCAGGTAGAGCATCACACCGGGATCGAGGCTGCCGCAGCGTGTCGCCATCAGCAGTCCGTCAAGGGCGCTGAAGCCCATGGTGGTGGCGATGCTGCGCCCTTCATGCAGCGCGCAGAGGCTGGCGCCGGAGCCGAGATGTGCCGCGAGGACCCGGCCACGCGCCAGCGCGGGCGCATGCCTGGCCAGTCGGGTGGCGATGTATTCGTAGGACAGGCCATGAAAGCCGTAGCGGCGCACGCCCGCGGCTTCCAGCGCCCGGGGTAGGCCAAAGCGTTGTGCGACCGGTGGCAGGGTGTGGTGGAACGCCGTGTCGAAGCAGGCTACCTGCGCGAGTGCGGGCCGCGATGCTGCAACGGCGTGGATCGGCGCGAGGTTGTGCGGTATGTGCAATGGATCCAGCGAGGTCAGCGCCTCGAGATCCGTCAGCAAGGCTGGCGTCACCCGGGCGGGTGCGATGTGCTTGCCGCCTCCATGCACGATGCGGTGGCCGACCGCCGCCAAACCGGCTTCGCCAAGATGGGCGTCGGCGAAGGCCAGCAAGGCGTCCAGCACAGTGGTGAACGGATCGGCAATACCGGGCTGCCAGTGCTGCTCCGCCAGCACGGCGCCGGTCACGTCGCGGGCCAGCAGATGCGGCGCCTCATCCAGGTTCTCGATCTCGCCCCTCGCCATAGCCAGCATCTCGTCGCCGGCTGCGGCATCGACGTCGAAGAGGGCAAATTTCAGGCTGGAAGACCCGGCGTTGAGCGTGAGGATCGAGCCGGGCATCTAAGCCACTCCACCGCCGGTAGACAGGAACGCGGTGAGGCTCATCTTCCTACGCCGAGCGCTTGGTGCTTTGCAGCGAAGCTTCTTGCACGTCTCGCCGAATGACGCAGCGGAGCAGTCCGTATCATGCGACCACGCGTTCGATCTCTCTGGCGATATCGGCCTCCCGAAAAGGCTTTTGCAGCACTGCGGCACCTGAGGTGACAGTTTGAGCTGTTCCGCCTGTGATAAAAAAATGAGGAACGCGGCCGGCTTGCAGTATCCTCGCGACCGCGGACACACCATCTCCCTCTGACAGATGCACATCGACGATCATGAGGTCCGGTCTGCTTCGCGCAGCGGCGGCTATAGCGCCGTTTTCGCTAATCGCCGTCGCGCACACGTTGTGTCCCATCCCGGCGAGCACCTCGGCGAGCAGACTGCCGATCAGTACATCGTCTTCCACGATCAAGATGCGGAGCGCTTTCAAAATCCTCCTGTGCTGCCTCGGTCTGGCGGCGTTGAGGGTCCGATGCCGGTCTTAAGCTGAGCAACGCAGTCGTGACCAGGACTCCTTGTAGGCTGGACCCATGTGCCCGAGACAGGATCGGAAACTACCCATGGCCGGCCGATCGACGCCACATACTCGACTTGCTCGTCGATAAGGGTCGGTCCATGCCCTGCAAATCACCGTCGGCTGTAAAAGGCTGCAACCTTGTCCGAAAAGGAAGTGAAGCTCCAGTTCCGGATCATACCGTGTAGGACGTTACAGTATCATGACGGGACCCAGGGCATCTGCGGTGGCTGTGTAGCGACCGGTCTCTGCCAAGCCAGCCAGATCCCGGAGAAACAGAAACGTCAGCAGTATTTGACGACCATCCAGCCTAGGCTAATGGTCCGATCCTGACGCTCACTACCCGAGCGTCAGCTTCATTCGGCCCACCAAATCAAAGCTAGTGGTCGAAGTCAAAGGTTGTAGATCCCAAGTGATCTTGTCGTCCTTCCTGAACAGAGCCTCTCCGGTCTCAAAATGCGTCACTGCCGCGATGGGCAGCCGATTGTCCCTGCTCGGTCTCACTCGGCAGGGGCATGGCCAATACGGTTTCGTTGTGCCATTAAAGAGCAGCGAGGCTTGATGGCCCAAGAGCGGAGCATCCTCCGGTCTTCCTATTTTCAATCATTCCATACCGTTAGCGCGATTATAGCATGGTCGTAATCAGCTGTAACTGATCTCAAATGGAGGCCGACTTGGCCGAACTACGTACGTCTCACTATCGGATCATGGCGGCGGCCAGCATGTGAGCAACAAGTTTGGGCGGAAGCTCCTCAATCAGGCCCAGGTTGCGACCGCCAGACACGGCGACAAGGAGTTGATCATGCTCCGCTTTTCTTCCAATCTTTCCCTAAATTCAGAACCCGCCTGTTTCCGATCTTGGTGACCGTGGTTCCACTGAGACCACCCGCGTCGTCAGCCGACGCCAACGGTCCGGAGACGTTCGGCGTCGTCGACCCGCTCGCGAAGGACCTGCTCATCAACTTGACCAGCTTCTTTCAGGACCATGAGGTGTTCGAGCAGATGGCGGACGCGATCATTCCCGACCTGATCCGTGATCATAATGCCGGGCGGCCACTTCGTATCTGGGTTGCGGGCTGCAACACGGGGGAGGAAACCTACTCGCTCGCCATGTTGCTCCTTGAGCAAATCGGCGAGGCGGGTCACGTCATAAAGCTACAGATGTTCGCGTCCGATGCCGACGCGAATGACGTGGCCCGGGCGCGCGAGGGTCATTATCCGGAGACGATCGTCGACAACATATCGGCGGCCCGGTTGAGCCGCTTCTTCTCGAAGGTGGATCACGGCTACCGCGTGTCGGGCGAGCTGCGCACCGCAGTCGTGTTCACGACACAGGACGTGCTCGCTGAGCCACCATTCGCCCAGCTCGACCTGGTGTCCTGGCGCAACCAGCTGACCTACTTGCAGCCGGAGGCGCAGGCGAAGCTCATGTCGCTGTTTCACTTGGCACTTCGGCAGGATGGCATCCTGGTTCTGGGCCGCACGGAGACGATCGGGGCCGAGGGCCGGTTCGAGGCGATCTCAAAGCGAGAACGTCTCTACCGGCGCGTCGGCCCTGGCCGGACCGCCGGTCTGACTCTGTTACGAGGATGCGGCGAAGGCGCCGGGCTAGCACCGAACGTCGCTGCCGGACGGCGCCTGCCGCGACAAACAGCTCTCGCCGAGCTCGTCCGACGGCTCGTGCTGGAAACTTATGCACCGGCGGCAATCCTGATCAATCCGGCGCACGAGTGTCTGTTCTCGCTTGGACCGACCGATCGCTACCTGCGCGTGGCATCTGGACACCCCACCCATGACCTGCTCGAGATGGCGCGTCCGGATCTGCGCGCGCACCTCCGCTCGGCAATCGGCCAGGCTCAGGAACGGTGCGCCCGCGCAGTGGTGACTGGCCAGATCAATGAGAGCGGGCAGCCAGTCTCGTTCACTATCGAGGTGCAACCCCTGGAGGAACAAGGAGAGGAGTTGCTCCTGGTCTGTTTCACCGAGGCGATGAAGCAGGAGGCTTCCGCTTTCCCGGCGGCAACCCAGAACCACCCGCGGATCGCCGAGCTGGAGCGCGAACTCGATGCGACGCGGACGGAGTTGCAAGGCACGATCCGCGATCTGGAACTCTCGGGCGAGAAACAGATGATCATCAACGAGGAGCTCACCGCCCTGAACAGCGAGCTGCTGGAGACCTTGGAGCGGAAACGGACAA
>CAXSEE010000230.1:0-6368 GCA_964235615.1 uncultured Acetobacteraceae bacterium | reverse complement strand
AACCGCACCTACGACCAGATGCTCGGCGACCTGCCGCAGGGCAACGGCGATCCGAGCCTGGCGGTGTTCGCCGCCAACGTGCCGAACCAGCACGCCCTGGTGAAGCGCTTCCCGTTGCTCGACAACATCTACGCGCCGAGCCGGCAGTCCGCCGATGGCCACCCCTGGATCGTCGAGAGCGGCTCGTTCTATTCCAACGACATCCTCTCGCCGGACTGGATACGCAGCTACCCCGGCGGCAACAGCAACGACGCGCTGACCTACACCCAGAAGGGCTTCCTGTGGTCGGCCGCGGAGCGGAAGGGCCTCAACGTCAAGATGTATGGCGAGTGGAGCAACCACTATACCATCGCAGCCCCGCCGGGTGGGGGCACCTATAGCTGGGCCGACTTCTACAACACCTCGCTTTACAAGGAGAGCGGCGGCACGCTCGGCCGCAAGGTGGTGCCGGACAATTCGGATACCGAAACGGCCTATATCCCGTCCGTGATCAAGATCCTCGACCCGCACTACCCGTCCTTCAACCTCGGCATTCCGGACCAGTACCGGATGGACTATTACTTGCCGATCCTCGCCGCCCAGGATGCCGCGGGCGAGGTGCCCACCCTGACCATCCTGTGGCTGCCGGACGACCATACCGCCGGCACGACCACCGGCCTCCCGCTGCCGAACAACTACGAGGCCGACAACGACCTCGCCCTCGGCCGCATGGTGGAAGCGATCAGCAAAACCAAGACCTGGCCCACCACGGCGATCTTCGTCGAGGAGGATGACAGCCAGGACGGCGTCGACCACATCGACGGCCATCGCCAGCCAGCCTACGTCATCAGCCCATACGCCGTGGCGCCGCAGTCGGCCGGGGTCGGGCGCGTGATCCACACCACCTACACCCAGGAGAACATCAACCGCACCATCGAGAACATCCTCGACCTGCCGCCGCTGACCCAGTTCGACCTGACGGCGTCGCCTATGTTCGACTGCTTCCAGAACACGCCCGACATCACGCCGTTCACCCATGTGCCGGCATCCACGCCGCTCAATATCGGCCCGGGCGGCACGCCGATTCCCGGCACCGGGCCGGCGAACTACAGCATGCGCATGACGCCCATGCAGAAGGCATGGAACGTCGCGTCCAACATGATGACGAAAGGCAAGCAGGGCCACGCGGACTCCGTGGACGAGAATTTCCTCAACCACGTGATCTGGTATTCCGCGACCGACTGGAAGCGTCCATACCCCGGCGAGGCGCGTATCCAGTGGCCCGCCAAGCTGGTCGAGGCGGCGCTGCGTCACCCGGTCGTCGACAACGACGACTGATAGGCCAAGGCTCTGCCCTGGACCCGCTCAAGGCAGAGCCTTGAGAATCCATGAATTGGTTTCCAAAGGCCGAGGCCTTTGGCGGGTCTGGGCAGAGCCCAGCCTTTGTCGGAGCCTGCCCGTATCGGCTAGGCTCCGCCGTCCAGAGCCATGAGCCATCCGCGACCGATGCCACGCCGAACCGAAGCAGCAGCGGCCGACCCCCGCCTGACACGTGCCGCTCAGCTTCTGCGAGGCGGACGCCCGGCCGAGGCGTTGCTATTGCTCTATGAAGCCGCGACCGCCGCTCCGGAAAATGCCGGTATCCGGCACGATCTCGGCCAGGTCTGCCTGCAGGCGAACCGCCCTCGGGAGGCGATGGAGGCCTTCAAGGCCGCGCTCGCCATCAACCCGCGCTTCGCGCTCGCCAGGCTGCATCTCGGGATCGCGCTGCAGAGCGTCGGTGACGACGCGGCAGCTCTCGCGGCCTATCAAGCCGCGTCGAAGCTGCAACCATCCCTGGTCGAGGCGCGGTATCATGCCGGCGCCCTGCTGGAGACGCTCGGACGCAGGTCCGAGGCCGTCGCCGCATTCCGGCGAGCTGCCGCCACCACACCGAGAACCAGCCTTGTGCGCCTCGCACACGCCCGCGCCCTGCTCGGCGAGGGCCGCGACGCCGAGGCCGAACGGGCGCTGCGCCAGTTGCTGGCGCTCGACCCGGCGGCGCTCTCGGCGACCGAACTGCTCGGCATGATCGCATCGAGCGCCGGCCGCTTCGAGGAGGCCTTCGCCCTGCTCGACCAGGCGACGCGCGCGCCGCAGTTGGCGGGGAGCTATTATGAACTCGTGCGCTGCCGCCGCATGACGCCCGACGATGCCGGCCTGATCATGCGCATGCAGGCGGCATTGGCGGCCCCCGGTATGCAGCCGGAGGTGCTGCTGAAACTCCATCTGGCGCTCGGCAAGGCGTTCGATGATCTCGACGATCCCGCCGCCGCGATGCAGCATTACGATGCCGCGGACGAGTGCCGCCGCAGCCTGTGCCGGTTCGACCCGCTCGAATTCGAGGCCCGCATCGATCGCCTGATCGCGCAGTACACGCCGGAGGCTGTCGCGCGGCTTGCCGCATCCGGACGACGCGATGCGACACCGATCCTGATCATGGGCTTGCCTCGCACCGGCACCACCCTCGTCGAGCAGATCCTGTCGGCGCATCCGGACGTCCGCGGCGGCGGCGAACTGCCATTCTGGACCGAGCATGCGGCGACGGCCGATGCGGCGGCCTCCGCCACCGAGTATACGAGCCTCCTGCGCAAGCTGGCCGGAGGGTCCGCGCGGGTGACCGACAAGAGCCCGTTCAATATCCTCCATGCCGGGCTGATCCATACCGCACTGCCCGACGCCCATATCATCCTATGCAGGCGCCGCCCGATCGGCACCGCCTTGTCGATCCATCGCACCTATTTCAATCAGCATGTCGCATTCCCGACCGGTGGCCACGCGCTGGTCTCGGCGATCCGCTCGGTCGAGCGGCTAACGGCGCACTGGCGGCGCGTCTTGCCCACCGACCGCCTGCACGAGCTGCTCTACGAGGATCTGGCCGCATCCCCGGAGCCGGCAATCCGGCGCCTCGTGTCCGCGTGCGGGCTGCCCTGGTCCGACGCCTGCCTCCGTCCCGAGATGAACCCGCGCACGGTGAACACCCCGAGCAAATGGCAGGTGCGGCAGCCGATCTCCAACGATGCCGCTCATTCATGGCGCCGCTACCAGCCCTGGCTCGGACCCCTGGCGGCGCTCGAACACTGAGCGGACCGCATGCTGGCGACCTGCCTATCCCGTGTCCCTAATGCAGCATTCCGCTGGCTACGGACATCGATCCGCTGCCAAAACCGTCCTGAAGGTCCGACGCCATCCGCAAGGCGTCCGCGATCGCGCGATGCAGGCTGCCGGCCCGCATCGGATCATCCACCACCCCGTCGACCACGGCAGACAGATACAGGCGCGCCGCGGCCGTTGCATGACGGGCCAGGATGCCGACGAAGATCACCCCCTGACCCGCGGCCCTGCGCAGGCGTTCCACCAGCGACAGCATGGCCTCGACCGGTCCGTCCAGATCCAGCACCACGATGTCCACGGCATAGCTGGCGAGCTGCGTCTCTGCCTGCTCGATCTGGCAGAGCGCCCGGCAACCGGGCAGGATATGATGCGCCCTCCGGCCTGTCCGGGTCGCCAGCATTCGTTCCAGACGCTGCCGGCCAGGACCATCGGGAGCTGCAAAACCGCCGGCCAGCAGAGTCCGGAACGCCGGAACACTCCGCCAGCACTCGGCAGGATCGGTGTCAGCTGCCCAATCCATAGCCAGTTCCGGCATCAAGAAAGCCCCTTCCGCGCATACACCAACGTCCTGACCGGTCAAGACATCGCGGCGCTACAGCCAGTATATCGTCCCGTTCGATAGACAGGGTCTCAATTTGATGCGAATCTGTAACAAGTTCGTGTGGGTCACGCCGACTGCAGCACCGCGGCGAAGAAGCCGTCGGTGCCATGGCTTCTCGGCGTCAGGCTGAGGAAGTCCGAAGCCCGGTCCGGGACCACCGAGAAGCCCGGGTTACGCACGAGGAACTGGCCGACCTGCGCCTCATTCTCTTCCGGCAACACCGAGCAGGTGGCATAGACCAGCCGCCCACCCGGCCGCAGCAGCCTCGACGCGTCCTGCAGGATGGCCGCCTGCTTGACCACCAGCTCGGCCAGGTCCTGTTCGCGCAGACGCAGCCTTGCATCCGGGTTGCGGCGCCAGGTCCCGGTGCCGGTGCAGGGGGCGTCGACCAGCACGCGATCGAAACTGGCCGCCCGCCGCTTGGCCCATTTATCGCCGGCCACCAGCAGATGCTGCTCGACATTATGCACTCCGGCCCGTCGCAGGCGCCGCACGGCGCCCTCCAGCCGCGAAGCCGAGACGTCGCAGGCCACGATATGGCCGCGGTTCTGCATCGTCATCGCCAGGCCCAGCGTCTTGCCGCCGGCGCCGGCGCAATAATCGAGCACGCGCATCTCCGGCTCGGCGCCGACCGCGAGCGCGATCAACTGGCTGCCCTCGTCCTGGATCTCGACCAGCCCGTCCTTGAAGGCGGTGGTGGCGGTCACGTTCTGACGCCCGCGCGCGCGCAGCCCCCAGGGCGAGAGCGATGTCGCCTCGGTGGTGATGTCGGCTTCCGCCAGGCGGGCGATCGCCTGTTCGCGGGTGCCCTTGAGCAGGTTGACACGCAGGTCGAGCGGTGCGGTTCCGGTCAGGGCCGCGAGTTCCGCCGCAAGGTCGGGTCCGAAACGATCCCGCAGGCGTGGCAGCACCCAGTCCGGCACCTCGAAACGCACCGCCTCGGGCATCTCGGGATGCTCCAGCGTATGTCCGTCCAGCGCCCGCAGCACGCGCAGCTCGGCGGGTTCCAGCGTGTCCGGGGCGTAGCGCCCGCCCGAGAACGACCGCTGCACGCTCTCGGTCGGCCGTCCCTCGAGCACCAGCATCGCGGCGATCAGCAGGCGCGGGGTCGCTTGTCCGGCACCACGCTGTAGCCACCATTCCAGCCGGCGCCAGTGCCGGAGCGCGAACCAGACCTGGTCGGACACCGCGCGACGGTCGCCGCCGCCGATATAGCGGCGCTCGCGGAAGAAACCATTGGCGACCGCATCGGCCGGCTTGCGTGGTGCCGCTTCTATGGCCGACAGCAGCTCGATCGC
This sequence comes from uncultured Acetobacteraceae bacterium, assembly GCA_964235615.1. Lineage (GTDB taxonomy): Bacteria > Pseudomonadota > Alphaproteobacteria > Acetobacterales > Acetobacteraceae > Lichenicoccus. The sequence continues at coordinate 1,337 of CAXSEE010000230.1, read as the reverse complement.
GCCGGCAAGACGCGCGGAGGGAGTCATCGTGCGAGTAGCGCGTAAGACATTATCTTCACGGTCAGTCCTGGCGATAGTTGGGCGCCTCCCGGGTGATCGCCACGTCATGCACGTGGCTCTCGCGCAGGCCCGCCCCGGTGATGCGCCGGAACAGCGCACCGGTCTGCAGTGCAGCGATATCCGCACTGCCGGTATAGCCCATGCCGGCACGCAGGCCGCCGACGAGCTGGTGCACCACGGCCGCCATGCCGCCCTTGAAGGCGACGCGGCCCTCGATCCCTTCCGGCACCAGCTTGAGCGTGTCGGTGATCTCCTGCTGGAAATACCGGTCCGCCGAGCCGCGCGCCATCGCCCCGAGGCTGCCCATGCCGCGATACGATTTGTACGACCGGCTCTGATACAGGAACACCTCTCCCGGCGCCTCGTCGGTGCCGGCGAGCAGGCTGCCGACCATCACCACGTCGGCGCCGGCGCCGATCGCCTTGACCAGGTCGCCGGAGGTGCGGATGCCGCCATCGGCGATCGCCGGGATGTCGAGCTCATGGCAGGCGGCGGCGGTCTCCAGCACCGCGCTGAACTGCGGCACGCCGACGCCGGCCACCACGCGGGTGGTGCAGATAGAGCCCGGACCGATGCCGATCTTGACGCTGTCGGCCCCCGCCTCGATCAGCGCGCGCGCGCCTTCCGGGGTGGCGACGTTGCCGGCCACCAGCTGGACCGCGTTGGACAGCGCCTTGATCCGCTCGACCGCCGCGAGCACGCCCTGCGAGTGGCCATGCGCGGTATCGACCACCAGCACGTCGACCCCGGCCTCGATCAGGGCGCGGGCTCGTAGAAAACCGTCCTCGCCGACGCCGGTCGCCGCCCCGCAGCGCAGCCGGCCGAGCTCGTCCTTGTTGGCCAGCGGGTAGGCGACCGCCTTGTCCATGTCCTTGACGGTGATGATGCCGGTGCAGCGCCCTTCCCGGTCCACCACCAGCAGCTTCTCGATGCGGTGCTTGTGCAGCAGATGCCGCGCCTCGGCCGGATCGGCGCCGTCGGTGACGGTGACCAGATCGCGCGTCATCAGCTCGTGGACGCGCCGGTCCGGGTCGGTCTCGAAGCGCATGTCGCGGTTGGTCAGGATGCCGACCAGCTTCTGGTCCGAGCGCTCGATCACCGGCAGACCGCTGATGCGGTGCCGCTTCATGATCGCATGCACCTCGGCCAGCGTCTGGTCGGGATGCACGGTGACCGGATTGACCACCATGCCGGACTCGAATCGCTTGACCCTGCGCACCTGCTCGGCCTGCTCGGCGACATCAAAATTCTTGTGGATGACGCCGAGGCCGCCCTGC
>CAXSEE010000229.1:0-6379 GCA_964235615.1 uncultured Acetobacteraceae bacterium | reverse complement strand
TCATCTACGGGTCGGACCGCGACGAGCTCACGCTGGATGGCTTCACCGCGGCGTCGTAGGGCCATGATACCTGTTCGACAATATCGTCAGACCGTGAACTGCTCGACGATGATGCGTTCGGAGAGGCTCTGGTCCGGGTCGAACAGCACTGTCGTTCCCAGGCTGCGATCCTCGTTGACGGCCACCGACACCACGTCGCGCACCTCGGTGAAATCGGCCACCGCCGCCACCGGCCGCTTGTCGCCTTCGAGGATGTGGAACTCGACGTCGGCCGCGCTGGGCAACAGGGCGCCGCGCCATCGCCGCGGCCGGAACGCGCTGATCGGCGTGAGCGGCAGCAGGTTGGCCGACAGCGGCACGATTGGCCCATGGGCGGAAAGGTTATAGGCCGTCGAGCCGGCGGGAGTGGAGACCAGCACCCCGTCGCAGACCAGCTCCGGCAGACGCACCCGTCCGTCCACCAGGATGCGTATCTTGGCCGCCTGCCGGGTCTGGCGGAACAGGAACACGTCGTTCAGCGCCAGCGCCTCCTCGACCAGGCCCGACTGCGTCACCGCATGCATGCGCAGCGGATGCAGCACGGCTCCCTGGGAACGCACCAGGCGGGCCGGCAGGTCCTCTTCGACCAATGGGTTCATCAGGAAGCCGACGGTGCCGCAGTTGATCCCGTAGACCGGCGTCCCCGCCAGCAGCACGGTGTGCAACGTCTCGAGCATGAAGCCGTCGCCGCCAAGGCAGACCACGACCTCCGCCTGCTCCACCGGCACGTTGCCGTAGCGCGCGACGAACCGCTCCAGGCCTTCCCGCGACAGGGTGTTCGGAGCAGCCACGAAGGCGATCCGGGTCAGCAACGTATCCGGAGGCCACACCGAGTTGGACAGGACATCGAGGATCGGGCCGGCCGAGAACGCGCTGCGGTCCCGTGTCGCGCCCGCTTCATCTTCCCATGGCTTGTCGCCAGGCGCTTCATCGTCCGGCGCAGGGGCTTCCATCACGCGAGACGGCGGTGTTCCAGCACCGGAATACCTGTTCGCACCCGCTCGGTCCGTGCCGCGTCGAGCGTGCCGGTCGCCCATCCGGGACCGCTCGATGCTCGCGCCACGACGCTGCCCCAGGGATCGATCAGCATCGAATTCCCGTAGGTCAGCCGCGCGGCACCGTGTCCGTCGAGATGCCGGCCGGTCGTCGCCGACGCCGCCAGCCAGCATTGCGTCTCGATGGCACGTGCCCGCAGCAGCGTCTCCCAATGCGCCTCGCCGGTCTCCGCGGTAAAGGCGGCAGGCAGGATGATCAGCCCGGCGCCGCCACGACGGAGTTGCAGGAACAGCTCGGCGAAGCGCACGTCGTAGCAGATGGCGAGCCCGGCGGTGATCGAGCCGAGCTGGACCGTTACCACCGCATCGCCAGGGGCGTAGGTGTCGCTTTCACGATAGCCTTCGCCGCTCGGCGTCACGATGTCGAACAGGTGGATCTTGCGATAACGCGCCAGCTCGCGGCCATCGGGGCCGAAGACCAGCGACGTGTTGCAGATCCGCTCGCCGGAGCGCTCTCCGATCGAGCCGCCGTGCAAGTGGATCCCGGCCCTGCGCGCGATGTCCTGCAGCATGGCATAGGCCTCGCCCGCGCCATCGCCGTCCGGGGCTGGCAGCGTCTCGGCGTGCGCGAACTTGGTCTCTCGATTTCCGCCGAGGCAGGTCCACATCTCGGGCAGAATGACGAGATCGGGACGGTCGGCTGCCAGCGCGGCGCCGATCAGCTGTCGTGCCTGGGCGATATTCTCACGCTTGTCGCTGCCCGGAGACATCTGGATGACGCTGATACGCAAGCAGGCTCTCCGCTCAGGGCTGCTTCGATCCGGACTCCCTGCCAGGCGGGATGAGTTGCAACAGATCGTCCGGAACCGGCTCCTCAAGCGTCCTGTCATACAGGCGCTGCAGACCGATTTGCAACCACGTCTCGAACAGGAGAGCGGCGCATTCGGAAGCGCGGGTGTGGTTGGAATGGGTCATCACGACAGCTGAAGCGTCCGAGCACGCGGCAAGGTTGCATCTTGCGACAGCTGTCCATTATTTAAGATCGCATGTTACATATGCATCATCGCAAACCGTGGGCGATACGTTCGGCTTCTGCGGCGGCAGGGGCGTTGGGATGGCGGATAGCAATCAGCGTCTGCCTGCGAATGGCGTCGCTGACGCTGGGATCTCTCCGGATGATCCCGGCGAGTGGCGGCGTCCAGCCGAGGAAGTTGGTACAGGCCTTGGCAAGGGTGGCATAGGCGCGTTCCCCGCTGCCGAGGCTGCTGGCCTGGTTGACGATGATGCGGGTATCGGCGGCCATCTCGTCGCTGCTGCCCAGAACCAGCCGATCCCGCGCGTGCAGCTTCAGGACCGCGTAGGCGTCGGCCAATGCCGTGGGCTCGTCCGTGGTGACCACGAGCAGGGTGTCGGCCCAGGCGGCGAGCCGGCGCGTGATGCGGTCGATGCCGGCGCCGAGGTCGAGCAGAATGGTGTCGTAGGCGGCCAAGGCACGCAGGTTGGTCAGCATGGCATCCAGGGCAGTGACCGTGAGACCGGACAATACCGCGGCACCTGCCCGGCCGGGCAGGATAGCGAAGGCGGTCCCGGTGCCGTCGGGTCCGGCGTAGGAGGTGATCGCGTCGGACAAGCCGAACCGTCCCGAGGCGACATCGGACAGGTCCCGCGTGGGCGTCAGTCCGAGCTGGATGTCTATGTTGGCAAGGCCGAAATCGCCGTCGAACAGGAGCACTCTCGATCCTTGCGCGGCCAGGATATGGGCCAGCGTGATCGACAGCCACGTCTTGCCGACACCGCCCTTGCCGGAGGCGATCGCGATCACCCGTCCGGCTCGTGTTCTGGCTGAGGCATCGATCCGGACGGTGGAGATATTGTTCATGGACGCGCAGGCCTCACGAGCTGGACACGGCACGCCGCTGGGCGGCGATGTGGAGGGGTAAGGCGGAACGGGTCACTCGCTCGGCCTCGCGTGGCCGCGGAACAGTCATTCGTCTACCTCCAAACATAGCGCGGCTTTGCAGGCGCTCGGCGAGGAAACTGGGGGTGAACGGCACGAGGCTGTCGGCCGCGGCACTACCTATGCCGGCTTCGGACAAGGCGAGCCCGGACGAGGCGGAGGCACAGAGAATGGCGCCCAACCGCCGCCACGGATCGGTCCGCGTCGCGATCAGCGCCTGGGCGCCAAGAGCGGCGTGCGCCCCGGCAATCTCCTGCGCCTCGTTGGAGTCAAGTCCGCACGGCAGCACCAGGGCCATGGCGGCATCCGAAGCTCCCAGCAAGTCCCGCAGCATTTCAGGCTGATCGCGACTGTCCAGATCGAGCCCGGGCGCATCGATAAGTACTGGTTGGCCCGCAACCCGCCTTTCCAGCGCACGCGCGAGCATCGCAGGGGTGTTCGCGGCCACCAATGTCAGGCCGAGCAACCGGGTGAAGGCTGCAAGCTGCTCGACCGCGCCGGCACGCTCGCCATCGGCGGTGATGACCATCGGCTGCTGTCCATCCAGGACCAGCCTTGTCGCCAGGCGGGCGACCGTCAGTGTCTTGCCGCCCCCGGGAGGACCCGCCAGCAAGAGAGGAGCATCGTCGGAACCGATCCGCAACGCCGCGAACCGAAACACCCTTGTGCATGCCTGTTCGAGCGAACCGGTTCCCAGTGCAGCGATCAAGGACGGTGAAAGCCCGTGCCACGCCAGGACTGCATCGGGGGTTGATCGCTCGAGCTCGCGAATCGTGCCTGTCTCACCAAAACCGGGCGGCTCGTCCGAACTCCTGGCCGGAACGGTGAACGGCTCGAGATCGTCCGGGCCTGTGCTCCACTTCGCCGGCACACGCAGCTCGGCGGTGTCGCTGGTTTCCAGCGCCGCCGTCACCTCGACGAAGCCGTCACGGCTGCGGTCCGACAGGATCAGCGCGTCGGCGCCCAGCTCCTTGCGGATCTGCGCCATCGCCTCGGCGAGCGTGCGCGCGCGAAAGATCCTGATCCGCACTCAGATCGCCTCCAGCGTGCGGATGCGGACGCGCGTCGAGATCTCCGCCTGCGCCAGCACCGACGTCGCCGGCCGCATGCGCTCGACGATGGCCCGCATCGGCGCACGCAACGCGCCGTTGACGAGAATGACCGCCGCCTCGCCATTCGCCGCGGCCGCGTCCAGAGCCGTGCGCAGCCTGCCGATGAACTCGTTCAGCTTGGACGGCGCCATCGCCAGTTGCCGGTCCTCCGGCGGTCCGACCAGGCTGTCGAGAAAAGCCGCTTCCCAGTTCGGCGTCAGGGTGATCAACGGGATATAGCCGCCGCCCCCGACATGCGCGTCGCTGATCTGCCGGGCGAGGCGCATGCGCACATGGCCGACGATCAGCGGCACCGCGCGCAGGCCGGCGCCACAGGCTTCCTGCACGCCTTCGAGAATGGTCGGCAGATCGCGGATCGAGATGCGCTCGGAGAGCAGCGACTGCAGGATCCGCTGCACGGCTCCGGTCGAGATCTGCGAGGGTATCAGATCGGCCACCAGCTTCTGCTGCTCGCGCGGCATCTCGTCGAGCAGCTTCTGCGTCTCGGTATAGGAGAGCAGCTCGGCCATGGTCTCGCGCACCACCTCGGTCAGATGCGTGCTCAGCACGCTGGCCGGATCGACCACGGTGCAGCCCCTGAACAATGCCTCGTCGCGCTGCGCCAGATCGATCCATAGTGCAGGCAGGCCGAAAGCCGGCTCGGTGGTGCGCTCGCCGGGCAGGTCGGGAATGCCGCCCTTCGGGTCCATGACCAGCAGCCGGGTCGGCCGGATCTCGCCCCGTCCCGCCGCGATCTCCTTGATCCGGATGCAGTAGGCGTCGGCCCCGAGCTGCATGTTGTCCTGGATGCGCACCGGCGGCAGCACGAAGCCCATCTCCTGGGCGATGGTCCGGCGCAGCGCCTTGATCTGCTCGGTCAACCGCGGCGTCTCGCCACCGGCCAGGGGCAACAGGCCGTAGCCGAGCTCGAGGCGGATCATGTCGATGCGCATGGCGTCCGCGATCGGCGGCTCCGCCGGCGTCGCCGTCGAGACGATCGAGGCGGCTTCCGGATCGGCGACCTTGGCCGGGTTCTTGTAGCGCATCCAGGCAGCCGCGCCGGCCAGACCGCCGAGGGCGAGGAATGGCAGCGTGGGCAGTCCCGGCATCAGCGCCAGCACCAGGGCCGCACCGGCGGCGAGCGCCATCGGCTTGAAATTGCCGCCCAACTGCCGCACCAGCGCGACATCGGCCGCACCCTCGGTGCCGCCCTTGGTCACCACGATGCCCGATGCGGTCGAGACCAGCAGCGCCGGGATCTGCGCGGTCAGCCCGTCGCCGACGGTGAGCGTGGTGAAGGTCGCCGCCGCATCCGAGAACGCCATGCCGTGCCGGATCAGCCCGATCGCGAGGCCGCCGAAGATGTTGATCACGGTGATCAGCAAGGCGGCGATGGCATCGCCACGCACGAACTTCGCGGCACCGTCCATGGCGCCGTAGAAGCCGCTCTCCTCTTCCAGCTCTCGCCTGCGCAACCGGGCCACCTTCTCGGTGATCGCCCCGGACGACAGTTCGGCGTCGATCGCCATCTGCTTGCCCGGCATCGCATCGAGGCTGAAGCGCGCGGCAACCTCGGCGATGCGGCCGGAACCCTTGGTGATGACCATGAAGTTCACCACCAGCAGGATCGAGAACAGGATCAGCCCGATCACCACGTCGCCGCCCATCAGGAAGCCGCCGAACGCCGCGATCACGTGACCCGCGGCGAGCGGTCCCTCGTGGCCGTGGCTCAGGATCAGCCGGGTCGAGGCGACCTCCAGCGACAGGCGCAACAACGTCGTCAGCAGCAGCAGGGTCGGAAACGAGGTGAAGTCGAGCGGGCGCTGCAGGAACAACGCCACCATCAGCACCAGCACCGACATGGTGATCGACAGCGCCAGCCCGAGATCGAGGACGAAGGTCGGCAGCGGCAGCACCATGACCGACAGCAGCGCCACCACGCCGAGCGCCAGGCCGATGTCGCTGCCGGGCGCATAGCGGCGCAGCTTTCCCACCACCGAGATGACGCCCGGCTTGGCCATCGCCGTCGCGAGAGCGGTCCCGCTCATCGATCAGGCCGCTGCCCAGTGGCTGGCCGGTGGCGGCGGCACCGCGAGTCCCTGGCCGGCATAGTCGCGCAGCTTGTTGCGCAGGGCACGGATCGAGATGCCGAGGATGGTCGCGGCATGCGTGCGGTTGCCGAACGTGTGATGCAGTGTCTCGATGATCAGCGCCTGCTCGACATCGTCCATGCGCCGGCCGACCAGCCCGGTGATCCCCTGGCTGTCCCGTCCGGCCGGTCCGAAATCGCGCCCAGA
>CAXSEE010000228.1:0-6468 GCA_964235615.1 uncultured Acetobacteraceae bacterium | reverse complement strand
TGGTTTCCAAAGGCCAAGGCCTTTGGCGGGTCTGGGCAGAGCCCGGCCTTACCTTAGATCGGCGGTCACCGGGATGAAGCCGTAGGGTCCGAGCAGAGCCTGGGCCGGCGGGCTCATCAGATAGAGGGCGAAGCGGTAGGCGGCCTGCTGGGTGGCGGAGGGCTTGCTGCCTGCCAGGACGGTCAAGCCGTATTCGACCGGGACCGAAAGCGGGGCAGGGACTTCGACCTGGACGAAGCGCGGGTCCGGCGTCTTCTCATGCCCGCTGCAATAGCCGACGAAGGCCGAGACCGTGCCGCTCCGGAGGAAGTATTTCACCGCGTCACGGCCGCCCGGGACCTTCGGCGCGACCGGGCCGCCGACCAGCTTCTGCGCCTTGTCCTTCAGCACCATGCCGGCGCCGGGATGCAGCGCGTCGGCCTTCTCGAACAGCAGCCAGGCATAGTCGCCGCCGGGATCGTCGCCTGGGGTGGACGTGCCGATCCGGACCGCGGGATCGAGCATCCTGCTCAGCATGTTGGCCCGGGTCAGGCCGAGGTCGGGACGGGCCAGCAGGCACAGCCTGTTGCGGGTGAAGATGATCGGCGGCGTGCCACGGCCCTCGGCCGCGAGCCGCAGGGGATGGGCCATGTTGGCGGAGATGAAGAGGTCGGCGTCCGGGTCGCGCTCGATCCGGGCCAGAAGCAGGCCGGCGGGCCCGAGCACCAGGTCGATCTTCTGCCCGGTCTGGGCGGTGTAGCGTTGGTCGATCTCGGAAAGCGCGCCGCCGAGGCTGCCGGCGGCATAGACGCGCAGCGGAGGCGGCGAGGCGGCGGCGCTGCCAAGGGTTAGAACGAGATACGCGGCCGCGGCGAGGATGCGATAGGCGATCATAGGAAATCCACCTGGATCGAGGCCCGCACCATGCGCGGCAGGCCGAGCGTGCCGGTGCCGCTGTCGGTGCTGTTATAGCCGTTCTGACCGACAGGGGCGACGTTGGCCCAGTAATGCGCGTCGGTGACGTTGTCGACGGCGAGGCGCCACGTGACCGGCTTGCCGGCGATCCGGCTCGTATAGCGGGCATCGAGATCGAGCACGGTGTAGCCGTCGACGTAGGTGGTGTCGGTGAAATTTCCCGGCCTGCGATTGGCGAAGTTCACGTTGGCGCCGAGCGTGAGGCCGGGCGCCACCTGCGGGTGGTATTCACCCAGTAGATCGAACACGACATGCGAGAGGCCAAGGATCTGCTTGTTGCTGGTCGATACTGAACCAGTATCGAGAAGGCGCGGATCCAGCAGGGAGATGCCGCCGAAGACGGTAAAGGCGCGCGTGATGTTGCCGTTCGCGTTGAGCTCGATGCCGCGATTGACCTGCTTGCCCTGCACGGCGAAGAGGCCGCTCGATACGGTAGGCGGCTGCCGTCAGGTCGATGCTGGAGATACGCAGCTTGGCGCCGGCCTCCCATTGCTCGCTGCGGTAGGGCGCGAGGCTGTCGCCGGCGTTGACGGAGCTGGCCGGCGCGGAGTCGCCCTGCTGCAGGCTGCTCGAATAGGTCGCGTAGGCCGTCATGTTCCGGATCGGCTTGTAGATCAGGCTCGCCGTCGGGCTGATGCCGTTCGCATCATATGAGCTCGTGGCCAGCCCGGTCTTGGCGTAGTTGCGGGCGTCGATCCAGCTCTGGCTGGCCACCCCCATGACCGAGACCTGCCGCGTCAGGCCGATCGTGTCGCCGAAGGTCAGCGATTGCTGCAGCGTGTTCATCGCATGGAACCGCTGCGAAAAATCAGGGAATTTCGGCTCGGCGAATTGCCGTGGATCGCTCAGGCTGGCCCGGCCGAGCGTGACCGGACCGGTCTTGAAGGGCGTGTAGCGGTCCCAGGTGAAACCGTTATTGCCGAAGATCAGGTCATGGGTGATGCCAAAGGTTTCCATCCGGCCATTCAGGGTCAGCGCGTTGCTGAGGATGGTGTCGACGCTGAAGGTCGTGGTGGCGGCCGTGGTGGTGTAGTCGCCCTGGTTGTCGGTGATGGTGTTGGTGGGCACGGTGGAGGCGCGATTGTTGGCCTCGCGCAGCAGGCCCGCCGTCAGCTGCCAGTTCTGGTCGAATTCGTGGTGGAAGCGCGAGCTGAGAATCGTCGTCAGGTTGTTGTCGCCGCCATAGTCCTGGCCATAGCCGACCCTGGTTGGATCGGGCGCCTGGGGAAAGGCGACGTGCGGTGCCAGCGCGAACGTGCCGGGGAAGCCCGTGCTGGTATAGCGGTAGACGCTGGCATCGTTCTCGAGCGTCGTGTCGGGAGTGAAATGGATGTCGAAGCCGAGGCTGGCGAGCTGGCGCTTCAGGCGGCTATGCGCGACATAGGTCTGGCCGTTCTGGTCGAGAAGATTGACCCGGTAGCCGAACATGCCGCGGTGGCCGAAACGCCCGCCGAGATCGGCATGGTAGAGGAACGACTGGTCGGACATGTATTCGGCGGTGAGTTCGCGCAGAGGCTGATCGGTCGGGCGCTTCAGCACGTAGTCGAAGGTGCCTGCCGGGTTGGCCGGGCCGTAGAGGGCGCCGGAGATGCCGTCCAGCACTTCGATCTGCTGGAACTCCTCGATCGGGTAGTCGGTCGTCGCGGCGATGTTGAGACCGTCGATGCGGGTGTTCTGCACCACTCCGGCCTGGATGCCGCGCGTCTGCGGGCGGATGTTCTGACCCTGCACCGACGGGATGTAGCGGAACGCCTCCTGCACGTTGATGAGCTGCTGGTTGCGCGCGAGATCCGCATCGACCACCTGCACCGAATAGGGCAGGTCGAGGATCGCCCTGGGTCCGAGCGCCCCGAGCGTCACGTCGCCGACCTGGTAGGCGGTCGCCGCGGTGCCGTTGACGGTGATGGCGGTGGACGGGGGATTGGCATCCTGGGCCTGCGCCCGCGTCGCCTGAATGACCGCGATGCTAGCGGCGGCATAGAGCCTGAAGCTGGTCGGAAGGCGCCGCATCGCGTATGTCCGTCTTCTGAACCGCGCAAAGCTATATATGAACGTATATAGCGCGGCAACGGCGCCTGCCGGATGCGGCGGCTCGCCTAGAAACCGCGCCGACAGGCCGCTGCTGGCAGAAGCACGGATCGTATCTGAACTGGAGCTCATCGTGGCAATCGCTGGAACCGCGAACGAACCCTTGCTCTATAATCCAGCCGTCGAGCAGCCGAAGCCGGACGAGGACGCGTCCGATGCCGCGGTCGTCGACATGATGCACGGGATCCTGGAGAAGACCTGGAGCGACTACGGCCACTCGGTGCGCAGTGTGCACGCCAAGAGCCACGGCCTGCTCGAAGGGGAATTGCAGGTGCTGGACGGCCTGCCGGAGGCTCTGGTTCAGGGCGTGTTCGCCAAGGCTGCGACCTATCCCGTCGTGCTGCGGTTCTCGACCAATCCCGGCGACATCCTCGACGACACCGTCTCGTCGCCGCGTGGCCTGGCGATGAAGATCATCGGCGTCGAGGGCGAGCGGCTGCCCGGTTCGGAAGGCGAACGTACGCAGGATCTCATCCTGGTGAACGGCCCCGCCTTCACGGCGCCGGATATCCAGACATTCAGCAAGAGCCTCAAGCTGCTGGCGGCGACGACCGATACCGGACAGGCGTGGAAGAAGATCTTCTCCATGGGTCTCCGCCGCGCCGCAGCGGCGATGGAGAAGTACGGGGCCGATGCCGGAAAGCTCAAGGCGCTGGGCGGCCAGCCGATGACCCACCCGCTGGGCGAGACCTTCTACACGCAGACGCCGTTCCGATATGGCAATCACATCGCCAAGTTCTCGGTGGCGCCCACGGCACCGCGGTTGAAGGCGCTCAAGGACATGCCGGTCGATCTGAAGAACAAGCCGAACGGACTGCGCGCGGCCTTGATCGACTACTTCGATGACCAGGGCGGCGAATGGGAACTGCGTGTCCAGTTGCGCACCAACTCCGACACCATGCCGATCGAGGATGCGTCGGTGCCCTGGTCGGAGGATGAGAGCCCGTATGTCGCGGTCGCGCGCCTGACCGTGCCGCCGCAGCCGGCCTGGAGCGAGGCGCGTGCACGCCAGGCGGATGACGGCTTGTCGTTCAGCCCCTGGCACGGGATCACGGATCATCAGCCGCTTGGTTCGATCAACCGCGCGCGCAAGAACGCCTATGCCATGTCGGCGGGGTTCCGCGCCGAGCATAACCGCTGCCCAATGCATGAACCGAGCGCCCGCATGGAGCTTTCGAACGATCCCGCAGAGGTCTACGGGACGGCGGCCGGACGCGAGGGACGTCGTCCAAACACGCTCGATGCCAGTCCCGGCGCGTGGGGGCAGCCGCTGAACCCGCGGGCGCGTAAGCTCGCCGCCGGCACGATCGGCGGCCTGGCGGCTGGTGCGCTGGTTTCCGGGTTGATGCTGGGGATGGAGGCGGTGAGCCGCGAACCCTCCGACCTGGTCAAGCTCAAGCGTCGTGCCGGTGGCAAGGTCGGGCATCCTGAATTGCCGGAGCGGGCAGGCGCCGGCGCCAGCGAGCAGAGCTTCTCCCATGGCGGGCATCTTGCCTTGTCGATCGCCGCGGGAGCCGCCTATGGCGCCATAAAACCCGAACAGGGTTCGCCCGTGGTGGCCGGAACGGCGCTCGGCATCGGTTTCTATGCCCTGGCCTATGGCCTGATCGGACCCGTGCTCGGCATCACGCCGAAGCTGCAGGACGATACCCGGGCCAGCATCGTGCAGCACGGGTTGATCCATCTGGGCTTCGGCATCGCGACGGCATTGATCGCGGACAGGGTGGCGCGGCGGATCTAGCGGCAGACGAAAGTCGGAAGACGATAAGGCCGGGAGGGAAAGCATCCGGGTCACCGCTGAACGCAGATAGTAAGGAAGACTTTGTAGTTATCCTTCCTATCTGCTAAGCTCCGGACATGGATGAGCAGGGCGATGCCGGAGGAGAGCGTGCGTCGGCCGTGGCCGGCGAGCTTCGTGTGGTGCTCGGCCGGTTGCGGCGCCGATTGCGCGACGAGGGGCATCCGGGCGGTTTGACCTGGTCGCAGGTATCCGTCCTCGGCCATCTCGATCGCGAGGGTCCTACGACGGTGACGGGCCTCGCGCGGGCCGAGGGCGTGCGCCCGCAGTCGATGGGCGCCGTCGTCTCGGCCCTGGAAGCGTCCGGCCTCGTGACTGGTGCTGCGGACCCTGTCGATGGACGGCAGACCATCCTGTCTCTCACCGCCGCCTGCCGCGACATGATCGCCGCCAGCCGGGCGGCAAAGGAAGATTGGTTGTTCCGCGCCATACGCACGAAGCTCGATGCGGCGGAGCTGGAAGGGCTCGCGGCCGGCGTCGAACTGCTCAGGCGCCTGGTCGATCTCTAACCGCAAGGAAGACCCATGACCGTTACCATGCTCGACCCGAAGTCCGCCCTCATCGTCATCGATCTGCAGAAGGGCATCGTGGCACTTCCCGCCGTCCACCCGATGGGCGAGGTCATCGAACGCGCCAGCGCGCTGGCCGAGACCTTCCGCCGGCATGGCCTCCCGGTCGTGCTCGTCAATGTAGACGCCACGCCCGCGGGTCGGACGGAACAGCCGTTGCGCGCTCCGGGAGGGTTCCCCGCCGGATGGACCGATCTCGTCGACGCGCTGAACCGGCAGCCCGGCGACCAGGTGGTGACGAAGCGCACCTCCGGAGCATTCACCCACACCGGCCTCGAGACATATCTAAAATCATCGGGCGTTACTCAGGTCGTGATTGCCGGCGTCGCCACCAGCAACGGCGTGGAGGCCACCGCGCGCGATGCCTATGCGCTCGGGTTCAACGTCACGCTGGCCATCGACGCCATGACCGACATGAACGCGGACGCCCATATCAACAGCGTCACGCGGATCTTCCCGAAGCTGGGCGAGACCGGCACGACCCGGGAGATCATCGACTGTCTCGACAAGACCCGCATGCTGCCGTGACGAATATTTTCCGTTCGCTGGCCGGCTTCAACTACCGGGTCTGGGCAGCCGGCGCGATCGTCTCCAATGTTGGGACCTGGATGCAGCGCACTGCCCAGGACTGGCTCGTGCTCACAGGGCTCACCCACAGGAACGCCACCGCCGTCGGCGTGGTCATGGCGCTCCAGTTCGGTCCTCAGCTCCTGCTGCTGCCCTTGACCGGTTTTGCCGCCGATCATCTCGACCGGCGGCGCCTGCTGCTCGCCACCCAGTCGGCCATGGGTGCATTCGCCCTGGTCCTGGGACTGCTGACCGTCACCGGGCTCGTGCAGTTATGGCAGGTGTATGTGTTTGCCTTCCTGTTCGGTTGTGCCGCCGCCTTCGACGCACCGGCCCGGCAGACCTTCGTCTCGGAGCTGGTCGGGGAGGCGGACCTTTCGAACGCCGTGGCGTTGAACTCCACCTCGTTCAACGCCGCGCGGATGATCGGTCCGGCCATCGCCGGCATCCTGATCGCCGCCGTTGGCACCGGCTGGGTGTTCCTGATCAACG
>CAXSEE010000227.1:0-6490 GCA_964235615.1 uncultured Acetobacteraceae bacterium | reverse complement strand
GGTAAGCTTCAGCCAGATCTCGCGGGGCAGCTTCCTGAACGCGTATCTCGGCTACTACGGGATGGCCCGGTTTGCCAGAAAAGGCCTGATGACCCAGGCGGTCCAGGCTGCCGTGCGCTACGCCTTCGATGAAATCAGGCTTCATCGCCTGGAAGCCAACATCCAGCCCGCGAACCTGTCATCCATCAACCTGGTCCGGCGGATTGGCTTCCACCTGGAAGGGTTCTCGCAGCGCTACCTGAGGATCGGGGGCATATGGTGCGATCATGAGCGCTGGGCTCTCCTGTCCGATGATCCTGCTATCGAGAGTGATCCGCCGCAGCCGCCCAACCTAAGTTTCTAGTGCAGGACTTGATCAACCAAAACTTGACCGCATCGCCGCCAGCGTCTCGTCATGCGTCCGCTCGAAGCGGAGTGGCGTCACCGATATCTTTCCCGCCGCGATCGCGCTGGCCTCGCTGTCCTCCAGATCGGGTCGCGGCGCGCGGCCGAGGCAGAGCCAGTGATAATCCAGCCCGCGCGGGTCCGGGCGCGACAGCACGTCGATCCCGTCGAGCAGGCCATGGCCCTGGCGCGTCAGCGTGAGCGGCCCGGCGCTGTCGGCGGTGCAGGCGGGAAAATTGACGTTCAGACAGGCGTCGGCACTCCAGGCCATTCCCGCCACTTGCCGGATCACCGCTGGCGCCAGGGTTCGCGCGGTCGCCCACGGCACCGCATCGCGACCCCGGTAGGCCTGGCTCAAGGCGATCGACGGGATGCCCAGGAGCATGCCGGTCATGGCCGCGCCGACGGTGCCGGAGAAGACGGTCTCGATCCCGAGGTTGGCGCCGCGATTGACGCCGGAGAGGATCATGTCGGGCATCGCACCCTGCATGAGGTGGCGAGCGCCCATGAC
This sequence comes from uncultured Acetobacteraceae bacterium, assembly GCA_964235615.1. Lineage (GTDB taxonomy): Bacteria > Pseudomonadota > Alphaproteobacteria > Acetobacterales > Acetobacteraceae > Lichenicoccus. The sequence goes on along the minus strand of CAXSEE010000227.1, from coordinate 5,595 downwards.
CACGCAATCGCCGGGCGTGCCGAGCACGGCGAAGCGGCGCTCGCCCTTGCGGCTGACCCGAAGCGGGGCGTGCAGGCTGATCGAATGCGAGGTGCCGCTCTGGTCATGCTCGGGTGCGACCACCCACACTTCGCGGGCCAGGGTGGCGGCGACGGCCTCCAGCAGTTCGAGCCCGGGCGCATCGATGCCGTCATCGTTGGTCAACAGCAGGCGCTCGAAGATCGGGTCAGGTTCCGGCACAGGCTCTCCTCCTCAGTGAAGCGACGGCACGACCGCCGTCAGGGACGGGTGAGCCACCAGGCCAGCCGCTCGAACGTCGCCGTGGCGCCGTCGCCGATCCGGCCGGCCGCCGACACCGGCTCCTGATCCAGCCGGGCCAGGAAGGATCGCCACATCATCCCGGTCCGCTCGCCATAGCCGGAAAAATAGCTGCAGCCGGCACCATCCAGTCCCAGGCGGCGTCCGACGTTGCGCTGGATGACCCGTCCGCCCAGCGTCGAGCCCTCCATGACATAGAGCGAACCGAGTGCGGCAGCCGCGTCGCGAAGTCCCGGCAGCGGACACGGCGGCAGCGCGGCCCGGCCTTCGCTCGACAGGCCGAGGACGGCGAGATCCGCGTCGAGCAGATGCAGGCGCCGCCTCGGGGCGACCAGCGCCTCGTCCTGGAGGAGGACTGCCACATGCGGCTCCCAGACACGCCAGAAGCCGTGGAAGCGCTGCAGTATCGACCGGTATGTAGTGAGATCGAGCTGCTCGTCGAGCAGGCCCAGCGCGCCTTCCAGGGCGTCATGCGCCGGTCGCGTCACCGATCTGAGATGGGCCAGGATGGCACCGCCGGATGCCTCCGGGGCAGCGGGCGCCTGTCCTCCCGCCAAGTCCTGGTGCACTTCGGCACTCGAACTGCGCACCTAGATCAACGCCCTCACCTTGGCCGTCAGCACGTCCATCGCGAACGGCTTGGTGATCACCTGCATGCCCGGCTCCAGCACGCCGTTCCCGAGGACGGCGTTCTCGGCATAGCCGGTGATGAACAGCACTTTCAGGTTCGGCCGCTGGACCCGCGCCGCATCGGCGAGCTGCCGTCCGTTCAACCCGCCGGGCAGGCCGACGTCGGTGACCAGAAGATCGATGCCCTGGCTGGACTGCAGGACGGCGAACCCCTCAGCTCCGTCCGCCGCCTCGATGACCCGGTAGCCGAGATCGCGCAGCACATCGCCGATCAGCATGCGTATGATCGGCTCGTCATCGACCACCAGCACGGTCTCTCCGGTCTTGGCGCCGGGGCTTGGCGGCACGCGGGAAGGTGCCGCGTCCACTTCGCCCTGGCCATGATAGCGCGGCAGGTACAGCCGTATCGTCGTGCCTCCGCCCAGCTCGCTATAGACGCCGGCATAGCCGTTCGACTGCTTGGCAAAGCCGTAGACCATCGACAGGCCCAGGCCGGTGCCCTGGCCGAGCGGCTTGGTGGTGAAGAACGGCTCGAACACGTGGGCCACCACGTCCGGCGCCATGCCGGTCCCGGTATCGGTGACCGACACCGCGACATACTGGCCGGCGGCCACTTCGGGATGGCTGCTGGCATAGGCGTCGTCGAGACGGACATTGGCCGCCTCGATGGTCAGGTGGCCGCCGTCGGGCATCGCGTCGCGGGCGTTGATGGCCAGGTTGAGCAAGGCATTCTCGAGCTGGTTGGCGTCGCAGAACGTCTTCCACAGCCCGCCCCCCATCACCGTCTCGACCACGATCCCGGGTCCGACGGTGCGCCGGATCAGGTCATCCATCGAGGCGGCGAGCCGCTTCACGTCCAGTATCTTCGGATCGAGCGTCTGCCGGCGCGAGAACGCCAGCAGGCGGTGGATCAGCGACGCCGCCCGGTTCGACGACTCCAGCGCCGCGTCGATATAGCGGTCCAGCTCCCCGAGCCGGCCCTGGGCGACGCGGCTGCGGGTCATCTCCAGGCTGCCGATGATCCCGGTCAGCAGGTTGTTGAAGTCATGCGCGATGCCTCCGGTGAGTTGGCCGACGGCTTCCATCTTCTGGCTCTGGCGCAGCCGGTCATGCAGCTCGCCGATCCGGCGCAGGCCGCGCACCATCACCTCGGTGATGCCGTGGCGGAGGCTTTCGGCCATCTCCAGCTCCCACTCCGCCCAGGGCCTGGCGACGCCGTGACGCATCTCGACCCAGCGCTCGAACGACTGCCGCGGCAATACCGACTGGTCGGCTCCCATCGTCTTGTGCGGACTGCCGCCCCAGCTCACCAGCTGCGGCTCCTCCGGCCGGAACCAGAGCAGCATGCCGGACCGGTCGGCCGACAGGAACACCGCCAGCACGCCGCTGGCGATGGCGATATGCGGCTCCCAGGCCGGATAGGCAGAGGCCAGGTTGTCGGTATGGAACAGCTTGTCCGAGGGGTCACGCGCGCGCAGCCACGTGATGAGCTCCCTCACGTCGGCCTCGGGCGGGGTATGGCCGAGCAGCGCCACATCATTGTCGTAGAGCACCGCCGAGCCGGTGCAGGCGAACAGGCTGCTGATGGTGACGTCGCCGGTGGTGAGTGCGGCGGTGACCATCTCCGCTCCCGCCATGTGAGCCAGCAGGGACGACAGCCGCACCAGGTCGCCGCGGCGGGCCTGCTCGGTGTCACTGCGTTCGGCCGAGCCGATGCGCAGCGCGAAGGCGTCGGTCAGCGCCGCTGCGGCTCCGCGCTGTCCGGTCGAGGGATGATGCGGGCCGCGGTGATGGCAGACCATCAGACCCCACAGCCGGCCCTCGTGCAGGATCGACAGCGACATCGAGCCGTTGACGCCCATGTTGCGGTGATACTGCAGATGCACCGGGGAGAGGCTGCGCAGCCGGGCGAACGACAGATCGATGGGCGCGCTCCCGCCGCCATCCCCGGCGCTGCCCTGGTCGATCGGCACCGGCACCGCATCGCGATCGGGGACCCAGCGCATCATGCTGCGGCGGTAGAGATCGCGAGCCTGGGCGGGGATGTCCGAGGCCGGGAAGTGCAGCCCGTCGAGGGACTGTTCCCAGCCCGCGATCTTGTCTTCGGCGATCGCCTGCCCGTTCCAGTCGGCGTCGAACCGGTAGACCAGCACCCGCTCGTAGCCCATCAGATGACGCACGCCATGCGCCGTCACCCAGGCCAGCGCCTCCAGCTCGCCGCGCGTCTCGCGCAGGTCGATGATCGCCTCCTGCAACTGGCGGACCGAGGTCAGCGCGTCGGCGGCGTCTCGCGCCCCGGCCAGCTCCAGCTCGACATGGATCAGGCCGGCGTGGCTGTGCACGGCGACGTCGAAGGCGGGAGAGCCGTCGCCCAGCTCCAGCGTCGATTGCCAGGGCGCCTCGCCGCGCAGCTTGCCGGCATGAAGACGTTGGCGGATGGCGCCCGCGAAATCCTCCCCGAGGATGTCGGCGACGTGCCGCCCGATCAAGCCGGCGGCGGAAGGGGGCAAGCCGGCGGCGGAAGGGGGCAAGCCGGCGGCGGAAGGGGCGACAGGCAGCAGTTGCGGGGCATTGCGGCTCGCGGCGACTACCGCCAACGCCTGGATGTCGACGGCCAGGAACACGCCATGCGGCTGGATCGTGCCCGGAACGCGGATCGGCTCCCGCGAACAATACAGGTCGTCGCCGGTTGCCATCTGCATGAGGGAGTCGTCCCCAAGTGAAGCAACGACGTAGTCATGGGGACTCAACGTTGGCTGCTCCAACCCGGATCGCATTCATGGCAACAGGCGAACAATACATTTCTTCAACGAATCGGGCAAGGACAGGGCGGATCCGCGAGCGGCGCCGTCCACGGTGCCGAGCCGGGACCGAAGCGCCGGCCCAGGAAATCCAGCAGGACACTGACCCTGGGCGCGCGCGGCCCCCCGGCCAGCGTGACCAGGTGGATTGCCGTCGGCGCCGGCTTCCAGTCCTGCATCACTACCTGCAGGCGTCCCGCCGACACCGCTTCCCAGGCCAGGAAATCCGGCTGCAGCGCAATGCCCAGCCCGGCCTCCAGGGCGAAGGCCAGCGCCTCGCCGTTGGTGGCACTGAGCGGACCCTTGACGGTGACCGCCTCGTCCTGCCCCGCCCCGTTGAAGAAGCGCCAGCTCTCGCCGCCGGCCTGGTAGGTATAGGACAGGCAGGCGTGGTCCTTGAGGTCGCGCGGACGCCGCGGGATGCCGTGCCTGGCGAAATAATCCGGCGTCCCCAGCACCCAGCGCCGGACTTCGCAGAGCCTGCGCGCCATCAGGCTGGAGTCCGGCAGTTCGGCGATACGCAACGCGACGTCGATGCCGCCCGCCACCAGATCGACCACGCGATCGTCGAGCTGCAGGTCGATGGAGATGTCCGGATAGCGGTTCAGGAACTCCGGCAGCACGGGGGCTACATGACGCAAGCCGAACGACATCGGCGCCGCCAGACGCACGCGGCCACGAGGTGCGGCGGATTTCGCCTGGGCCTCCGCCTCGACCGCCTCGCCCTCTTCCAGGATGCGCGCGGCACGCACCGCCAGCACGCGCCCGGTCTCGGTCAGCGACAGCCGGCGCGAGGTGCGATGCAGCAGCCGCTCGCCCATGCGCTCCTCCAGCCGCTTGATCGCCTTCGAGACGGTGGCCGTCGACAGGCTCAGCTCGGACGCGGCGCCGGCGAAGGATCCGGTGGCGGCGATGCGGGCGAAGATCGCCCAGGCCTCTAGATCGGGAAGCGGCATCGGGCATACTCGCGATAGAAACGATGAGTTGCCATTCTTTCCGTTTCAATCGTCCCGGTCGAGCGCCATCTCGATGCGATCCCTTCAGGAGCAATGATCATGATCGAACTGAGACCATTCGGCACGCTGGGCGGTGCGGACCATGGCTGGCTCAAGGCCCGGCATCATTTCTCGTTCGCCGGCTATCACGACGCCCGGCGCATGGGCTGGGGCGACCTGCGCGTCTGGAACGACGACGAGATCGCCGCCGGAAGCGGCTTTCCCGCGCATCCGCACGCCGACATGGAGATCATCACCTATGTCCGCGAAGGCGCCATCACGCACAAGGACTCGATGGGCAACACCGGCCGCACCGAAGCCGGAGACGTGCAGGTGATGTCGGCCGGCTCCGGCGTCAGGCACTCGGAATACAACCTCGAGGACAGCGCCACCCGGCTGTTCCAGATCTGGATCCTGCCCGGCTCGCGCGGCGGCCAGCCTTCCTGGGGCGCGCGGCCGTTCCCGAAGGGCGACCGCTCGGGCCGCTTCGTGACCCTGGCCAGCGGCTTCGCCGGAGACGAGGACGCCCTGCGGATACGCGCCGAGGCACGCGTTCTCGGCGCCACCCTGAAGGCCGGCGAGCGCCTGGTGCTGGAACTCGATCCCGGCCGGCACGCCTATCTGGTGTCGTCCCAGGGCAAGGTCGAGATCGACGGCCTGGCCGTGTCGGCACGCGACGGTGCCGCGATCACCGGCGTCGCAAGGGTCGAGATCGTCGGCGTGGAGGATGCCGAGCTGGTCCTGGTCGATACGCTGTAGGGCGCCTGTCAAAACCTCTGCCGCAGTGCGCGCAAGCTGTCTGGTTGTGAGACCTCCTTGGCAGCTTCGGCGATGAGGCGAGCTTTGGTGAT
>CAXSEE010000226.1:0-6525 GCA_964235615.1 uncultured Acetobacteraceae bacterium | reverse complement strand
TGGAGCGCCGGGAGTTGGAGTGCCGGGACTTGGAGTGGCCGGACCCGCGGGCTTCAGCCGGATCGCCGTGGACGTGACGTTCCTGCGCATGACGAGCCGCCCGGACCAGCCGCCCGTGGCGCTGCCGCCGGACTATGGGATCGTCTGCCTGCCATCGCCGACCACCGGCTTCTATCGCTACCTCTATGGTGCTGTCGGCCGCGAGTATTGCTGGTGGCTCCGTCGCGTGGCGGCCGACGCGGATCTCGCGGCCTTGCTGGCCGAACCGCGGATCAACCTGCATGTCCTGTATCACCAGGGCGAGCCGGGAGGCTTCTTCGAGCTCGATGGCCGGCTCGGCAATGAGGTCAACATCGGCTATTTCGGCTTGATGCCGCATCTGGTCGGCAGAGGGATTGGTCCGGCCTTCCTGCGCGCCGCAGTCGATGCGGCGTGGAGCCAGGTGGACTTACAGTTGGGTGACCGGCCCAGCTCGCGGCTCAGTGGCGGTATCCGGGTCAATACCTGTACCGCGGACCATCCCCGCGCCTTGGGAAGCTATATCCGGGCTGGCTTCAAGCCGGTCCGCACGGTGCGCGAGATCTGGAATATTCCCGATCATCTCGGACTTCCCATCCCGCAGCACCTGCGCGCCTGATCCCCCCGTCGCGCGATGCAACTCACCAGGGAGCGGGTGACCAGGGAGAGGGTCGCGAGGAAGGAGCCCGTGCTCGATCTGTCGGCCGCGCGGGCCGGACGCCGAGGCTCTCCTCGCGTCCGTCTGTTTGTGCCTTCGTCAGGCTGGGGCAGCCGCCGCCGGCGGGAATTGCTGCTGGGCGCCGGCCTGGTCGCCGTGCTGTTCCACCTTGCCATGGTGGCCGCCGTCGTCGAGGTCCCCGGCCTGCTGCCCGCCTTCATGCGCTCGCCGCCGCCACAGCCGCCGCCGCCGCCGCCGGAAGCCGAGCTGGAAATGGTCAAGCGGGACACGCCGACCGTCGGTGGCTCGCCGCCGCCGCAAAAGGCGCCCCCTCCAGCTCCGCAGGCCAAGCCGACGCAAGCCCAGGCCGGTGGTGGCTCGGCGCCATCGCTCGACGCGCCGCAGGGCCCGGCGATCCCGCCGCCCGACGATCATCCCGCCGACCAGGCCGGCAAGCCCGATGCCGGTCGCGATGCCAAGGCGACACCGCCGCCGGCGCCCCCGAACTCGCCCATGCAGGTCAACCTCGATCTGGATGGGCAGCCGGGCTGGGGGCTGGTGGACCAGCGCACGCTGCCGGCCTCGCCGGACGATCATTACATCAACAAGCCCGCGGCCTATCCCCGGATGGCGGCGTTGCGCGGCGAGGAAGGCACGGTCTATCTGTCGACCTTGATCGCGCCGGACGGACGGGTCGAGAACGTGCAGATCATCCAGAGCTCTGGCCATCCGGATCTGGATCGTGCCGCCCGCAACGCCGTCTCGGCGTGGCATTTCCGCGCGGCGATCCAGGGCGGCCAGCCGGTGCAATCGGAGATGCGGGAGGCCTACCGCTTCAGCATCACGCAATGAACGAGAAGGTTTGACACGAAGCAGGCGCCCGTTCATGTCTCGCCAATGCCTGCCCGGTCACCCATGCCTGCCCAACTGCCCGTTGCTGCAACGATAGACCGTTTGCCCGTGTTGCTGACCGATCCCGTCGTGCTTCGGGACGGTATCCTGCATGTGCGCCTCGGCGACGAAGGCGCGGCCCCGCTGCTCAGCCTGTCGAACGAGCCCTTCTCCTGCTTCGTGCCGGGCTGGACACCGATCCTGCTCTATTCCGGCCTCGCACCGTTCCGGATCCTCGAATTCCGCAATCAGGACGGCTCCAGGGCGTCCTGGCTGCTCGACGCCTCGCTGCGCCGCCTGGGGGACAGGCTGGACGATCTCGACGCCGGGCAGGCGGCTTCATTACGCGAGCAGGCAGTGCCGCTGCTGCGCCGGATGGTGACCGATGTCCTGTTGCGCCCGATGCCGGTGCTGTCGCGCGAGGCGCAGGCTTTCGTCCAGCTCAACGAGGTCCTGCGCACCGCCATCTCCGAGATCGACGGCGCGGCGGTGCTGCCGGTGCCGCCGGCCCTGCTGATCGACGAGATCCCGGAGACCATCGCGTTCGCCGGTCCCTTCAGCGGCAACGCGCCGCAGGTGATACTGTCCCGAGACCACCTGCGCGCGGGGCTGTCGGAGGCCTTGGAGGATAGGCTGGTCGCGGCCACGCGCGACGGGATGCTGCATTGGCCAAGCCCGGTCGATGGCCATCCGCTGCGCTGCCAGGGCTGCCTCTATTTCGACGATTTCCGTTTCGCCTACCGTTTCAGCGACATCACCGCCGGCCTCACCTTCTACGTCATCGCCGCCGATCATTATTGCAAGGCAATGGCTGTCTACATCCCGTCGATCGACCTGCTGGTGGTGCGCGACGACTGGTGCCGGCATCTGCTGGATGTCTATTTCCCGCCCAACCTGACACGCTGGTTCATCAACCAGGCTGCCTTGAACGGCACGCTGCTGGTGCCCTACCTGGCGCGCGGCGCGCGGCGGATCGCCAGCGTCATGCGCGGCCAGCCCGGCACCCATCTGGGACACCAGCTCTGGAACGAGCTGTCCGGCATCGAATACCTGCTCACCGGCGCCCAGGGCGACCAGCTCCCGGAATGGATCATTCCCGGCGCCGCCGACGGGATCGAGCTCTGGGGCCCGGTCGAGGCGCTGTTCCCCGAGTTGCGGCAGCGGATCAACCGCGACATCCGGCATGGCCGCGACATGATGCCGCATGTCTACCGGGAGGGCATCTGCGCCGTGCGCGTCACCCGCGAACGCGTCTCGGCCGAACTGCGGCACCGCTTGCAGCGCATCACCCAGACCGATCCGGTCTATGGCGGCATACGCCGGCAGGCCGAAGCGGCACGCGCCCGCGGCGCCCCGGTGATCATCCTCGGCCTGCGCGTCGAGAACCGCACCCTGGTCGACATCACCGCCTTCTTCCGCGACGCGATCCGCCTGGTGGCCCAGGTCTGGCCCGGCGCGATCCTGGTGATCGACGGCCACAACACGCGCGATCCCGCCCATCCGGACGGCAATACCGGGCGCGCCGTCATCGAGAGCCACGGCGAGGCACTGGCGTCGCGGTCGCCCCTGCAGACCGAGCGGGACATCGCCGCCGAGCTGCGCGCCCTCAGCGCGGATCTGGACGTGACCTTGCTCGACACGCTGGGTGCGAGCATGGCCTGCAGCCTCTCGTGGGCGCTGCTCTGCGACGGCTTCCTGTCGGTGTGGGGAGCGAGCCTCGCGAAATTCCGCTGGGTCTGCAACAAGCCGGGGCTGGTGGTCAGCAGCCAGGCCAACCTGCTGCATCGCGACGACCTGCATATCTATGACGACCCGCGCTACATGGAGACGCCGACGCGGCTGCTGTTCGCGGATCCGGCGGCCGTGGTGGACGATCCGGAGGCAGCCCGCCTGGTTCCGGTGGGGATCGGCAATCCGTTCTTTGCCAATTTTCGGGTCGATCACGGTCGCGTGCTGGCGCAGTTCCGGGTGCTCCTGGATGAGGTCATGGCTGGGAGGAGGGCCGCGGGCTCCACTCATTAGGAGTTTCCTTTCGCGGGCGGTTTCATCCTAGGTTGAAGGCTGCGAAACATCAGGCGACGCGCTCATGGTCTCAAAAGTCGCCATCATCGGCGCAGGGTGGTATGGCTGCCATCTCGGGTCGTCGCTGAAAGCGCTGGGCTTCGACGTGAGCGTGTTCGAGCAGCATGCGCGCCCGTTGCAGGAGGCATCTGGAAACAATCAGTTCCGGTTGCATATGGGTTTCCATTATCCACGCCATCACGGCACCCGCGTGCAGTCCCGCGACGGCTTCATGCGCTTCATGGAACGCTATCCCTATCTCAGCCGCGAGGTTCCGGAAAACATATACGCTGTACCGCGCACCGAGAGCCTGATCGATTTTTCGACCTACCGCCTGATCATGACCTCAAGCGGGATCGATTTTCGCGAGACCAGCGATACATCCGTGCCGATCCGCGAAATTGCCGGCCTGATGCATACCAACGAGCGCGTGCTGCTGATCGAGCAGTCGCGGCGCTATTTCCAGGAGCAGCTCGGCAGCAGCCTGCTGCTCAATCACCGCGTCACGTCCATCGAGAACGAGGTCGATTGCATACGGGTCGAGGGAGAGAAGTTCGACCTGCTGATCGACGCGAGCTGGGGCCAGCATCTCGGCATGCCGATGCCGTTCTATTACGAGCCGACCATCCTGCTCTATTACGAGACCGACGATCCGTTCCCGGGCGTCACCTTCGTCGACGGACCGCTCTGCTCGGTCTATCCGACGGAGGACCCCAGCATCTATACCCTGTCCTCGGTTCCGCACACGCCGCTCGGCCGCTTCACGATGGCGGCCGAGGCGCAGCATGTCCGCGACAGCATTTCCGCCGAGACGGTGGCGGCCAAGGCAAGCGCCATGGAGGAACAGATCTCGCGCTATCTGCCGACCTTCAGGGAGAGTTTTCGTTTCGTCGGGCCGCAGCTGGCGATCAAGACCAAGCCGGTCGGCAATTTCGACGACCGCTCCTGCTCGGTATTCCGCAGGGGCCGCATCTTCCATGTCATGTCAGGCAAGATCGACACCATCTTCTTTGCCATGGAACGCATCCTGTCGTTCGTCGAGAGCTCGCAATCGCGTGGCTTCGCCCAACTGGCCAGTCCGTTGCGGCATGATATCGTCAATCGGACCTTGGTCACGCATGAACCCAGGGCTTGATCATAAATGAATGACGACGCGCTGATCGGCCATACTGGCTTCGTCGGCTCCAACCTGCGTCGCCAGCGCGACTTCTCCCATCTGTTCAACTCCACGACGATTGGCGGGATCGACGGCCGCGGCTTCGACGACGTGGTCTGCGCCGGCGTCTCCGCGGTCAAGTGGTGGGCCAACCAGAACCCGGCGGAGGACCGCCTGCGCATCGAAGGCCTGATGCGCCACCTCGAGACGATCCAGGTGTGCCACTTCACCCTGATCTCCACCATCGACGTCTACGACCCGCCGTTCGGCGTCACCGAACGCGACGCGCCGGTACTGGAGGGTCTGCACGCCTACGGCAGCAATCGTGCCTTGCTGGAGCGGTTCGTCGCCTCGCAGTTTGCCAGTTACCAGATCGTCCGGCTGCCGGCACTGTTCGGTATCGGTCTGAAAAAGAACGCGATCTACGACCTGATGCATGACAACCGGACCGCGCTGATCAACCCGGCGTCTTCCTTCCAGTGGTATCCTCTCGACCGGATCGCGGCCGACCTGGAGCTTGCGCGCCGGCACTCCCTGCAGTGGCTCAACCTGGCGACCGAGCCGCTGGGCATGGAGGAGATCCGCAGCCGTTTCTTCGCCGCCAGCCGGATCGGCGCGGAGGCGGCCGCGGAAGCGCATTACGACATGCGGACCGTTCATGATGCGGTTCTCGGCGGTGCGAACGGCTACATCATGAACAAGGCCGGCGTGCTGGACGCGATCGGCCGCTTTGTCGATGACGAGATCCTCGCATGACACGCAGGCTGGGCGTGTCCAACCTGGCTTGGCCGGCGCGTGCCGAGGCGGCGGCCCTGGACCTGCTGGCTGCGCATGGCGCGCAGGGTGTGGAGGTGGCGCCGACCCGGATTGCGCCATGGGACGAGATCACGCCGCAGCGCCTGTCGGCGTTCCGGCAGGACTGCACGCAGGCCGGTCTCTCGGTGAGTTCCCTGCAGGCGATCTTCTACGGCAGGCCGGAAGCCTCCCTGCTGGGCGATGCCTCCGGCTTCTCGGTCATGTGCGAGCATGTGCGGCGCGTGGCCGACATCGCCAACGCCCTCGGGGCTGGCGTTGCCGTATTCGGCGCCCCGAGGAGCCGTCTGCGCGGCGAAATGGCCTCTGCCGAGGCGATGCAGCGCGGTGCGGAACGGTTGCGGCAACTCGGCGATCTCGCGGCTGGCGGCGGCCTGATCCTGGGCATGGAGCCGGTACCGCCGATCTATGGGGCCGACTTCCTCAATCATGCCACCGATGTCATCGAGATCGTGCGTCGCGCCGACCATCCGAACGTGCGTGCCCATCTCGACACCGCCTGTATCTCCCTGGCCGGCGACGATGTAGCCGAGGCCATCCGGGCGGCGGCGCCGTTGCTTGCGCATTATCACATGGCGGAGCCGCAACTGGGTCCGTTCGCGTCCCCGCTCTGCGATCACGCCCTGGCCGGCGCCACATTGGACGAGATCGGGTATGCCGGCTGGGTGGTAATCGAGATGCGCGAAGTTGAAGGCGCAGACGACGGTTTGGGCGCCATCGTTACCGCCATCGACTATGCACGCGCGCACTACATGCTTTGTTGACGCTGCCTGCCGTCTCCGCCATCCACCCCAACAACCGGCCTTGAGCTTGACCCATGAAAGACCAAGGCTCTGCCCTGGACCCCCCCCGCGAAGCCTTGAGAATCCAATTATATCTACAGATTGGTTTCCAAAGGCCAAGGCCTTTGGCGGGTCTGGGCAGAGCC
>CAXSEE010000225.1:0-6537 GCA_964235615.1 uncultured Acetobacteraceae bacterium | reverse complement strand
GCCGGCCGCATCGCCGGCCTCGAGGTGCTGCGCATCATCAACGAGCCGACGGCGGCGGCGCTGGCCTACGGCATGGAGAAGAAGAACGGCGGCACGGTCGCCGTGTACGACCTCGGCGGCGGCACCTTCGACGTGTCGATCCTGGAGATCAGCGACGGCGTGATCGAGGTGAAGTCGACCAACGGCGACACCTTCCTCGGCGGCGAGGATTTCGACGCCCGCGTGATCGATTACCTGGCCGACGAGTTCAAGCGCGAGCAGGGCATCAACCTGCGCACCGACAAGCTTGCCCTGCAGCGTCTCAAGGAAGCCGCGGAGAAGGCCAAGATCGAGCTGTCCTCCTCCAAGGAGACCGAGATCAACCTGCCCTTCATCACCGCCGACGCTTCCGGGCCGAAGCATCTGGTGCTGAAGCTGAGCCGGGCGAAGCTCGAGAGCCTGGTCGACGACCTGATCCAGCGGACGCTCGGCCCGTGCCGCGCGGCCCTGAAGGATGCGTCGGTCTCGGCCGGCGAGATCGAGGACGTGATCCTGGTCGGCGGCATGACCCGCATGCCCAAGGTCATCGAGGCGGTGAAGCAGTTCTTCGGCCGCGAGCCGGCCCGCAACGTCAACCCCGACGAGGTCGTCGCCATCGGCGCCGCGATCCAGGGCGCCGTGCTCAAGGGCGACGTCAAGGACGTGCTGCTGCTCGACGTGACCCCGCTGTCGCTGGGCATCGAGACGCTGGGCGGCGTGTTCACCCGCCTGATCGACCGCAACACCACGATCCCGACGAAAAAGAGCCAGACCTTCTCGACCGCCGAGGACAACCAGGGTGCCGTGACCATCAAGGTCAGCCAGGGCGAGCGCGAGATGGCGGTCGACAACAAGGTGCTCGGCCAGTTCGACCTGATGGGCATCCCGTCGGCGCCGCGCGGCGTGCCGCAGATCGAGGTCACGTTCGACATCGACGCCAACGGCATCGTCTCGGTGTCGGCCAAGGACAAGGCGTCGGGCAAGGAGCAGCAGATCCGCATCCAGGCCTCCGGCGGCCTGTCGGATGGGGATATCGAGCGCATGGTGCGCGAGGCCGAGGTCAATGCCGAAGCCGACAAGGCCAAGCGCGCGACCGTCGAGGCACGCAACAGCGCCGAAAGCATGGCGCACCAGTTGGAGAAGACGCTGGCGGAGAGCGGCGACAAGGTGGCGCCTGCAGACAAGAGCGACGCCGAGGCAGCCATTGCTGCCACCCGCACGGCGATCAACGGCAGCGACGCCACGGCGATCAAGGCGGCGTCGGATCATCTCAGCCAGATCGCCATGAAGATCGGCGAGGCGATGTACAAGGCCGAGGCAGCGAATACCGCGGCTGGCGCTGCCGGTGGCGGTGCTCAGGGTGGTGGCGCATCGACTGGCCCGAACGGCGAGAAGGTGGTCGATGCCGATTTCGAGGACATCGACGACAAGAAGAAGTCCGCCTGATCCAGCGGATCGGTTGCCGGTCGGCCCGCTGACCGGATAATGCCCAGGCGGAGGCGCCCGTGCTTCTTCAGTGAAGGCGGGCGCCTTTCCGCTTCATGACGGATCCGCACCTCGCCCAGTTTCCGTGGGAGGCTGCGGACACCCCGCCAATGAGGAAAACATGGCGAAGCAGGATTACTACGCGACATTGGAAGTCGCCCGGGAAGCCAACGCGGACACCCTCAAGAAGGCGTATCGCAAACTTGCCATGAAGTATCATCCGGATCGCAATCCGGGAGACAAGGCCTCCGAGGCGCGCTTCAAGGAGTTGAACGAGGCCTATGACGTCCTGAAGGACGACCAGAAGCGCGCCGCATATGATCGTTACGGTCACGCCGCCTTCGAGAATGGCGGCGGCGGCCAGCCTGGCGGCTTCGACTTCGGCGGCGGCGGCGGCGGCCTGGGCGACATCTTCGACCAGGTGTTCGGCGACATGATGGGCGGCAGGCGCGGCGGTGGCCGTCAGCGCGCCGGCGCCGACGTCCGGGCCCAGGTCGAGATCAGCCTGACCGAGGCCTTCACCGGCATCAAGACGCCCCTGCGCGTTCCCAGCCGTATCCAGTGCGAGACCTGCGCCGGCTCCGGCTCGGAGAACAAGGACCGCGCGGCCGAGACCTGCCCGACCTGCCACGGCGCCGGCAAGGTGCGGGCGCAGCAGGGCTTCTTCCTGGTCGAGCGCGCCTGCCCGACCTGCGGCGGCGCCGGGCGTGTGGTGCGCAACCCCTGCAAGGTCTGCCATGGCGCCGGCACCGTCGAGCGCGAGCGCAACCTCAATGTGCAGATCCCGGCCGGCGTCGAGGATGGCACACGCATCCGCCTTCCCGGCGAGGGCGAGGCAGGCGGCGCCGGTATTCCGCCCGGTGATCTCTACGTGCATGTGGGGGTGCGGGCGCATGATATTTTCCAGCGCGACGGCGCCAACATCTATTGCCGGGTGCCGCTGCGCATGAGCCAGGCGGCGCTGGGAGCCGAGGTCGAGGTCCCGGTCATCGACGGCAGCCGCACGCGGGTCAAGATCCCGGCCGGCACACAGACCGGCGAGCAGTTCCGGCTGCGCTCGAAGGGCTTCTCGGTGCTGCGTTCGGCGGCTCGAGGCGACATGTACATCCAGGTGGCGGTCGAGACGCCTCAGCACCTGACCAAGCGCCAGCGTGAGCTGATGGAAGAGTTCGAAGCCGAGATCAACGAACATGCCAAGACGAGCCCCGACAGCGAAGGCTTCTTCGCCAAGGTGCGCGACTTCTTCGATGGCAAGGTTTGAGATGCTGTTGCTATTTTGCGACAAATTCGAGGTAGCAACTTCGTGACCGTCGATATTCTATTGACAGTGATGTTGAAACCACGAACCGGACCGGTTAGATAAGCTCATGTCCGTGGTGACGTTCCCCCCCCACCTGCGCTATGGACAGATACAGGCGGCGCGACCGGCAAGGTCGCGCCGCCGCATCTTTTTGGGCCGCATGGTTTCGTGCGTGTAGGCATCCTGGGTATCCAGGGGCGTGTTGGCCGCCTGCTGGTCGAGGAGGCGAGCCGGGCCGGCGCTGCTCTGGTCGGAGGTACCGCCCGGCCAGGGGTCGAACAGCTGGATGCGGACGTCAGAATATTCGACGATCTCGACGAGTTGGCGCGGCAGGCGCAGGTGATCATCGACTTCACCCATCCCGACGCCACCGCCATGCATGCCGCTATCCTCGCCGGATCGAGTTCGGCCTGGGTGCTCGGCACGACCGGGTTGTCGGCGCACGCCCAGCAGGCCGTCGAACAGGCGGCGCAAACCATCCCGGTGGTGCAGGCGGCGAACTTCTCGCCGGGGGTCGTGCTGATGCTCGGCTTGGCCGCGCGCATGGCAGCGGTCCTGCCGGCTGCGGAATATGACGCCGAGATCGTCGAGATGCATCACCGCCAGAAGATCGATGCCCCATCCGGAACCGCGCTCGCCATCGGCGCGGCAGTGGCCCGGGGCCGCGACCAGCCCAGCTACGACATGGAAACTGGACGGCATGGACAGACCGGCCCGCGCAAAGCCGGCGCCATCGGTTTTGCCTCCCTGCGCGGCGGACAGATCGTGGGCGAGCACACGCTGCTGTTCACCGCCGCCAGCGAACAGATCGGCCTGACCCATCGTGCCTTCGACCGTCGCGTGTTCGCCGCCGGAGCCATGCGCGCTGCCTTCTGGACGCTTGGGCGTGGCCCCGGCCTCTACGGCATGGAAGACGTCCTCGGCCTGCGCCAGCCGCAAACGGCTTCAACTTGATTTTCATGGCGAAATGCCCATGCATGATGCGCATACGGCCAAGGAGCTATCCGTGGGCACGTCGATCAACAGCTTCGAAGTCGTCGGAGGCGCTGCTGTCGTCGGCGCGGACGTCGAGTCTGGTATGGACATGGTGCGCCTGGTACGACGCGGCCTGCCTGTGGCTACCGTCCAGTTCGTGCTCGACACCGGCCGGTTGACCCTCGTCGAGATGGACCGGATCGTGTTGCCGCGGAAAACTCTGGAGAACCGCCGCAAGCTGGGCACCCTGACGCCGGAACAATCCGATCGTCTGATCCGCGTGGCCCGCATGCTGGCAGCGGCCGAGGATACCCTTGGCAATCAGCAGAAGGCCGGCCTCTGGCTCCGTCGCCACACGACGGCGCTGGCCGGCGAGCGCCCGCTCGACCTGCTCGATACCGACGAGGGCGCGCGCGAGGTCGAGACCCTGCTCGGACGCATCAGCCACGGCATCGCCGCCTGATCCTTGGCAGATGCTGGCCTGGCGTCTCTGCCGCGCGCCCTATGCCGGTCTGAACGGCGAAGGCGCGCGGCTCTACGGCGGTCGCTGGAACACTCCTGGCCACCCGATGGTCTATATGGCATCGACCGCCGCTCTCGCCGTGCTCGAAGTTCGCGTGCATCTCGATCTGCCGCTGGAACTGCTGCCCGACGACTATGTATTGGTGACCATCGACGCGGACGGGCTTCCAATCGAGCAGGTTGCGGATCCGCCGACCGACCCATCAGCTTTCGGCGATGCCTGGCTCGGCGAGCGCCGAACGCGGTATTGCAGGTCCCGTCCTCGATCGTCCCCGAAAGTCCGAACCTGCTGCTCAACCCCCTCCATCCAGCCAGCATGGCCGCGCGCATCACCGGAACACGTCCATTCTGCTTCGACCCCCGGCTTTGGTCTTCTTGACCCCATCCACGCTTTCCGTCACATGGACTCCGCTTTCAAGGTCGCCCGGAGAACTCTGACCGCCGCGGCACCAGGCAGCCAGAACGGCGGAAGGGATCATCATGCGCGATAAGGGCGATTTCCTGTTCACTTCGGAATCGGTGTCCGAGGGCCATCCCGACAAGGTCGCGGACCGGATCAGCGACACCGTGCTCGACTTCTATCTCGGCGTGGATGCCGAGGCGCGGGTCGCCTGCGAGACGCTGGTCACCACCAACCGGATCGTGCTGGCCGGCGAAGTTCGCGGCGCCGACAGCGTCACCGGCGAGGACCTGGAGCACAAGGTGCGCGAGGCGGTGCGTGAGATCGGCTACGACCAGAAGGGCTTCTCCTGGCGCGCCGCCGAGTTCCACAACTACCTGCACGCCCAGTCCGCCGACATCGCCGTCGGCGTCGACAGCGCCGGCAACAAGGACGAGGGCGCCGGCGACCAGGGCATCATGTTCGGCTTCGCGACACGCGAGACGCCGAGCCTGATGCCGGCACCATTGCATTACGCGCACGGCATCCTCCATCGCATCAACCAGCTTCGCAAGACCCACGACCCGCGCGGACGCGGCCTGCTGCCGGACGCGAAAAGCCAGGTCACGCTGCATTACGTCGACGGCAAGCCGATCGGCGCGACCAGCATCGTGATCTCGACGCAGCATGAGGAGTCCATGCCGCAATCCGCCATACGCGAGACGCTCGGCGGCATCGTGCGCGAGGTGCTGCCCGAGGGCTGGATGTGCCCCGACGAGGGCTTCTACGTGAACCCGACGGGGATCTTCGTCATCGGCGGCCCCGACGGCGACGCCGGCCTGACCGGGCGCAAGATCATCGTCGACACCTACGGCGGTGCCGCCCCGCACGGCGGCGGCGCCTTCAGCGGCAAGGACCCGACCAAGGTCGACCGCTCGGCGGCCTATGCCTGCCGCTACCTGGCCAAGAACATCGTCGCCGCCGGGCTCGCCGAGCGCTGCACCCTGCAGATCGCCTACGCCATCGGCGTGTCGCACCCGCTCTCGGTCTATGTCGACCTGCACGACACCGGCCATGACGTCGACGAGGCCCGGCTGGAGCGCGTGCTGCGCGAGGCGATGGACCTCACTCCGCGCGGCATCCGCCGGCACCTGCGGCTCAACCGCCCGATCTATTCGCAGACCTCGGCCTATGGCCATTTCGGACGCACTTCCGACGCTGCGAAGGACGACTTCACCTGGGAACAGGTCGACCTCGCACCAACGCTGCGCAGCGCCTTCAACCGTTGAAACCGCCTGCCGCCCGGCTCTACGGGCGGCAACGCAGCCATCCGCTGCGCCCGCGCCAGCAGCTCCTGATCGATCTCACGCTGCCTCGCCTGCGTTTTCCCGAGACCCTGGCCACCGATCCGCGCGCCGCTTTCGGCCGAGCCCCGTCGGAGCTCTGGCTGGAGGTCGGCTTCGGCGGCGGCGAACATAGCCTCGCCCAGCATGCCGCCCATCCGGATGTCGGACTGATCGCCTGCGAGGTGTTCGAGAACGGACTATGCTCGCTGCTGACCCGCCTGGTGCCGGACGGAGAGGAAGGCACCGCTCCCTTGCCCGACATGCTGCGCATCTGGGACGACGATGCCCGCACCTTGCTGCAGGCCCTGCCCGAGGGTTGCCTGGACCGGATGTTCCTGCTGTTCCCGGATCCCTGGCCGAAAACCCGCCACGCCAAGCGCCGCTTCGTGCATCCGCAAGCGATCGGGCTGGTGGCGTCCCGGTTGCGGCCGGGTGCGGAGTGGCGCATCGCCAGCGACGATCCGACCTACCAGGATTGGGTCATCGAGGTGATGGCGGGACAAAGCCTGTTC
>CAXSEE010000224.1:0-6570 GCA_964235615.1 uncultured Acetobacteraceae bacterium | reverse complement strand
GGCCGCACGCTGCTCGACGCCGCCGACCTCACCGTCGAGCCCGGGCGGCGGATCGGCCTGCTCGGACGCAACGGCGCCGGCAAGTCCACGCTGCTGGCAGCGATCGCCGGCGACATCGCGCCCGACGGCGGCGAGATCCGGCTGTCGTCGCGCGCACGCATGGCGCGGATCCGCCAGGAGGCGCCGTCGGGGGACGCCTCGCTGCTGCAGACCGTGCTGGACGGCGACACCGAACGCGCGTCGCTGCTTGCCGAAAGCGAGCATGCGTCAGAGCCCGCGCGCATCGCCGACATCCACGAGCGGCTGCTGGCGATCGGTGCCGACAGCGCACCGGCGCGCGCCGCCAGCATCCTGGCCGGGCTCGGGTTCGACGCGGCGGCGCAGACCCGTGCCGTCAACGAGTTCTCCGGCGGCTGGCGCATGCGCGTCGCCCTGGCCACGGCGCTGTTCCTTGCCCCCGACCTGCTGCTGCTCGACGAGCCGACCAACCATCTCGACCTCGAGGCGACGATGTGGCTGGAGAACTGGCTGTCCCGCTTCCCAGGTGCGGCGCTGATCGTCAGCCACGACCGCACCCTGCTCGACCGAGCGGTGGAGGCGATCGCGCATCTCGACCACGGCAAGATCTCGCTCACCCCGGGCGGCTATGACGAGTTCGTCCGCATACGCACCGAGCAGGCCCTGCAGCAGAACCGTGCGGCCGAGCGGATCGCCCAGCGCCGGGCGCATATGCAGTCCTATGTCGACCGCTTCCGCGCCTCGGCGACCAAGGCGAGGCAGGCACAGGCCCGGCTCAAGGCGTTGGAGCGGCTGCCCGACATCGAGAGCGTGGTCGAGGACACCCCGACCCGGTTCGAGTTCCCCGAGCCGGCCCAGCTCGCGCCGCCGATGCTGACCATGCAGCAGGTCGATGCCGGCTATGACGGCCGGACCATCCTCAGCGGCTTGTCGCTGCGCATCGACATGGACGACCGGATCGCGCTGCTCGGCGCCAATGGCAACGGCAAGTCCACCTTCGCCAAGCTGGTCGCCGGGCGCCTGATCCCGATGCGCGGCTCGCTCGCGCACGCGCGGCAACTGCGCGTGGGCTATTTCGCGCAGCACCAGGCGGAGGAGCTGGTGGCCCATGAGAGCCCGGTCGCGCACATGGCACGCGCCCTGCCCGACGCCCTGCCGACCGTGCTGCGCTCGCAACTGGCGCGCTTCGGGCTCGACGCGGATCGAGCCGGCACGCCGACGCGCGACCTGTCCGGCGGCGAGAAGGCGCGGCTGCTGCTGGCGCTGGCGACGCGCGATGCCCCGCAACTGCTGATCCTCGACGAGCCGACCAACCATCTCGACATCGACGCCCGCGAGGCGCTGGTGCGGGCGCTGGCGGATTTCGGCGGCGCGGTGCTGCTGATCAGCCATGACGCGCATCTGGTCGAGCTGGTGGCGGACCGGCTCTGGCTGGTCGGCGACGGCACGGTCAAGCCGTTCGACGGCGACATGGCTGAATACCGCGCCTGGCTGGTCGAGCGCGCCCGCAACGCCAACCGCGACACCGGACGGCCGGTAGAAGCGCCCTCCGGCTCGGCGGACCGTCGCGAGCGGGCCGAACAACGGCGTGCCCAGGCGCCGATACGCAAGCGTGCCAAGGATGCCGAGACACTGATCACCCGCCTGACCGAGGAACGCGCCGCGATCGAACGGCGTCTGGCCGAGCCCTCGATGTATCTGCCCGGAAAGGCCGCCGAGATCACCAAGGCCAACACCCGCCTTGCCGCCATCACCCGCGAGCAGGCGCAGGCCGAGGAGGACTGGCTGCTCGCCGAGGAGGAACTCGAAACCGCCCCGCCTTAGGAACTGAGCCTAGCTGACGCCGAGCAGTTCGACGTCGAAGATCAGCGTCGCGTTCGGCGGGATCACGCCGCCGGCGCCACGCGCGCCATAGCCATGGTCCGGCGTCAGGATCAGGGTGCGCCGGCCGCCGACACGCATGGTGGCGACGCCGAGGTCCCAACCGGAGATCACCTCGCGCATGCCCAGGGTGAAGCTGAACGGACTGCCGCGATCGCGCGAGCTGTCGAATTTCTTCCCCGGCTGGCCGTTGTTGTCGAGCCATCCGGTATAGTGCACGGTCACCTTCTTGCCGGCCGCGGGCTCGGGCCCGTCGCCGACGACAACGTCGCGATACTGGACACCCGAAGGCATCGTCACCAGGGTCTCGGCGGACTGCTCGTTCTCGGCCATTCTGACAATACTCCCAAACCAGACCTGGTTTAGATCAACCCGGCGGGTCAGCCAACGCCTCCGCGATCTGCCGGTTTGCCTGGCCAGCCTGCGCGAGCAGACCGCCCTTCTGCCAGAAGCCGTGGATCATGCCGGGATAGCGCGTGAGCGACACCGGCACGCCTGCCTCGCGCAGCCTGGCGGCATAGAGCTCGCCCTCGTCGCGCTGCGGATCGAACTCGGCGGTCAGCACCAGCGCCGGCGCCAGGCCGCGCAGGGCGGCGACGGGTGACAGGGCCGGCGAGACATGCGGCTGGTTGCGGTCGATGTCGCCGGGAAGATACTGGTCGAGCGTGTGGTCCTTGCTGCCGCGCTCCAGGACCCGCCCGTCATGCTCCCGCCAACTATCGTGATTGAAGCCGCGCCGGGCGTCACCATCGGGATAGACCAGGATCTGCAGGGAGAGCTTGGGACCGCCGCGGTCGCGGCACATCATGGCCGCCACGGCCGCGAGGTTGCCGCCGGCGCTGTCGCCCCCCACGGCGAGCCGGTCCGGATCGGCGCCCAGTTCGCGCGCATGGGCCGACGCCCAGATCAGGGCAGCATGCGCATCCTGCGTCGCCGCCGGCCAGGGATGGAACGGGGCCAGGCGATAATCGACCGCCAGCACCGCGCAGCCGGCGGAGTCCGCAAGGCCGCGGAGCTGCACGTCATGGCTGTCGAGACCACCGGAGACGAACCCGCCGCCATGCAGCCAGACCAGCAGGGCAGCGCTGCGGCGCGGCTGCGGCAGATACAGCCGCAGCGGCAAGGGGTCGCCCGGTCCCGGGATGGTCAGGTCCCGCACCTCTGCGAGCGGCGGGGCTATGCCGCCCAGCGATGTGCCGCCCGCTTCCGAATCGGGGCGCCCGGCGATGCGCTCCAGTATCATCTCGCAGGCGCGATCGAGCGGGCCGCTGCCCGGGATGTCCCAGCCTGGATGCATGCACGGCTCCATCCGTTGATTAGGGCGTGAAGATCTCCTCGATCCGCAACTCGAACAAGGCGGCGATGGCGAAAGCCAGCGGCAGGCTCGGGTCATAGCGTCCGGTCTCGATCGCATTGACGGTCTGGCGGGAGACCGCGAGCCGGCTGGCAAGCTCGGCCTGGCTCCAGTCGCGCACCCGGCGCAGCTCCGGAAGCCGGTTCTTCACGGAAGCAGGCGGGCGGCGAGCATCAGCGCGCCCCACAGGAGCAGTTGAGCTGGCATGATCCAGACCGGCCGCAGCCCCCGACGCCGACGAACGCGAGCAGGCTCCAGCCATGGACGACGATGCCGACGATGGCCGACGAGAGTGCAAAGGCGGACAGGCTCAGCAGGCGCCGGAACTCGTCCATCTGTCGCAGGATGAACACGAACAGCACCAGGCCAAGGACGATCGGCACGGCCGGTTGCCGCGTCGTGCCATCGCAGCACCTGACATAATGACGGCCAGGGTTATGCAGGCGCTGAGACTCCAGAATATTCGATGCGACAGCTGCACTCTTGCAAGATCATCCGAGTCAGGATCTCGTTCACGGCAGCCGCGCAGAGCCCGATATAGGCCCCCTGCATCGCCCGCTGATGCCGCACGAGCCAGCCGGGAGCGTGCCGCAGCACCGGCATCAGGGCCGCAACGGTTGCCGCCAGGCTCACCAGGGCATAGGCGTGGAACATGTTGAAACGACCGTTGAGCCGGTAGAGCGACAATGCGACCGCATTGGTCAGCAGCATCGAGAACACGAACCCGTAGCCGATGGCACGATGCGCCCGCGTGCCCTTCGGGGCGAGCGGGTTGATCAGTCCGCAGCCCAGCGCGAGCCACGCGCCGATCAGATGCACATGTCCCAGATCCGGCATCGTTGCCTCGCTCAGGATGACAAGCATCCTTGTCATGCTGCTGTCCCCAGATCATGTCAAGCCTGTTTTACATCTGCAGATTTGTTCGCTTTTTGTTCTCGTCTCCGCTAGCGTTTGCGGATGCGCTATATCGAGCCGCAGGCGCGCATGCGCTACATCGAGCTACAGGTCACTTCCAGCTATTCGTTTCTGCGTGGCGCCAGCCAGATCGAGGAGCTGTTCGAGCAGGCGCTCGGCATGGGCATGAGCGCGCTCGCCATCACCGACCGCAACAGCCTCGCCGGCATCGCGCGCGCCCATCATCGCGCCGGCGAGACCGGGGTGCGGCTGATCGTCGGCTGCCGCCTGGACCTGAACGACGCGCCCTCGCTGCTGGTCTATCCGACCGACCGTGCCGCCTACGGCCGCCTGTGCCGGCTGCTCAGCATCGGCAAATCGCGCGCCGGCAAGGGAAGCTGCGATCTTGCCTGGTCGGATCTGGCGGAATGGAGCGACGGGCTGCTCGCCATCCTGATCCCGCCCGCGGATCATGCGGCCCTGACGCAGAGCCTGGCCCGGTTGGGCGGGCTGTTCGGCGACCGCGCCTATTGCGCCCTCACCCTGCATCGACGCCCGAACGACCAGGCTCGTCTCGCACGCACCGCCGCACTCGCGCGGGCGGCGGGCGTGACACCGGTCGTCACCGGCGACGTGCTCTATCACCACAAGGAGCGACGCATCCTGCAGGATGTCGTCACCTGCATACGCGAGGGCTGCACCATCGATGCGGCCGGGTTCCGGCGGGAACGCTCCGTGGACCGGCATCTCAAGTCCGCCGACGAGGTCTGCCGATTGTTCGAGATGTCGCATGCCGACGCCCTCGCCGCCAGCGTCGAGCTGGCCGGGCGCTGCCGCTTCTCGCTCGACATGCTGGCCTACCAATATCCGGAGGAAAGCGAGACGCCCGGCCTCGACGACCAGCAGGACCTCGAACGGCTGGTATGGGAGCATGCGCCGCGACGTTATCCGGACGGCGTGCCGGAGGCGGTCGGGACCCAGCTCCGGCACGAGCTCGCCCTGGTGGCACAGCTTCGCTACGCGCCGTATTTCCTGACCGTGAACGCCATCGTCCGGTTCGCCAACGACCGCGGCATCCTCTGCCAGGGCCGCGGCTCGGCCGCCAACTCGGCGGTCTGCTACGTGCTCGGCATCACCGCGATCGACCCGGCGCAAGGCAACCTGCTGTTCGAGCGCTTCATCTCGGCCGACCGCAACGAACCGCCCGACATCGACGTCGATTTCGAGCATGAGCGTCGCGAGGAGGTCATCCAGTGGATCTACCGGCGCTACGGCCGCGAACGCGCCGCCCTGTGCGCGGTGATCAGCCGCTACCGCTCTCGCGGCGCGTTGCGCGACGTGGGCCGCGTGATGGGCCTGCCGGAGGATGTCACGGCCGCACTCGCCTCGCAGGTCTGGGGCTGGAGCGAGGACGGCGTCGACGAGGAGCATGCGCGCGCCCTCAATCTCAATCTCGACGATCGCCGCCTGCGCCTGACCTTGACCCTGGCGCGCCAGCTGATCGGCTTCCCGCGCCATTCCAGCCAGCATCCGGGCGGCTTCGTGCTGACGCGCGACCGGCTCGACAGCCTGGTGCCGATCGAGCCCGCCGCGATGGCCGACCGGCAGATCATCGAGTGGGACAAGGATGATATCGACACGCTGAAGTTCATGAAGGTCGACGTGCTCGGCCTGGGCATGCTCGGCTGCATGCGTCGCGCGTTCGACCTGTTGGAGACGCATCACGGCGAGCGGCGCGATCTCGCCCGCATCCCGGACGATGATCCGGACACCTTCGCGATGATCCGGCGCGCCGACACGCTCGGCACCTTCCAGATCGAGAGCCGGGCGCAGATGGCGATGCTGCCGCGCCTCAAGCCGCGCGTGTTCTACGACCTGGTGATCCAGGTGGCGATCGTGCGTCCCGGCCCGATCCAGGGCGACATGGTGCATCCCTATCTGCGCCGCCGCGAAGGACTGGAACAGCCGGAATATCTCACGCCGGCGCTGGAAAAGGTGCTGAAGAAAACCCTCGGCGTGCCCTTGTTCCAGGAGCAGGCGATGCGTGTCGCGATCGAATGCGCCAGCTTCACGCCGTCGGAAGCCGACCAGCTGCGACGCTCGATGGCGACCTTCAAGATGACAGGCGGCGTCGGCAGCTTTCGCGACAAGCTGATCAACGGCATGGTCGCGAACGGCTATCCGGAAGACTTCGCGATCCGCACCTTCAAGCAGATCGAGGGGTTCGGCTCCTACGGTTTCCCCGAGAGCCATGCCGCCGGCTTCGCGCGCATCGCCTACGCCAGCGCCTGGATGAAATGCCACCATCCCGATATATTCGCCGCTGCCCTGTTGAATGCGCAGCCGATGGGCTTCTACGCGCCGGCGCAGATCGTGCGCGATGCGCGCGAGCATGGCGTGCCGATCCGCCCGGTCTGCATCAA
>CAXSEE010000223.1:0-6594 GCA_964235615.1 uncultured Acetobacteraceae bacterium | reverse complement strand
CTAGTCCTCGGGCTGCACGAACTCGTAAATCTCGGACATGGGTAGCTCGGTGCCGATGCTGGTCAGGCTCAGGACGGCTTCGTCGCCGCCGATCGGCGTGAACGACCACTCGCCGTCATCCAGCCTGCGGTAAATGTGGGCGGCCACATCCGCCTGATGGATCTCGATGATCTCGCGAACACCTTCGACATCCTGTTGGCGGAGCCGTTTCCTGTCGCGGGCGCGCCAATCTTTCAGCTCTGTAGGAGAGACGACCTCGAACAGCACGGTGGGCAGGTCGCCACATCGGACCATGACGTCAGGGATAAGAGCGGTGCTGCGCTGCTGTCGGCGTGGAGTGGCAGCACTTCCTGCTTCGGGGCGGCAGGTCTTGTGGCCGCGTAATCGGACGGCGAGGGCCGCGCTCAGGCCCGCGATGATCGCGCCGTGGCGAGGACTCGGGGCAGCTTGGCCGATTATCTGGTCGTCGATCAGCTCGTATCGCCATGCAGATCCAAACTCGTTCTGGTCGGCCTTCAGGAAGGACTCGGCGGTCCATTTCGGGACCAGCGGCGCTGAGGTGATCATCGGTTCTGCCTAGCTTCTTGGGGAAGGGCGCAATCTAAAACTTCTCTTTCAGGACTGATTGCAAAGGCAAGCGGTTTCCGATCAGCCGTTAGCCTGGATTGGACAAATCCTGCGGCGACGCTACCTAACCCGCATGATCCACGCCAGCCGCTTCGCCGAGATCGCTCTCGGCCATGTCACGCGCGAATATCCGCACAAGCTCGACCATGTCCTGTCCGGGCCGCCGGATGCGCCGCCAACCCCATCTGCGCTGCATCCGGTGTTCCACGGCAGCTTCGACTGGCATTCCTGCGTGCATGGCTACTGGATGCTCGCCCACCTGCTGCGCACCGAGGCGGATCTGCCGCAGGCAGCCCGCATCGCGCGCCTGTTCGACGAGCGTCTGACCGAGGCGGCACTGGCCGTCGAGCGCGATTATTTCCTGGCTGTCCAGTCCGGCAGCTTCGAACGCCCGTACGGCTGGGCCTGGCTGCTGATGCTCGACGCCGAACTCAACCGCCATCCTGCCGCCACCGGCTGGGCTGGGGCGATGCAGCCGCTCTCGACGCTGATCGCCGGACGACTGCTGGCCCATCTCGCCCGCTCGGCCTATCCGGTGCGGCACGGCGCCCACGCCAACACCGCCTTCGCCCTGGCTCTCGCCTGCGAATATGCCACGGTCCATGCCGACACCACGCTGCTGGCGGCGCTGCGGGATGCCGCCTGGCGCTGGTATGGAACAGACGCCGCATGCCAGGCATGGGAGCCGGGCGGCGACGAGTTCCTGTCTCCCGCCCTGATCGAGGCGGAGGCAATGCGCCGGCTGCTGCCCCATGACCGCTTCATCGCCTGGTTCCACGCCTTCCTGCCGGATCTGGCGGAGGGTCGGCCCGCCTGCCTGTTCGCGCCCGCCGAGGTCAGCGACCGCAGCGACGGCAAGATCGTGCATCTGGACGGCCTCAACCTGAGCCGTGCCTGGTGCCTCTCCAGCCTGGCCTCGGCCGAACTCTCGGACGCCTCGCCTGACCGCGAACGCGCGTGGGCCTTGCACGCCGCTGCGGCGACGCATCTGGAAACGGCGTTGCCGCACGTCGGCGGCGATTATATGGGCGAGCATTGGCTGGCCAGTTTTGCCGTGCTGGCCCTGGACGCGATCACGACGCAATCGTGAACGTCCCGGCAAATACCGGTAACGCGCGGCTGCGTTCGGTTTTAATGAACCAAGCCTCGGGGCCGCGCCCTCCTGTCATCCTGGTGGTAGACGACGAGATGCTGCTTCGCATGCTGGCGACGGAGCATTTCCAGGATGCCGGCTACGAGGTGATCGAGGCCGAGAACGGCGCCGCAGCACTGGCGGCCCTCAAGGCGCGTCCCGACATCCAGGCGGTCTTCACCGATGTTCAGATGCCTGGCCGTCCGGACGGCTTTGCTTTGGCGCGCACCGTGCGCGAAGCCTCTCCGAACTGCGCCATCGTCGTGGTGTCGGGTCGTGCCGCCCCCGACGGCCACGAACTGGCGGAGGGCGTCCGCTTCGTCGCCAAGCCCTACTGGGGCCAGGAGATCGTCTCGCTGATCGGCAGCATGATCGGCCGGCCTGGCCATTGATATCTATCTTCAGGCCAAGAAGCCGTGTTACATCCGCATCCATTCTGGAGCCAGTCTGGAGCCATGTCAGTCAATCTCTCCATCAAGAATGCACCCGATCAGGTGGTGCAGCGCTTGCGTGTCCGCGCCGAGAGGCATCATCGCTCCCTGCAGGGCGAGCTGCTGGCCATCATCGAGGCGGCGGTTCAGGACGAGCATCGCGCCACGCCATCCGAGATCCTCGCCGAGGTTCGCCGGCTCGGCCTGAACACGCCCACCGAGGCCGCCGACCTGATCCGCGCCGACCGGGATGCTCACTAAGGTCGTCGATGCGTCGGCTCTTGCCGCGCTGCTGTTTGGCGAGATCGAGGCCAACATCGTTGCCGCACGGCTCGCGGAGGCTCGTCTCGTGGCGCCATCGCTGCCCGCCTACGAGTTGGCGACCGTATGCCTGGTCAAGGGCCGGCGGCATCCGGACCAGAAGGCGGCACTGACGGCGGCGTTCCGTCTGCGCGACCGGCTCGGCATAGAGGAGGTGGCGGTGGATCATGACGCAATCCTGGCGATGGCGGCTGCAACCGGCCTGACCGTCTATGACGCGAGCTATCTGTGGCTGGCCCGGCAACTCGAGGCGGAGCTCGTCACGCTCGACCGGCAGCTCGCGAAGGCGGCGGAGGCAGGCGGCCGCATCGACGCCCATCAATACGGCACGCGGTCGGACTTTTCCTGATACTTCCTCCAGATCTCGACCGCCTCGGCACGCATGATCTGCAGGGTCGGGATGGAACGCTCCGACACCGGCTTGCGCAGCTCCTGGTAGATCATGCTGTCGTCGAAATCGCCGTATTCGAGCGCGTCGCCGTTGGTGGAGGCGTAGTAGATCGCCTTGATGCCGGCCCAGTAGGCCGCGGCCATGCACATCGGGCAGGGTTCGGCACTGGTGTAGAGCGTCGCGTCACGCAGCTTGAAGCTTCCCTGCGCCTTGCAGGCGTTGCGGATGGCTTCCATCTCCGCGTGCCAGGTCGGATCATTCTCGGCCACGACACGGTTGGCCCCTTCCGCCAGGATCGCGCCATCCTGCACGATGACACAGCCGAATGCGCCACCCGCACTCTCGACCAGTGAGGTCCGTTCCGACAAAACGATGGCGCGGGTCATGAACTTCCTGTCGTCTTCGGTCATGGATGATCCTTCGGTGCAGTCATGAATGGAGCCGATATTGGTGCAGAACGCTCTCACGGCCCGCAAGGGTATCGACACCATCGTCGAGGAAGGCGGCAAGCAGGGGCTTTCCCGAACCCTGGGCCGCGTCAGCATCACCGCCATGGGCATCGGCGCGATCATCGGCGCCGGCATCTTCGTGCTCACCGGGACCGCGGCGGCGCGTTATGCCGGCCCGGGCATCATCTTCTCGTTCATCCTCGGCGGCATCGCCTGCTGCTTCGTGGGCCTCTGCTATTCCGAGCTCGCCGCCCTGCTGCCGGTCAGCGGCAGCACCTACACCTATGCCTACGCCACCCTCGGCGAGCTGGTCGCGTGGGTGATCGGCTGGGACCTCATCCTCGAATACGCGGCAGGGTCGGCCACCGTCGCGGTCGGCTGGTCCGGCTATTTCGTCAGCCTGCTCGAAAGCTTCGGCATCACCTTCCCGAAGATCCTCGCCTCGGCGCCCGGAACCGAGGTCACCCTGGCCGACGGCAGCCATGCCCACGCGCTGTTCAACCTGCCGGCAGCGGGGATCGTCGTCCTGCTCACCCTGCTGCTGATCGGAGGAACAAAAGAGACGGCACGGCTCAACACCATCATGGTCGTGGTCAAGCTGAGCGTGGTGCTGGCATTCGTCGCACTCGGCGCGTTCTTCGTCCACACGAAGAACTGGTTCCCGCTGATCCCAGCCAACACCGGCCAGTTCGGGCATTTCGGCTGGAGCGGCATCCTGCGCGGCGCCGGCGTGGTGTTCTACGCCTATATCGGCTTCGATGCCGTCTCCACCGCAGCCCAGGAAGCGAAGAACCCGCAGAAGGACATGCCGGTCGGCATCCTCGCCTCGCTGCTGGTCTGCACGATACTATACATGGCAGTGGCCGCCGTGCTGACCGGCATCGTGCCCTATGCGAAGCTCAACGTCGCCGATCCGATCGCGGTGGCCACCGACACGATCGGCATCGCCTGGTTCTCCATGCTGATCAAGATCGGCGCCCTGACCGGGCTTACCACCGTCATACTGGTCTATCTCTATGGGCAGGGGCGCATCTTCTACACGATGGCCCATGACGGGCTGCTGCCAGGCCTGTTCGCCAAACTGCATCCGCGCCTGAAAACCCCCTATCTCAGCCAGGCGCTGATCGGCGCGTGCGTTGCCGCCGTCGCCGGGCTGCTGCCGATCACGATCCTCGCCGAGATCGTCAGCATCGGCACGCTGTTCGCCTTCATCATCGTCTGCGGCGCGGTGATCCGGCTGCGGCGGACCGACGGCCGCATGAAGCGTCCGTTCCGTGTCCCGGGCGTGCCCTGGGTGCCGATCCTCGGCATCGTGTTCTGCGTGGTGCTGATGGGCAGCCTGCCGCTGGCGACCTGGCTGCGGCTGATCGTCTGGCTGGCGATCGGCCTCGCGGTGTATTTCGGCTATGGCCGCCACCACTCCAGATTGCGTGCGAGGGAGTAACACTGGATGTTTTCCTGTGGATTCAGCCCGGGGCTGTACGGCGGCAGCAGAAGCAAGCCGATATTGTCCGGCACGTTCAGGCGGCTGCCCTGTTGATGCCATCCCGCACCGTCCAAGGTGACCACAGCGTGCGCGCCGGGCATGACGCTTATGCGCCTGCTGGGCTGCAGTATCGTGCCCGGGATGCCGTGGGCGGGCATCCCGCGAGAGGCAGAGTACCATGCCGCCGATATGATGCGGCCTGGCCGGTATGGTATGTTTCACACAGATCCCTGACCGGCGATCACGCCGCCTCCTGGGGCGGGTCCAGGAACAGGCCGTGCATCAGCATGTTCGAGTGCACATCGATCAACTCGTCAAGAGGCACCCAGTCGAAGTCGCGATAGGCGAGCAGGAGCGCGACGAGGCCGTGGATGGAGGCCCAGATCGCCTGAGCCACGGCGCGTGACGATGCACCTGAACTCCGCAGCAGACCTGCGGCCTGGCCAGCGGCCACATGGATCTCGAGCGTTGCGAACACCGCAAACCCCGGGGCCTGACGCCTCGCCTCAAGAACCTCCGCCGGCCTCTGCCGCCCATCCTTCATCCGGAAGGCAAGGCGATACTCGTCGGGATTCTCGATGCCGAAGCGGATATAGCGCGGGATCGCGGCACGCAGGTATGCCATCGGGTCGTCCAGACCGGCCTCCAGCGCCGCAAGCGACCCGGCGAGTTTGCCGAACGCCTCGTCGACAAGCGCGTCCAGCATCTCGTCCTTCTTTTTGAAGTGCGCGTAGAGCGCCGTCTGCGAAATCCCGACCTGCGCGGCGATTTGCCGTGTCGTGACGTTCTCGATCCCGTGCTCGAGAAAGAGTTCGCGCGCGGCGGTCAGGATTTCCCGGCGGCGCTCATGCCCGGCGCCGCGCGCCTTCCGGTTGTCGAGCGAGACCACGAAGGATCGCGAGGGCGTGGCCGTCGGATCGGGGCGCGTCATGAGGTCCTCCCGCCGGTGTTCACGATCTCCTTTGCCCGCTCCCCAAACCAAGCAGACGCGCTCTACGTGGGCTGATTGGCAATCGCCCCCTTGAAGTAGCCCGACCCGGAAGCGTTGCCAGTGCCATAGAACGTGATCCGGTAATACCCGGTAAACGTCTTGTCGGACAGGTCGATGTTGTCGATGGAGAGCTTCATGCTTGCCAAAACATTTCCGATGGCGGCCCAATTACAGTAGAAATTACTGAGCTGGACGGAGGCGGTGTCGTTTGTCCCCGTCTTGATCGTGCCGCCGACCGTTCCGCAGAGCGGTGGGATCGCGTCGACCGTGGCATCGATCTGGGACGAGAAGGCGAAGCCGTCCGCTGCAGGCTTGACCGACTTGATGTCCAGCGCAGCCACATTCATGCTGAGCGGCAAAAGCGGGCCGCCGACGCCAGATGCGGATAAGCCCTGGTTCGGCTTGCATTGCTTCGATGACTGGTCTGCGGCGCAGAGCTTGATCTTGTACGGTTGCGCGCTGTCAAAAAGCTGGGCCACAGCCTGCTGCCTACCCACTGCTGCGTCGCTGACGCTCAGTGCGGGCTGATCGACGAACCGGCCGGTTCCGCCGCACCCTGCCAGTCCCAATGGGATCGCCACGAGGACAAGGGTGTTCGCTATTTTATTTGTCATACAATCGCCTTTGGTTCCGGTGAATCAGGCAGCCAACCCGATCTCCTCTCCGCGATGCATGGTTGAAGCACGCGGTCGGGAACGAGTGGTTGGCTGGACCACCACCTAAGGTGTTCAATGAACAGTGACAAGCGATTACTGATCAATGAAAA
>CAXSEE010000222.1:0-6607 GCA_964235615.1 uncultured Acetobacteraceae bacterium | reverse complement strand
AGTTCCGCACCCATTTCCTGAACCAGCAGAGCCGCTGCGCCATAGAGCGTCTCGGCGCCAGGCTCGACGGCGTGCTGCGCTGCCACCAGTATGCGAGGGACGGCACGCTGCGCGACACCTGCGTGTACAGCATCATCCCCTGCGAGTGGCCGGCCGTCCGCTCGCATCTCGAGTGGCAACTCGAGCGCGCGCGCTGACGGCCTTGTCCCCGGGTGCCGCGAAGGCGCCGTCCTAGTCTCCGGTGGGCGCCAGTATGGCATGCTCCTGCTCATGCAGGGACGAGAGCTGAGCCTGGGCGCTGGCAGCCTGGGCCAGCTGGGCGCTGGTCAGCACGTTGCGGATCGCCATCGCCGTCTGCATGCGGCTCACGTCGAGTTGCTGGCGGATGACCTCCTGCTTCTGCTCGAGCGGCAGCAACTGCGCTTCGGTAACGCTGCCGGTGCTGAACAGGGTGCTGGTCATCTGCT
This sequence comes from uncultured Acetobacteraceae bacterium, assembly GCA_964235615.1. Lineage (GTDB taxonomy): Bacteria > Pseudomonadota > Alphaproteobacteria > Acetobacterales > Acetobacteraceae > Lichenicoccus. The sequence continues at coordinate 6,140 of CAXSEE010000222.1, read as the reverse complement.
GCTGCAGCGCCTTCATCTGGGTCCATGCCGGGGCGTTCTGCGTGCGTGCGGCACTCATGATCTGCTGGATCTGCTGCTTCTGGGCGCTGCTCAGTTGCACGGTGCGGAGGACCTCGCCGAAGCCATGCTCGCCACCCGGTCCCCTCCCGCCGGCGGGCTGCGCGAATGCGCTGGCACTGGCAGACAGGCCGGCCGCGACGGAGATGGCGAGAACGGTTCGTTTCAAAGACATGGCAGGATCTTCCCTGGTTCGATTGCGACGACCCGCAGAATGATGGTCTGCTGTAACGGCCATCCGTCTGCCATGGCACAGAATGTAACCTGTATGCGGAAGCTGCCGCCTGGATGCCGCACGGTTGCCGCCCTGCCCAGTTCGTGCCAAGAACTGACCGAACGGGTCGGTCAGTCGCCTCGCCGGCGCCGCATCCTTTCGGGCAGGCTGGAGGCGATGAATGGCTGAGAACAAGGCTTCCGACGGCGGCCAGGAAGACTCCGAAGACGACAAGAAGCAGGAGCAGGCGCGCGACGCCGCCCGCGAGAAGTCAAAGCCCTGGGTCAGGCTCGGCCTGATCGTCTTCGTCGTCGTGGTGATCGTCGGCGGCATCTTCTACTGGTTAACCACCCGCTTCGAGGAGAGCACGGACGACGCCTTCACCGAGGGGCGGATGATCACCATTGCCCCGCATGTCGCCGGCTACGTGGTCGAGCTCGACGTCAACGACAACGAGTTCGTGCATCAGGGGCAGGTCCTGATGCGGATCGACCCGCGCGACTTCCAGGCCAGCCTGGACAGTGCCCAGGCGTCGCTCGACCAGGCCAAGGGTCAGCTCGAAGGCGCGAAATACAACGTCGAGGTGGCGAAGCAGAACTTCCCCGGCGCGCTCAAGCAGGCGCAGGGCCAGCTTATGGCGGCCGAGGGCCAGGCCTACCAGGCCGAGACGGAATACAAGCGCCAGCACGGCATCACCCGCGCGGCCACGTCGCAACAGGCCATCGACCAGTCCACGGCCCAGTTCAAGCAGGCCCAGGGCCAGTTGCTGGCAGCCCAGGGCCAGGTCCAGCAGGCGACGCCGGTGCAGTCGAACGTCGAGAATGCCGGCACGCGCGTCGCCCAGCAGTCCGGCTCGCTGGCCCAGGCCGTGGCACAGGTGGAGACTGCCAAGCTCAACCTCGGATGGACGGTGATACGCGCCCCGCACGACGGCTGGATCGCGCAGCGCAACGTCGAGCGCGGCAACTATGTGCAATCGGCCCAGTCGCTGTTCTCGATCGTCGAGCCCGATGTCTGGATCGTCGGCAACTTCAAGGAGAGCCAGCTCACCGACATGCGCCCCGGCCAGCCGGTGAAGATCTCGGTCGATGCGTTTCCGGCGATGAAGCTGTCTGGCCATGTCGACAGCATCCAGAAAGGGTCGGGCGCGCAGTTCAGCGCCTTTCCGCCGGAGAACGCGACCGGCAACTTCGTCAAGATCGTGCAGCGCGTGCCGGTCAAGATCATCATCGACAGCGGCCTCGACCCGAACCTGCCGCTGCCGCTGGGCCTTTCGGTCGAGCCGACGGTGAAGGTGAGATGAAGGGGGGAAGGTGAGATGAAGGAGACCGGGGAATGAGCGGAAGCGCCAAGGATCAGGCCTGGAAACCGGCGCACAACCCGTGGCTGATCGCCGTCGTGGTCACCATCGCGGCATTCATGGAGGTGCTCGACACCACCATCGTCAATGTCTCCCTGCCGCATATCGCGGGCAACCTCTCGACCTCCTACGACGACGCCACCTGGGCGCTGACCTCGTACCTGGCCGCCAACGGCATCGTGCTGACCATCTCCGGCTGGCTCGGCAGGGTGCTCGGCCGCAAGCGCTACTTCATGATCTGCATCGGCATGTTCACGGTCTTCTCGTTCCTGTGCGGCATCTCCAGCAGCCTGCCGCAGCTGATCGTGTTCCGCCTGCTGCAAGGCTTTTTCGGAGGGGGTCTGCAGCCGAACCAGCAGTCGATCATCCTCGACACCTTCCCGCCCGACAAGCGGTCCGGCGCCTTCGCCATCACCGCCATAGCCACCATCGTGGCCCCCGTGCTCGGGCCGACCTTGGGCGGCTACATCACCGACAACTACTCCTGGCGCTGGGTGTTCTTCATCAACGTGCCGATCGGCATCGGCGGCCTGCTGGCGGTCGCCGCCCTGGTCGACGATCCGCCCTGGGCGCGCAAGCGGCCCGCCTCGATCGACGTCATCGGACTGTCCCTGATCACGATGGGGCTCGGCTGCCTGCAGGTCATGATGGATCGCGGCGAGGATGACGACTGGTTCGGCTCGTCCTTCATACGCATCCTGGCGCTGCTGTCGGTCACGGGCATCCTCGGCGCCATCGGCTGGCTGCTGACGGCCAAGCGCCCAGTGGTCGACCTGCGCGTGTTCGCCGACCGGAATTTTGCAGTCGGCGCCCTGATGATCGGCGCGGTGGGTTTCTCGCTCTATTCGTCCGCCGTGCTGGTGCCGCAATATGCCCAGCAGGTGATCGGCTACACCGCAACCCTGGCTGGCCTGGTGTTGTCTCCCGGAGGCGTCGGGATCATCATCCTGATCCCCTTGGTCGGCATGGCGATGAAGCGGATACAGCCGCGCTACATCATTGCCTTCGGCTTCTTCTTGTTGGGCGTTTCGTTGTTCGTGTCGGGACATCTGGTGCTGAACGTTGATTTTCGCACCCTGGTCGAATTTCGCGCCTACCAGGCCTCGGCGCTGGCGTTCCTGTTCGTGCCGATCAGCGTGGTGGCCTACCAGACCTTGCCCAAGGAGCTGAACCAGGACGCCTCCGCGCTGTTCGCCATGATGCGCAACGTGCTCGGCTCGCTCGGAATCTCCGCCGCGACCGCGCTGGTGACCACGCGCACGCAGATACGCGAGGCGCACATGGTCCATTGGATGACGCCGTTCCACCAGCCGTTCAACGACTACAACGCCAACACGCGCGCCGTGCTGCATCAGCTCGGGCGCGCGCCGGCGGCCATATCGGCAGGGGTCAACCAGCAGATCTACCAGCAATACATCCAGCAGGCCTCGGTGCTGGCCTATAACGACTCCTTCATGTTCTTCGGCGCGATAGCCATGGCGGTCGTCCCGTTCTGCTGGCTGCTCAAGAGCCGCAAGGCAGATGCGGGCGCCAGTCCGCCAGTGCATTGACCAGGGTTGCGGCGCGGATGGTAGATGGATTCCACAGGAGAATTCCGTGCCAGCGACCGAGAGTCACGAGACCAGCAGAACGTTTGTCCTGATCGCGGGCGCTTGGCACGGCGCATGGTGCTGGGAACACGTCGTCCCGTTGCTGGCCGCAGCCGGGCATCGCGTGCTTGCGCCTGACCTGCTCGGCATGGGTGCCGATCCCACTCCCCTTGCTGGCGTCACGCTGGCCTCGTGGGCGGACCAGATCGCCGGAGTGGTCGAGCAGGAGGCCGATCCGGTCATCCTCGTCGGGCACAGCCGGGGCGGTCCCGTCATCAGCGAGGTGGCCGAGCGTGTTCCCGACCGCATCGCCACGCTCGTCTACGTGTCCGGATCGCTCATTCCGGCAGGCTGCTCGATCTTCACCACCCTGAAGCCGGAGGCAGGTGCTGCCGACATCTTGCAGATGCGCGAAGACGGCTCGGCCATGCTGCCAAGCGACATCGCCAGCGCCATGTTCTACAACGCGACACCGGCCGAACGGGTCGCGCTAGCGCTTCCCAGGCTGAGCCCGGAGCCGCTCTGGACCCACGCCACGCCATTGGCCGTGACGCCGGCGCGCTATGGTCGCGTCAAGCGGGCCTACATCGAAACCCTGCACGACCATGCCTTGCCGATCGAGATGCAGCGGTCGATGCAGGCAGCACTTCCTTGCGACCCGGTCTTCACCCTGGACAGCGACCATTCGCCGTTCTTTTCCAAGCCTGACGAGCTGGTGCGATGCCTTCTCTCAGTTGCCGCGCAGGTCGCTCGCGAATAGTGCCGGCACCAACACCGGCGTCGTCGCTTGTCCGTCAGCCGCAGCCGACGGTGGCGCAGGCGATGGACTGCACGTCCTGCAACAGGGCGAGCGGGGCCTTTTCCATAAAGCGGGTGCGGCGGGCCATGTAGTCCATGGTCCGGATCTCGGAGGCGATGACGCAGCCGACCGCCTTCAGTCCGCGTGGCATCGGCACCTCGAACGGCAATCCCTTGATCTTGGTGGTGATGGGGCAGACCACCACCCAGCCGGTTGCGGTGCTGAAGTTCTTCTCCGACAGCACGATGGCGCGATGCTCGCCGGCCATCTCGGTCCCGGCTTACGGCGAGAGGTCGAGCAGGACGATGTCACCCCGGTCGGGGGTGTAGGCCATCAGCGCGTCTCGTTCCCGGCCGGCTCGCCATCGAGCTGAAGCTCGTGCTGGTGCCGCTCCGGGTCGAAGCGTTGCAGAAGCTCCGTCATGCTGGCACGAGGGCGTTGCCGGCGGATGACGATCTCATCCTCGCGGACGATGATGTCCACCGCGTCTTCCACATGCATATGCGCACGCTCCAGCAAGGCATCCTCCTGTATAGCCAGGATGCACAAAATCAGGGATAGGCGAGGAAAATCGACTATCGCCGTTGCAGCATTGGTCCCAGCGGTTGGCCGCCGAACAGATGCACATGGAAATGCGGCACTTCCTGGCCGCCGTGATCGCCGATGTTGCTCAGGATACGATAACCGGGCGTATCGAGGTCGAGCTGCGTCGCCACCTGCGCGACCGCGCGGAAGAAGCCCACGACCTCGTCGCTGGAAGCTCGCCGGCTGAAGTCGGCGAACGAGACATAGGCGCCGCGCGGAACCACCAGCACATGCACCGGCGCCTGCGGATTGACATCGTTGAAGGCCACCACGTGCTCGTCCTCGAACACTTTGGTCGAAGGGATCTCGCCGCGCAGGATGCGGGCGAAGATGTTGTCGGGATCGTAGGAACCGAGGCCAGATACGGTCATATCCCAATCTTCCTTGTCATACCGGTGTCTCTCCCGTGCGCGCCTGGTCCAGATGGCGGGAGGCGCGCGACGCCTTCTCGGCGATGCCGCCGACGCCCTCGCGACGTTGCAGCTCGGTCCATATTTCCTCAGGATGCAGCCCGGCGTCGACCCACATCACGATCAGATGGTAGAGCATGTCGGCACTTTCGCTGATCAGCTTGTCGCTGTTGCCGGCCACCGCCTCGATCAGGCACTCGACCGCTTCCTCGCCGAACTTCTGCGCCACCTTGAGCCGGCCGCGCGACAGCAGCCTTGCCGAGTGGCTGTGGTTCGGATCGGCGTCGCGTCGCGTCATGACCGTATCGAACAGCCGGTCGAGCACGGCCGCGGTGGCGCCGCCCTGCATCTCCGACGATAATTTCTTCGGGATCGCCTGCTTGGCGCGGCTCTTGCGGCCACCGGCCAGCTTCGCGACTGCCTTGCGCGTCGCGGCCTTGCGTTTCGGACGGCTCGTCGCGGCCGGCTTGCTCATGAGGTCGTGTTCCTGGACGTCGTGTTCCTGGACAGCATGCGTATCGGCAGGCCGGCCGCGGCGAGGGAGAGCTTGACCGCCTCCACCGTGAATTGGCCGAAGTGGAACACGCTGGCGGCCAGCAGTCCCGACGCGCCGGCCCGTGCACCCTCGGCGAAATGCTCCAGCGTGCCGACCCCGCCGGACGCCACCACCGGCAGCCGGACCGATGTGCAGACGGCCCGCAGCAGATCGAGGTCGAAGCCAGAGCGGGTGCCGTCGCGGTCCATCGAGGTCAGCAGGATCTCGCCGGCGCCGGCCGCTTCGACCTCCCGGCACCAGGCAATTGCGTCACGTCCCGTGGGCGTGCGTCCGCCGTGGCTGTAGACCTCCCAGCCGCCATGTCCGTCGGCGCGCGCATCGACGGCGACCACCACGCACTGGCTGCCGAATTTCCGCGCGGCCTCCGATACCAGGGCAGGGCGCGCCACGGCGGCCGAGTTCATCGCGCATTTGTCGGCACCCGCGAGCAGCAGCCGGCGCATGTCGTCGGTCGAGCGCACGCCGCCGCCGACAGTGAAGGGCAGGAAGATGCGCGCCGCCGTGCGGCTGACCACGTCGAGGATGGTGTCGCGCTGCTCGTGGCTGGCAGTGATGTCGAGGAAGGTGAGC
>CAXSEE010000221.1:0-6619 GCA_964235615.1 uncultured Acetobacteraceae bacterium | reverse complement strand
CCCTGAGGCGAGGCCGTGGCGCCCACCGTGCCCGCCCCCCCCAGGGGGGGGGGGGGGGGGGGGGGGGGGACCCCGGCTGGTCGAGGTGATGTTGCACAAATCGCGCGCAAGGATTTGAACGTCAAGCATGAAGCAACCGGCGAACCAGGCATATCGATCCGCAAATGGTCCTGTGAAGGCTGTGGTCATACCCAAGGCTGTGGTTATACATGGTCATGCCCACGCGCTGGCGGCGTTGCAGGCGGCGCGGCAGTTCCGGTGCCGGCTGACACTGCTATCGGCGCCGAATGCGGCCAGCTTCATCGGTCCCGCCTGGTGGGCCGCGTTGATTTCGTCGTTGCAGCCCCTGATCGCCGACACCCATGCCTGCGACCTGCTGGACTGCGGCAGCTCCGCCGGCCGGGCCATGGAAGCGCTGCGAATCGGGCTGCGACGGCTGATACTGACCTCCGACTGCCCGCAATTCGCCGCAGTGCTCGCACGCGCGACACCGCTCGGTGCGGAGCTGATCCCGCAACGTCCGGCGGCACTGGACCTGGCGGAGAAGAACGCTCTTCGCCGCCTGCCGGACTGGCTTCGCGACGGCCCCGCGAGGTGACAGCAGGCTCCCCGTCGTCTAGATGCGGGATCATGCCGATCACGCCGCAGGTCAAGAAGATTATCGACGATGACGACTGAGTGCCGGCTCTATCTGATCACGCCACCGGCGCTCGATCCAGTGCTGTTCCGCGACCGCCTGGCCGAGGCGCTCGATGCCGGCGACGTCGGCGCCTTCCAGTTGCGGCTCAAGGGCGTTCCGGATGACGAAGTCCGCCGCGCGATCGATGTCCTGCGTCCGGTGGTGCAATCGCGGGACGTCGCCTTCATCCTCAACGACCGTCCCGACCTGGCCGCGGCGCATGGCTGCGACGGCGCGCATATCGGCGGCGAGGACATGCCGGCGGCAAAGGCCCGGGCGCTGCTGGGGGATGACCTCCAGCTCGGCATCTCCTGCTACGACAGCCGCGACGCCGCCATGCTGGCGGGCGAGGCCGGCGCCGACTACATCGCCTTCGGCGCCTTCTTCGCCAGCAGCACCAAGGACACCAATATACGCGCGGACGCGGACCTGCTGCGCTGGTGGTCGGAGATGATGGAACTGCCGGTGGTCGCGATCGGTGGCATCACGGCCGCGAACTGCGGTCCCCTGGTGCAAGCGGGAGCGGATTTCCTCGCCGTGGTCAGCGCGGTCTGGGATCATCCGGAGGGACCAGCCGCCGGGGTGCGGGCGATGAACGAGGCGATCGGCGAGGCAAAGGGCGCGGCCCCCCATGCTTGAAGCGGCGACCCCGTCAGTGTCCTGATGAGAAATCAGCCTGGCGGGCAGTTTCGACAGCCGGCCAGGATGAGGTCGACACCGGCCAGGAACTGCCCGCGATCGTCGTGCTCGCACAACTGCGCCGCCACCTGGCGCACGAACGGGTATTCCGCGGGGCCGAGCTGCGCCCGTCGCGCGGCGACGGTCGCGAGGAAGGCCGATCGATCCGTCCCGCGCGCATGGAGGCGGCCGTTCGAGTTCGACGGATGGGCGCCGGCGCTCACCGCGCTGATCACCGACGGCGAGACCGCGCCGGTCCCGCGCATGGTCCACGCGCTCCCGAACGGCCACCGATGGGACCGCGTGCCCGGGGTAACGCTCCTCGGTGATGCCGCGCACCTGATGCCGCCGTCCGGCGAAGGCGCGAACCTGGCGATGTTCGACGGCGCCGAGCTTGGCCGGGCGATCGCGGCACATCCCGACGACATCGAAGCGGCGCTGTTCCCCCGCAACAGGTCGGAAGCCGCGGACGGGCACCTGATGTTGAGGCTCTCCCTCGGCGAGCGCGCCCCGTTCGGACTGGTTGATTTCCTAACCAGCGCAATCAAGGAAAAACACGACTGACTTCGAGCACGTCTCTACTTCGGCGCTCCGACCCCGGTATTGTAATTGCCGGGCACGTAGGTCATGCCGGAAGCTGTCCCGGCGGTAGCGATGACGTTGTCGGCCGGCGACAGCAGCGACTGGGTGACGTAGAGCAAGCCGTTGGATTGCGGCACATTGGCCAGCCAGAGGCGGTTGGCATGGCCCTGCCGGTCGCTCAACAGCAACTGGCCGGTGACGGCCTCCAGCGATACGGTCAGCACGTCGCGCCCATCCAGCGTGGTCAGCGCGACCGGACCGTTCTGCTTGGCGATCATGCCGCGCAGTCTCAACTCGGTATAGCGTCCGGGCACGATGGTGTAGGCCATCAGGCGACGCAGTCCGGCATGAGCTTCCGGCGACAGCAACTGGCCGAAGGCGGCGCGCTGCTCGGCTTCCAGGGGCGCGTTGGGCACCGCGAACACCGTGAACGGCCCTGCCTGGCGCAGCGTGTCGAGCAGCCTGGCGCGGTTCAGCGCGACAGCATAATCGCTCAGTTCCAGCGAGCCGACGATGGCCTCGTCGACGGTGCGGTCGCGGAAGATCGGCACGTCGGAGAAAACGACGTCGTCGGTGCTGGGCCGGACCAGCAACGGGTCCTGCCTGGCGCCGCTCTCGCAGCCGGCCAGAGCACCGGCCAGCGCCAGCACCAACACCGATCGCATCGCCGTTGCGCGCAATGAACTCATGCTGCTTCCCTCAACCCGACCGGCCAGGGGTGCTACGAGACGTCCTGGCAGATCCGGGATAGTGGGATGCGTCGCCAACCGCAATCATTGCGTATTGCAATCTGGTAGCGGGGCGCCTCAGCAGCCATCCCCGCGGAAGGTCCAGGATGCTACCTTGTCGTTGGCGACCTCGAAGGTCGTCTGGCAGGTGTAGCTGTAATAGCCTCCCCCGAAGCCGCCGCCAAAACCGCCAAAACCGCCGTAGCCGCCGCCGAACCCACCGAAGCCGCCGCCGCCGAATCCACCAAAGCCGCCGAACCCGCCGAAGCCGCCATAGCCACCGCCGAAGCCGCCATAGCCGAATCCGGGACCGCCGGGGATGTAGCCGCTTTCGTTGTCGATATAGGCGAGGAAGGTGTGGCCGTCGGTGGTGTAGGTGCGCGTCGGCACGCCGAAATTGCGCACGACATCGACTGGCGCGTGGCCGATCATGGCGTCCAGCGCCCGGCGTTGCGCCGGCGTGGGAGTCTGGCATGCGGCGAGTGCCAGCAGAGGTGCCGCGAGCAGCAGGGGAGATAACGAACCGCGAAGGGACATAAGGAGAACACCATCAAAGGAAAACGAGACGCAGAATTGGGAGGCTTTGACGTGCAAGCCAAGGTTACAGGTAATATCCTGTTTCCGAGTTACAAAAAATAACCGTCTCAGCCACCAAGCCACAGGATGTCGGACAGACGCGGCGCGCCGGTCGCCAGCATCGCCAGCCGGTCGAACCCGAGCGCGATCCCGGCACAGGGCGGCAGGCTGGACATCGCACCCAGGAAGGCCTCGTCGAGCGGCCATGGCTCGGCCTCGGGATACAGGGCGCGGCGCCGGGCACGGTCATGCAGGAAGCGCCTGCGCTGTTCGTGGGCGTCGGTCAGCTCCTCGAACGCATTGGCGAGTTCGATCCCGCACGCATACAGCTCGAACCGCAAAGCCGCTCTCGGATCGACCGGATCCCTCGCTGCCAGCGCCGCCTGGCTGACCGGCCAGTGGGTCAGGAAGGTGGGCACGGCACGGCCGATGTGCGGCTCCACATGCGTCAGCAGCAGCCGGAAGAAAAGATCCTCCCAGTTCTCCCCGTGGCGCAGGACGGTGTTGGATTGCTTCGCCAGCGCCACGGCGTCGTCCTGGGTCCCGAGCAGGTCCGCACCGACATGGCGGGCGAACGCCTCCTGCAGCGTCAGCCTCTCGAACCGGTCGATGGCGCATTCCTGATCGCCCCATCTCACCCGTGGCGGCAGCGTGGCGCGCAGCAGCGCCTCGGTCTCGTCCATCAGGCCGGCCAGGTCGGCGCCCGGCCGGTACCACTCCAGCATGGTGAACTCGGCGGCATGCAGGGCGCTGCCCTCGCCGTTGCGCCAGACCCGGGCGAGCTGGAACATCGGCAGACCGGTCGCGGCCACCAGACGCTTCATCGCGAACTCCGGGCTGGTATGCAGGAACAACCGCTCGCGCGCGCCGTCCGGAGCGATCCGTTCGGTGGCGAAGGGCTGCAGATGCACCTCCTCGCCAGGAGTGGCGACGGCATAGGGGGTCTCGACCTCCAGATAGCCGCGCGCATCGAAGAAGCCGCGCACCGCGCGCACCAGCATGGCGCGGCGTCGGAGCAGAGGCAGCCGGTCGGCGATGGAGCTGCGTGGTGCTGGCGGTTGCGGGTTCATGCATGCGGCAGTACAGCGCGCGCATGTTGATCGGCAACCAGGACACACGCGCCAACCAGGACACACGCGCCAACCAGGACGGGCAAGACTTACGCGATACCGAGGGGCTGATACGGGCCGGCCTGGCAAGCCATCAGCAGCGTGCAGCCCTGGATGAGGTCGGCCGGCGATACGCGACCCTGATCCCGCCCGCCTTCGCGGCATTGATCGAGCATCCGGACGATCCGATCGCGCGTCAGGTGGTGCCGCATCCAGACGAGCTGGTCACGGCGCCGCACGAGCTGGCCGACCCGATCGGCGACGATGCGCGCTCGCCGGTGCCGGGGATCGTGCATCGCTACGCCGACCGCGCCCTGCTCAAGCCGCTGCTGATCTGCCCGGTCTATTGCCGCTTCTGCTTCCGCCGCGAGCATGTCGGTCCGGGCGGCGGCGTGCTCGACGAGGCGGCCCTGGAGCGGGCGCTGGCCTGGCTCGCCGACCATCCCGCCATCGGCGAGGTGATCCTGACCGGCGGCGACCCGCTGATGCTGTCGCCCCGCCGCCTCGGCCGCATCGTGGCAGCACTCGACGGCATCGCGCATGTCCACACGATACGCATACACAGCCGCGTGCCGGTCGCCGATCCCGGGCGTCTCGACGACGCGCTGGCCGACACGCTCGCCACGGACAAGGCGATGTGGCTGGTGGTGCATGCCAACCACGCACGCGAGTTCACGCCGCAGGCGCGCGCGGCGATTCGGCGCGTGCAGGCCCGGGCGATCCCGGTGCTCGGCCAGTCGGTGCTGCTCCGCGGCGTCAACGACAGCATCGAGGCGCTGGAAGCCCTGTTGCGCGCCATGGTCGCCGCACGGGTCAAGCCCTACTACCTGCACCAGCTCGACGCCGCACCCGGCACGCGACGCTTCCATGTGCCGATCGAGCAAGGCCGCGCACTGCTGGCGGCGTTGCGCGGGCGCGTCACCGGCCTCGCCTGGCCGACCTATGTGCTCGACATCGCCGGCGGCCATGGCAAGGTGCCGCTGGGTCCGGACTATCTGGATCTGCCGGCGGGGCAGGTGCGCGACCCGGACGGGACCAGCCACTCCCTTGCCGGGGATACCGCCAGGGGATAGAAGCCCGCCTTCCCGCGGCTCTCTATAGTAACCGAGTTCGACCATGAAACAGCAGGCCAACCTGATCCGTGCCGGACAAGTCATCGAGCATGACGGCCGCCGCTGGACCGTGCTCAAGCAGCAGATCATCAGCCCGGGCAAGGGCGGCGCCTTCATCCAGGTCGACATGCGCGACCTCAAGACCGGCAACAAGACCAACGAGCGCTGGCGCACCGCCGACACCGTCGAGCGCCTGATGACCGAGGAGACCGAGCTCACCTACTCCTATACCGACGGCGACAACCTGGTGCTGATGGACCCCGAGACCTTCGAGCAGGTCATGATCCCGGCCAGCATCCTCGGCGACGGCGTCGCCTTCCTGCAGGACAACATGACGGTGATCGTCGACCTGGTCGAAGGCGACCCGGTGGCGATCCATCTGCCGGTCAGCGTGGTCCTCGAGATCGTCGAGGCCGATCCGGTGGTCAAGGGCCAGACCGCCACCTCGTCCTACAAGCCGGCCAAATTGTCCAACGGCGTCAAGACCATGGTGCCGCCGTTCATCGAGACCGGAGAGCGCATCGTGGTGCGTACCGAGGATGCCAGCTACGTCGAGCGCGCCAAGGGCTGAGCGCCGTGCAGCACCGGCTTTCCCCCCACATGACGGTGATGCAGAACGCCGCCCAGAAGGCGGCGAAGCGGCTGTTGCGCGACTTCAACGAGGTCGAGCAGCTGCAGGTCAGCATCAAGGGACCGGGGGATTTCGTCAGCCAGGCCGACCTGCGCGCGGAGGCGACGATCCGCGAGGAGCTGAGCCGCGCCCGCCCCGGCTATGGTTTCCTGATGGAGGAGAGCGGCGCCTCGGGCTCGGAGAATTGGTCCTGGCGCTGGGTGGTCGACCCGCTCGACGGCACCACCAACTTCCTGCACGGCATGCCGCACTGGGCGATCAGCATCGCGCTGCAGAAGCGGCTCCCGGACGGCGGCGCGGAAATCGTCGCCGGGATGGTCTACAACCCGGCCGCCAACGAGATGTTCTGGTCCGAGAAGGGCGCCGGCGCCTTCCTCAACGACCGCCGGCTGCGCGTCTCGGCGCGTCGCGAGATGCTCGACGCGGTGTTCGCCACCGGTATCCCGTTCGCCGCCGTGGCTGCCCAGCGCCGGCTGCCGTTCGCTCGCGCGCTAGGTGCGCTCATGCCGCAGGTGGCGGGCATC
>CAXSEE010000220.1:0-6625 GCA_964235615.1 uncultured Acetobacteraceae bacterium | reverse complement strand
GCATCGACGACCCGGCCGACGTGGAGACCAAGCTGGCCGAGGCGCTGGCCCATCCCGGCCCGGTGCTGATCGATGCGGTGGTCAACCGGATGGAGCTGGCGATGCCGCCGAAGGTCACCACCGAGATGGCGAAGGGCTTCACGCTCTACATGCTCAAGGCGGTGATGAGCGGGCGCGGCGACGAGGTCGTCGAACTCGCGCGGTCGAACCTCCTGCGCTGACTACACAAGCCCGACCTGGAGTCAGGCGATCCCATAGCCCAACCTTGCCTAGCTCGACAGGAGGCAATCATCGAACAGATAGCGACACCCATGGCGTACTATCGCGGCGGCACCAGCAAAGCGGTGTTCATCGATCAACGCGACGTGCCGATCAAGGACGAGAGAGATTTCACCGCATGGATACTGGCAGTCTATGGCTCACCGGACACGCGCCAGATCGATGGACTTGGCGGCGCTGACCCGCTGACGAGCAAGTTCGCCGTGGTTGGCCCCTCCACGCGCGAGGGAGCCGATGTCGACTACACCTTCTATCAGGTGTCGGTCGACAGTCCCGTGGTCAGCAAGGATATGAACTGCGGCAACATCTCATCGGCAGTCGGCCCCTATGCGATCGAGCAAGGCTTCGTCAAGGCAACTGGTGATAAGACGTTGGTGCGTGCGCATGCGACGAACTTTGACCAGATACTCTACCTCACGGTGCAGACCAAGGATGGAAAGCCATGCGTGCTGGGCGACCAGAGGATTTCCGGTGTGCCAGGGACCGGAGCGCCGATCTACCTCGATTTTCATGAACTGGTGGGCACTCACGGCAAAGGACTTCTGCCGACCGGCAACCCTCAGGATACGATAGACGTCGAAGGCATCGGCACCGTCACCTTCTCCGTCGTCGATCTCGCGAACTACATCGTCTTCGCGAAGGCGTCGGATTTCGGACTGAAGGGCACGGAACATCCGGATGCCCTCTCGGATAATGCGGAGTTGATGGCAAAATGCGAGAAGTTCAGGAGGTCGGTCGGCGTCAAGCTCGGCTTCGCGACCGACCTGGAGGACGCCGAATATAAATGCACCCTTTCGCCCTTCCTCGCCTTGATCGCGGAGCCGCAGGATTGGGAAGAGTTCTCGTCGCACAAGCAACACAAGGCCAGTGAGTGCGATTTCCTTGCCTTCTCGTTCCTTGATGGCGCGGTACACAAAGCATACATGGCGACGGGCAGCAGTTGCACGGCCATCGCCGCCCTTCTGCCGGGAACGCTGGTGAACGAGATCGCCGGCAAGACCGAACTGTCCGGTACCGTCACGATCGGCCATCCCTCCGGCACGCTGCAAGTGTCAGGCGCGATCGAGAAGCAGGGTGACGGCTACAAGGTCACCCAGGCCGCTTTGATCCGCACCGCGAGGCGGCTGATGGACGGGCAGGTCTTCGCAGCCGTGGATCGGCTGCCGTGGTGCCGCGAGTCCGGCGGGTTGCCGCATATGGTGGCCGAGCAGCCGGCTGACCAGAAAAGCCTGCATAACGAAACATTCCACGCAAGCTGAACGTGAGTGCGGCTCAGCAATTAATTGCTGCTAGCTTGTATTTTTTCCTGTAACACGGAGATTGATAAATGCCTCAGAAAAGTCTCGCCGAGTTTGTAGAAGCGCTGGATAAAGCTCAGCTCCTGACACGGATCAAGGAAGAGAAGCGGGTCGACGAGTTGCCCGCACTCATGGAGGCAAATCCCGACACGGCGATCCTGGTCGAGCATGTCAAGGACTGCAAGTTCCCCTTCCTCGCCAATGCCTATGGCGTCCGGTCGATGTATGCCCTCTCGCTCGATTGCGACGAGACCAAGGTCGGGCTGGAAATTGCCCGGCGCTCGGAGTTGCGCTTCAAGCCCGAGATGGTCGAGACAGCGCCTTGCAAGGAAGTGATCATCAGGGGCGACGAGATCGACCTCACGATGTTCCCGCTGTTCCACCACCATCCCAAGGACGGCCAGGCCTACCTCAACGACACCAACGTCGTCAGCCGCGACCCGACCACCAACGACATCGACCAGGGTATCTACCGGTTCATGTACCGGTCCAAGAACGAACTCAACATCGACATGCGCAACGCGACGCACCGCGCGCGGATCGCCGCCGAGCAATTTGGCGACAAGGGTAAGGACATGCCGATCGCGGTGCTGATCGGCGGGCCGACGCTGGACAAGATCGCCTCGATGGTGAGCTGGCCCAACACGGACGATTGGGACGTGATGGGCGGCTTCTACGAGCATCCGGCCAAGCTGGTGAAGTGCGAGACCAGCGATCTCACCATCCCGGCCAACGCCGAGATCGTCATCGAGGGCCGGGTCATCACGTCCGAAGGCTGGGTGCATGACGAGGGTCCCTACGGCGAATACACCGGGACCTATGGCGGCGGCCTGCCGAAGAACAACCGCTTCGTCGTCGACTGCATCACGCATCGCAAGGACGCGATCTACCAGTATGCGACCATCGGCGGCCTGCATCCCGGACGCACCGACATGTCGGCGTTCCAGCCGGCGATCGAGGGCGATCTCTATCTTGCCCTGCAGCGTGCCGGCATCCTGGTCAAGAACGTCTATCTGCCGCCCGGCGGCTGCTCGAACATCGGCTACGCCCAGATCAAGTGCAAGTCCGGCGGCGATGCCAAGCAGGCGCTGGCGATCATGCTGTCGGGCACCCGGCAGTGGATGCCCAAGGTCGCCTACGTGTTCGACGAGGACGTCGACATCTACAACCCCGAGCGCGTGATGTGGGCGCAGGCCTGGCGGTTCAATCCCGAGAAGGGGATCATGATCCTGCCCGGCATGAACATGCTGCCGCTCGATCCGAGCCTGGGGACGGACGCCCCGCCCGTCAGCGTATTCAAGGCCGGGTTCGACTGCACCATCCCGGTGGCCAAGGGCGTCGATGTGTTCTCCTACGCTGCCGCGGTGGTCTCCGAGCCGCTCGACGTCAGCAAGAACACCGAGCCGATGACCGAGGCCGAGGTGGTAGAGAAGATGACGGCGATGCTTCGCGAAAAGCCGCGCAACTGGCACGAGATCATCAGCGAGTTCGCGGCCCAGCCGTATCCGGTCGTCTACCGCGCCTTCGGCCAGTTGCGGCCCAAGCTGGGGCGCGTCGCGGACCAGCGGCCGGACTATCCCTACACCTTCTCGGACAGCGACTTCGTCAACGATTCGAAGGCGTGAGGCAGCCATGAAACTCGGCGCGTTTCTCATGCCGACCCACCCGCCGGAGCGAAGCATCTCCGGCGGGCAGGACTGGGATCTCGAGGAGATCGAGGCGCTCGACGCGCTCGGCTTCCAGGAGGCCTGGATCGGCGAGCACTTCACCGCCGCCTGGGAGCCGTGCCCGGCGCCGGACCTGCTGATCGCCGCCGCACTCAGCCGGACCAGGCATATCCGGCTCGGCACGCTCGGCCACCTGCTGCCCTACCACCAGCCGGTCGAGCTGGCCCACCGCGCCGCCTACCTCGACCACATGGCGCGTGGGCGTTACATGCTGGGCGTGGGCGTCAGCGCCCTGCCGAGCGACCATGACCTGTTCGGGCTGGACCCGGCCGGCGGCACCAACCGGCGCATGACGTTCGAGGCGCTGGACATCATCACCAGCCTCTGGACGGAGGGTCCGCGGGACTTCACCGGCGAGTTCTGGTCCACCCGCAAGCCGCACGCGCTGCTCGACACGCTGGGCTTCCATTTGCGTCCGTTCCAGGCGCCGCACCCGCCGATCGCGATTGCCGGCATGACGGCAGGCTCGGCCAACCACCGCCTGGCCGGCGCGAAGGGCTATATCCCGGTCAGCTTCGGCATCAGCCCCGATCCCGCGTCGGTCGCGGCGCATTGGGACACGGTGATGGAGGGTGCCGTCGGGGCAGGCCGGAACGCGGACCGGGCGGACTGGCGCATCATCCGCGACGTGTATGTGGCTCCCACCGACGCGGAAGCGCACGCCCTGGCGACGGGCGGCATCATGGGCCGTAGCTGGCGCGAGTTCCTGCTGCCGCTCTACCTCAAGCTGGGGCTCGGCCCGATGTTGAAAGCCGACGCAGGGATGCCGGACGAGGCGATCAGCCTCGACTACCTGGCGCAACATTTGTGGATCGTCGGCTCGCCCAGTACCGTCGCTCGCAAGCTGGACGAGCTCCAGGAGGCGAGCGGCGGCTTCGGCGTGCTGCTCGCGACATCATACGACGCCACCGGGGAACGCGCGGCCTGGCGACGCAGCCTGTCGCTGCTGGCCCAAGACGTGCTGCCTCGCTGCAACGGCCTGAGCCTGGCCGCATGAGTTACATCGCACTTGCGACAGACGCTTTCGACGAGGTGGCGCAGTTCTACGGCGAGCTGCTGGGCTTCCCCGTCGTCTCCGCCTGGGATCGCGCGACGGGACGCGGCCGGCGCTTCGACCTCTCGGGCGGCCTCCGCCTCGAAGTGCTGGACAACCGGCGGGAACGAACTCCCTTGCAGCTCGGCACGCCCGGCGACCGCATACACGTCGTTGTCGAAGTCGACGACATCGACGCTGTCCGGTGCCGGATCGCCATCGACACACCGGTCCCGGCCGAGACCTCATGGGGTGCCAAACTGTTCCAGATCCGCGATCCCGACGGCGTGGCGGTGACGTTCCTGCAATGGACCGGCAGCGACGGAGAGCCGCGATGAGGCGCATCATCATCGGCATCTCCGGCGCGAGCGGGTCGGTGTATGGCGTCCGCCTGCTCGAGGTGTTGCGTGGCGTGCCGGATGTCGAGACGCATCTGGTCCTCAGCCCGGCAGCGCGGCGCACGCTCATCCTGGAGACGGACTACACCGTCGAGTATGTCGAGGCGCTGGCTGACCGCTGCTACCGGTCCAGCGACATCGCGGCTGCGATCTCGTCGGGTTCCTTCCGCCCATCCGGCATGATCATCGCACCGTGCTCGATGAAGACGGTGTCGGGCATCGCGACGTCGTTCTCGGACAACCTGCTGCTGCGCGCCGCCGACGTGATCCTGAAGGAACGCCGCCGCCTGGTGCTGCTGGTGCGTGAGACACCGCTGCATCTCGGCCACCTGCGCTTGCTCGTGCAGGTCGCCGAGATCGGCGCGATCGTCATGCCGCCCATGCCGGCCTTCTATCACCGTCCGACGACGCTGCAGGAGGTGGTCGACCAGACCGTCAACCGCGCACTCGACATGCTCGACATCGAGCTGGACGCCGACCTGTTCCCCCGATGGCAAGGGCCGGCCACACGGAGCCACCGGGATACAGCTCCGGCGCCGCCCCCATCGTTGGCGGGCGGTACCACAGTCAGAAACCCTATCTTGGAGATTGCCAAATGACGAAGACATCGCACCGCATCCGAATCAAGGCGGAACCGGCTCAAGTCTACCAGGCGGTGGCTACCGCAAATGGTCTGAAGGCCTGGTTCACGCCGGACATCGAAGGCGAAGTGGCGCCTGGCAAGACGGCGGTGTTCCGCCATGAGGGCCGAGACAGCTTCAGCTGGAAATTCACCGAGCTGAAGCCGGACACGATCAGCCGCTGGGAATGCGTCGAAGGGCCGGGTGCTGCCGCCGGAACTCACGTCGCCTTCCGTCTCAAGGGTGACGGTCAAACGACCATCGTCGAGTGCGACCATGACGCCTGGCCCGATGGGCATGGAGCCTTCGATACCTGCAACACGCTCTGGGGCATCCTCATGGGGCGGCTGAAGACCTATGCCGAGACCGGCGCATCCCAGCCGGCGATGGGCTGAGGCCTGATCCGGTTGCGTGGGCTGCTTCTTCCACTCCAAGGACGAGGTAGCCCGATGCAGCGCCCAGCCCTCTTTCACAAATCCTGAGAAGCTGTCATCTCAGACCTTCTTTCGCGTCGGCAGAGCCGCCAGGGCAGGCTGCGCGAACTGGTTCGCACGGCAACACCCGCCTATGCGGTTGGCGCCGAAGCGCTGCGGCCACATGCAAGGCAGGCAGGTCGTCTCCGCCGACGAGGCCGTCGGTAAGATCAAGACGCCTTCGAGAAGAAATACGCGCCCGAAGCACAATCACAGCCACGCCGATCCGGTCCCCGTCACCCTGGCCGGGCTGCAAGGCAACCGCATCGCGCGGGAAATCGCGCAATCGCCATGAAGGATCGTAGCAATGCCCACCAGCGCCATCGACAGCCTTATCTTCCGTAACGTCTTCGGCAGCGCCGAAATGCGCGAAGTCTGGTCGGACGAGTTCCGCACCCAGAAGTATCTCGACTGGGAAGCTGCCCTGGCCCGCGCCCAGGCGTCGCTCGGCATCATCTCCGAGGAGGCCGCGGCAGAGATCACCCGGGTCTGCAAGGTCGAGAACATCGACTTCGAGCGCTACGCGGAGGAGACGCTGAACATCGGCTATCCGGTGCTCGGGCTCGTCCACCAGATCGCCCATCTGTGCCAGGGCGACGCCGGCAAATACTGCCACTGGGGCGCCACCACGCAGGACATCACCGACAGTGCGACGATCCTGCAGATCAAGGCATCGTTCGACATCATCGGCCGCGAGCTGGATCGTGCCATTGCGGCAACGGCGAAGCTGGCGCGCGAGCACCGCACCACGCCGATGGCCGGGCGCTCCAACCTGCAACAGGCCGTGCCGATGACGT
>CAXSEE010000219.1:0-6848 GCA_964235615.1 uncultured Acetobacteraceae bacterium | reverse complement strand
GTCGATGCCGCCGAAATGACCGGCCACGTCCGCGAACGCCGCCTCGACGGAGGCACTTTCCGTAAGGTCGCATTGCAGCGCGAGCGTCCGGCCGCCGATCGCGGCACGTGCCGTCTCGGCGGCTGGCCCGTCGCGATCGAGAATGGCCACTTCCGCACCGGCGGCGGCAAAGGCGCGTGCCGTGGCGGCCCCGATCGCGCCGCCGCCGCCCGTCACCACGACCACATGGCGGGCCAGCGGCTTCTCGGCGGCACGGCTGAGCTTGGCCTGCTCGAGCGACCAGTATTCCATGTCGAAGTGATCGGCCTCGCTGATCGAGACGAAGCGCCCGACATCCTCCGCGTCGAGCACCGCGTCGATCCAGGCCTCCGCGACATCGGCGGAGATGGCGGCCTCGGCGGCGTTCTTGCCCACTCCGATCAGGCCCTGACCAGGCACCAGCAGCACGCGCGGGAGCGGATCGAGCTGCTGCCTGCCGCCGCCGACACGCGCGTTGTTGGCCGCGAAGTAGCGGTCATATTCCGCGACGAACCCGGCGATGGCCTCACCCGCATGGTCACGCCAGGCGGCGGGATCGAGTTCCCCGAGAGCCGGCAGGATGCAGGGGCGCGCCTTGATCCGGATGACCTGCTCGGGGGTCGCCACGCCACGGTTGGCATAGTCGGCGATGCCCTCGCCACCGACGAAGCGCCGGATGCGGTCACTGCTCCGCCACGACAGCAGCCACCGCGTGGGCGCCCGTCCTTGTGCCGCTTCGGCCAGCAGGCCGCGCAGCACCGGCAGCATCGCCGGAACAGCGGACGACGGTTCGGATCGGGGGATGGGATGGAAACTCGGGTTGGGGCGCGTGTTCTCGGCGATATAGCGCTCCGCCAGCGTGACGAACTCGATCATCAGCTCGTAGGAGGCGCGCGCGGTCTCGGCAAAGCTGAAGATGCCGTGCTTGGCCAGCAGCAGACCCTCCACCGTCGGATCGCGCTCGAAGACGTCGGCCGCGACCTTCGCGAGCTCGAAACCTGGCATGATGTAGGGCACGCAGGCCATCCGGCGGCCGTAGATGGCGCGGCTCACGGCCTCCATGTCCGGCAGTGCGGCGATCGCGGTCGAGGTCACCGAGTGGGTGTGGTCGACGAACTTGTGCGGCAGGTAGGCGTGCAGAAGCGTCTCCACCGAGGGGTTCGGCGCTCCCGTATCGAGCAGGTTCTGGCGTTGCGCGTTGACCATGTCCTCGTCGGAGAGCGAGGCGAGTTCGCGCAGGCGGTGCAGCGGTTCGAGACGCACCGCCGGATGGCCGTCAGGCTCGATGGTGGCGAGGTTGCGGCCGCTGCCCTTGACGCACAGCACGCGCACCGGCTCGCCGAACAGATCGGGGAGGGTTATCTTGACCGAAGTATTGCCGCCGCCATGCATGACCAGACGGGGAACCTGGCCGAGCAGACGGGCGGTGTAGGTGCGCATGGCCAGATCGGCATCGATGCCTCGCGCGACATAGGCCTCGACCATCCGCCGCGCATCGATGTCGGACCAAAGGCTTTGCATCATTCCCCACTTGCGGCTCTGCCCGGCAGAACGCTACGTCGATGCTCTGACAATTGTCAAACATCTTTGAAAAACGACAAAATGCTGCGTTGCAGGAAATGGTGATGAAGAAGGCTTCCAGCAACGGCAGCGCGATGCCGGCCGAGTTCGCCGGCGACATGGTGGTCTGGTCGGCATGGCTCTATTACGAGGAGCGGCTGACCCAGGACGAGATCGCCCAGCGGATCGGCGTCTCGCGCGCCAGCGTCAATAACCTCCTGCAGACGGCGCGCGACAGCGGCATCGTGACGATCACGGTGGCGCCGGACCATCTCGGGCGCATCCGCCTCGCCAGGGCGATCTGCCAGCGTTTCGACATCGCCGAATGCCTGGTGGTCCCCGATGACGGCGGCCGGCAGCCGGGTCACGAACGCGTGGGACATGCCGGCGCCCGTCTGCTGGCCGAACGGCTGCAGCCCGACGACGTCCTCGGCGTCTCGTGGGGGCGCACGATACTGGCGCTGTCCTCGGCGCTGTTGCCCAAGACGCTGCCGGGCGTTTCCGTGGTGCAGGTGACCGGGAGCGCCATCGGCACCTACCGCTTTTCCGCGGAGCTCTGCACCTCGAACATCGCCAACCGCATCGGCGGCCGCTGCATCCACCTGCACGCGCCCGGGATCGTCTCCCACCCCGACGTGAAGCGCGTGCTGATGCGCGAGCCGTCGCTCGTGGAGCAGTTCCGCATCCTCGGGACCTGCAACCGCATCGTCTACGGCGTCGGCAATGTCGCCTCGTCGAGCACCGCCTTCGAAAGCGGCTTCCTCGCCGAGAGCGAGGCTGCCCCCTACCTCGCGCGCGGCGCCGTCGCGGTGCTGGCCGGGCGCTTCGTCGATGCCGGCGGACGACCGGTGCTGGGCGAGATCGATGACCGGATGATCGGCATGACCCTGGAGGCGATCCGCGCGGTGCCGGACCGGATCTGCATCGCCGCGGGAGAGGCAAAGGCGAACGCCATCCGCGCCTTGCTCAAGGGAGGTTTCATCAGCAGCCTGATCATCGACAAGGCGGCTGCGTCGGCGTTGCTTGACAAGGCTGGGCTCGACTAAGGCTGGGCTCGACTAAAGCTGGGCTCGACGAGGCCGGCTGGCGGCTACGCGATCACCTGCGGCCGCACGCCCAGGATATGCGCGATCGCGTAGGTCAGGTCGGGTCGGTTCAGCGTGTAGAAATGGAACTCGTCCACCCCGTTGGCCTGCAGCAGGCGGACCTGCTCGGCAGCGACCACCGCGCCGACCATCCGCCTTACCTCGGGGTCGTCCTCGGCACCGGCGAACATCGCCTCCAGCCACGAGGGAATGCTGGCACCGCAGCTCTGCGCAAACCGCTTGGCCGAGGCGAAGTTGGATACCGGCATGATGCCGGGCACCACGGGTGCCGTGATGCCGGTGGCAAGACAGCGGTCGATGAACCGCAGATAGACGTCCGCCTCGAAGAACACCTGGGTGATCGCCCGGGTGGCGCCGGCATCGAGCTTGCGCTTGAGATTGTCGAGATCGGCCTGCGGGCTGCGCGCTTCGGGATGGATCTCCGGATAGGCCGCCACCGAGAGCTCGAAATCCGCGACCCGCTTCAGGCCATCGACCAGTTCGGCGGCACTGGCGTAGCCCTCGGCATGCGGCTCGAAACCGTCGCTTCCCTGGCCGTCGCCGCGCAGGGCGACGATATGGCGGACCCCCTCGTCCCAATAGCGGCGCGCCACGTCGTCGACCGCGCCGCGCGAGGCGCCGACGCAGGTGAGATGGGCCGCCGGCGTCAGCGTGGTCTCGCGCACCAGACGGGCCACCGTGTCGTGCGTGCGGGTCTGCGTCGAGCCCCCCGCGCCGTAGGTCACCGAGACGAAACTGGGGCAGAGCGGCTCCAGCCTGCGTATGGCCGACCAGAGCTGGGTCTCCAGCGCCTCGGTGCGCGGCGGGAAAAATTCAAAGGAGAGGATCGGCGTGCCGCTGCCTCCAGGGGCCGGCAGACCCTGGATGCGTGGACCGGTCAGCCAGCGCTCCAGCGGCGCCAGGTCGGAATTGTGGAGGCTGTCGGGCATCGGCAATGGTCCGGTTCGCGAATGGCAGGTTGCCGCTAAAGCTAGCGCGGGGGCGACGGCGGCACAAATCTTGGCACGTATCGAGCGTTGCACAAGGCATCGATCCCGTTTGCCGAGCACGCCGCTTGCCAAGCGCTCCGATTGCCAAAGCCATGGGGCTGAGATCTCAAATACGTCGGGTGACAATTGCGCCGGGTGGCGCGCGTGTTAGAGATGTGGGCATGACCGCCCGGTCATAGACGAACCGCAATGAGACCAGCCGGGGATGATGATGCGCGCGAGAAAAAAGGCCAGAAAAAAGGATCGACTGGGGGCCACAAGCGATGGGCGTCTCCTGTCTCCGGATCTCAAGTCACGGGGACGGTCGGGGTCAGTCGCCATTCTCGCGGTCGCCGCCCTGATCTCGTTGAGCGGCTGCGCGACCAAGCCGACCGACCCGGACGAGCTCGCCGAATACAAGAGCACCAACGATCCGTACGAGCCCAGCAACCGCTTCTTCTACAAGGTCAACGATACCCTCGACCGCTACACGCTCAAGCCGGTGGCGAAGGCCTACGTGTACGTGGTGCCGCAGCCGGTGCGTACCGGCGTGCATCAGGCGCTAGGTAACTTCGGCAGTCCGGCGGTGTTCTTCAACGACGTGTTCGAGGCCAAGCCCAGGCGCGCCGGCGACACCTTCATGCGCTTCCTGATCAACTCGACGGTCGGCGTGGCCGGTGTCTTCGACGTCGCCAAGGGCTGGGGCTATCCGGCGCACGACGCCGACGGCGGCATGACACTGGCGCTCTGGGGGGTACCGTCGGGACCGTATCTCTATCTGCCGGTGTTGGGTCCGTCCTCGCCGCGGGCGGCTACCGGGTTTGGCATCGACATCGCCCTGGCGCCGCTGACCTACGTGCCGCGCGGCTACGGCTTGCTGACCCTGAACTGGGCCCTCTACGGTATCAGCGCCGTCGATGCGCGGGCGCAGGTGCTGAATACGCTGGATCAGATCAATCGCGACGCGCTCGATCCCTACGCGACCTTGCGCAGCCTCTACCGGCAGCACAGCGAAGCGGAGATCACGGCGGCACGTGAGGATAACCGGATGACCACGCCCGACTGGTACACGCAACGATGAGTAGCAACGATGACGGGTTCACCCAATGATCAGGGCTGAAATGATGCTCACACCCATGACACGCCGCAACCTCCTCGTCCTGCTCGGAGCGGGCTGTGCCGCCGTCGTCGCTTCGCGTTTCTCGCCGGTGATGGCGCAGGACAGCCGTGACGTCACGTTCGTGCGCCAACTCAGCGACAAGCTGATCGCGATCATCAACGGGTCCGGCTCCATGGCCGAGAAGCGCCAGCAGATCCTGCCGCTGATCGACCAGAACGTCGACGTGGACGGGATCGCCCGCTTCTGCCTCGGCCGCTACTGGCGGATGGCCACTCCCGAGCAGCAGCAGAAATTCCTGACGCTGTTCCATCACGTGCTGCTCAACAGCATCACCGGCAAGCTCGGAGAGTATCAGGGCGTGCGCGTCTCGACCGGCTCCAGCAGTCCCCGCGGCAACGGGCTCACGGCGGTCAGCACGGTCATCGACCGTCCGGGCCAGCCGCAGACCGACGTGCAGTGGGTGATCGCCCAGGTCGGCGGCGCTCCGAAAGTGGCGGACGTGATCGGCGAGGGCGTCAGCCTGAGCATCACCCAGCGCGGAGACTATTCCAGCTACCTGCAGCGTAACGGCAACAATATCGATGCCCTGCTCGCGGCCATGCAGCGCCAGGCGTCGCGTCCGTCATAGTTCTGCGCAGTCCTGGCTAGTCGGGCAGACACTCTTCCCGGCTAGCCGCGCAGGCTCTCCCCGCTAGCCGCGTAGGCTCTCCCCGCTAGCCGCGCAGGCTCTCCCCGCTAGCCGCGCAGGCTCTCCCCGCTAGCCGCGCAGGCTCTCATAGACGAGCATGGCATGGCCGGCGCGATCGAACTGGCCGATCACGTTCATGCCGATGCCGCCGAGGATCGTGCGGGAGGCGAAGTTGCTGTCCCGCGCCACCGCGACCACCCGCCGTTCGCCCTGGTCATGGGCGAAGCGCAACGCCGCGGCGGCGGCCTCGCGCGCGATGCCCCTGCCCCTGGCCTGCTGCCAGATCGCGAAGCGCAGGCCCAGCCCCAGCCCGTCCGGACGATCATGCAGTCCGGTCATGCCCTGGAACCGCCCCGCCTCGCGTATCGAGAAGATGCCCACCCGGCGCCGCGCCCAGAAGGCGATGTCGGCCACCATCTCGTCGGTGGCCTGGGTGCGGGTGCGCACGCCGTTGAGCATCAGCCCGAAGGCGCCGGCGTCGGCCTTGAGCGCCACCATGTCTTCCAGGTCCGGCCAGCCGATCGGCGTCAGCAACAGCCGGGCCGTGCGCACCACCCGGCCGAACGGCGGCGGACTGGTCACATGAACATCCCGGCAATGACGAACCGGCCCCCACCCTCAGCGGGCGAGCGGGCGATACTTGATGCGGTGTGGCTCGGTGGCGTCGGCGCCGAGACGGCGTCGCTTGTCCTCTTCGTAGGCCTGGAAATTGCCCTCGAACCACTCGACGTGGCTGTCGCCCTCGAAGGCCAGTATGTGCGTCGCCAGCCGGTCGAGGAACCAGCGGTCATGCGAGATGATCACGGCACAGCCGGCGAACTCGCCCAGCGCATCCTCCAGGGCACGCAGGGTATCGACGTCGAGGTCGTTGGTCGGCTCGTCGAGCAGGATGACATTGCTCTCGCGACGCAGCATCTTGGCCAGGTGCACCCGGTTGCGCTCGCCGCCCGAGAGGATGCCGACCTTCTTCTGCTGGTCGGAGCCCTTGAAGTTGAAGGCGCCGACATAGGCCCGTGACGGCACCGCCCGCTTGCCGAGATAGATCACGTCGGTGCCGCCGGAGATCTCCTCCCAGACATTCTTGTCGGCATCCAGCGTGTCGCGCGACTGGTCCACATAGCCGAGCCTGACCGTCTCGCCGATCTTGAGGTCGCCGCCGTCGGGCTGCTCCTGGCCGAGGATCATCTTGAACAGGGTGGACTTGCCGGCACCGTTGGGGCCGATCACGCCGACGATGCCCCCGGGAGGCAACTTGAAGTTGAGGTCGTTGATCAACACCCGGTTGCCGAACGCCTTGCGCAGCATGTCGGCCTCGATCACCGTGCCGCCGAGCCGCGGGCCGGGCTGGATGACGATGTCGGCGGTGCCGCCGGCGCGGTCGGCACCCT
>CAXSEE010000218.1:4181-6853 GCA_964235615.1 uncultured Acetobacteraceae bacterium | reverse complement strand
CCCGCCTTCGACGTGACGCCCGCGCGGCTGGTCAGCGGGCTGATCACCGAGCGCGGCTGCTGCGATGCCAGCGAGACAGGTCTTGCGGAGTTGTTTCCCGAAAGGGCATGAACGGCGTGACAGGCTTCTTTCTGGGAGCGGAACGGCCGACGAGGGATGATGTCGCGCAGGATCTTCACCACCGCTTCGGCCTGCTTCGGCGTCCTCGGCGCGGCTCTCGCGAGCGGCTGCGCACCGACCGTCGTGCCTGCCAAGACCGCGCAGACGCCGCTCGCGCAGTATCGCAACACCCAGGGGCCGATCGGACCGGACGAGCATGTTCCGGATTTCGTCACGCGCGGCTTCGAGACGTTCAACCGCACCGACACGATCGCGATCGCGATGCGCGAGTGGCGCCTGTTCGGCGAGCCGGTCGATGACGACGACCCCGAACAGCGGCCCGATCCGGTGGCGGCCAGCGTCAAGCCGGAACGTCTGCCGGGCTTGTGGGAGCGCGTCGGCGAATATTGGTGGATCGGCCAGGACCCCTACGAGAGCGAAGTCGACTGGACCGGCAAGCACGGCAGCGACGGCCATCCGTTCGACTTCGTGCATGACGGACACTATGCCTGGTCGGCGGCGTTCATCTCCTACGTCATGCGTGTCGCCGGCGCCGGCGCGCGCTTCCCCTACTCGCCCAACCACGCGACCTATATCAATGCCGCGGCATCGGGTACCGCCGCCGCCCTGAAGGCCCAGGACCCCGCCAGCACCGCGCCGATGCCGGGCGACCTGATCTGCGCCGGACGCGGTTCCAGCCGCGTCATCAGGTTCCACAACCTGCCGACGCGAGACCTGTTCCCGGCGCATTGCGGACTGGTCGTGTCACGCCAGGCGAACCAGCTCAGCATCATCGGCGGCAATGTCGATGATGCGGTCACGCTGACGCATGTGCCGACCACGCCGGCGGGACTGCTGGAAAGCAGCGACGGCACGATGGTCGACACACGCTATTCCTGGTGCGCCGTGCTGCAGGTGCTCTACGACGCGGACGGCGAGCCGCCCGCGGACGACTAGGGCCAGGACGCTGCCCTGAACCCCCCCGGCGAAGCCTCGAGAATCCAATTCTATCGACAGATTGGTTTCCAAAGGCCGAGGCCTTTGGCGGGTCTGGGCGGAGCCCAGCCTTGCCTCCGAATGGGCACTTAGCGTTGCCGCCAGGGCAGGCCATCCGCCTTCCAGCCGGCGACGCCGCCACGATGACCCTGCGCGTCCGGCGGACCCTCGAACCCGTCCGCGACATTATAGACCCGGCCGAAGCCGGACGCCCGTGCTGTTTCGGCGGCAGCGAGGCTGCGTGCGCCGCTGCGGCAGATGAAGTAGATGTCGTGCGCGTCGGTGAGCCCGGACGCGCCGAGCTGCTGGATGAATTGCGGGTTTGCCGCACCGGTCGGGAAAGCCTGCCAGGCGATCAGCAGCACGCGCTTGTTCAGGCTGGAGAGCTCCGGCAAACCGACATAGGTCCACTCCGCATCGGTGCGCACATCGACCAGTTGCGCGTTCGGGTTGTCGGCCAGCGCCTGCCAGGCCTGCGGCGGTGCGACGTCCTCGATCATGTCGTATACTCCTGTGCTTGACGGCAAAGGTGGCTCCCCATGGGCGAAAACACAAACATGCGGACCTGGCCCGACATGCTGTCCGCGATCGGCAACACCCCTCTGATACGCCTGCGCCGTGCCTCGGATGCGACCGGCTGCGAGATACTGGGCAAGGCGGAGTTCATGAACCCGGGCGGCTCGGTGAAGGACCGCGCGGCATTGGCCATCATCGAGGCGGCAGTGGCGGACGGCAGCCTCGAGCCTGGCGGCACCATCGTCGAAGGCACCGCCGGCAACACCGGGATCGGCTTGACCCTGGTCGCCAACGCGCGCGGCTATCGCAGCGTCATCGTCATGCCGGAGACGCAGAGCCGAGAGAAGATCGACTATCTGCGCATGGTCGGCGCCGACCTGCGCCTGGTGCCGGCCAAGCCGTTCCGCGATCCCGAGAACTTCGTGCATGTGTCGCGCCGGCTGGCCGAGGAGATGGGTGCCGTCTGGGCCAACCAGTTCGACAACCTGGCCAACCGGGACGGCCATCGCCGCGGCACCGCGGCCGAGATCTGGCAGCAGACCGACGGCCGCATCGACGCCTTCACCTGCGCCTGCGGCACCGGCGGCACGCTGGCCGGCGTCTCGCTCGGGCTGCACAGGCTGGCCGCCGCCGCCGGACGCAAGCCGCCGCGCATCGTGCTGGCGGACCCGCATGGCTCTGGCCTGTATGGCTGGCTGCGGTCGAACGACCTCAGCGTCAGCGGCAGCTCGATCACCGAGGGCATCGGGCAATCGCGCGTGCCGGGCAACCTGGAGGGCGTGACCATCCATGACGCCTTGCGCATCTCCGACCGCGAGGCGCTCGAGCAGGTGTTCGACCTGCTGCAGCACGAGGGGCTGTCGGTCGGCGGCTCGGCGGGGATCAACGTCGCGGCTGCCATCCGGATCGCGCGCGGTCTGGGACCGGGGCATACCATCGTGACCATCCTGTGCGACAGCGGATCGCGCTACCAGTCCAGGCTGTTCAACCCGGAGTTCCTGCGCGGCAGGGACCTGCCGGTGCCGTCCTGGCTGCAGGATACGTGACGCCGCCGGGCTGAT
>CAXSEE010000218.1:0-4081 GCA_964235615.1 uncultured Acetobacteraceae bacterium | reverse complement strand
GACCGCGCGAGCTGGATCTGCCGGAAAGAGCCGTCCACGCCAGTCACCCTGTGACCGGCGGCCACCAGCCGTCCGGCCGGAAGTACGGCGCCGCAGCCAAGATCGAGCACTCGGGCACTCCGAGGGATGGGGGCCATCAGCTCGCGGAGCCAGATATCGCGCACGCGGGACGAAGAGAACCGGTCGAGATCTCGCTCGGCCGCTTCGTCGTAGCCACGCGCGACGAGCTTCCTTGCCCATGGGTGCGTCAGGTTTCATCCGCTATCTGGCACCCCTGCGGCGCGGCGTGGTGTCACGGAACAGCAGCCAGACCATCAGCACGCAGGCCAGACCGGCCAGGGACAGCATCACGAAGCCCAACGACACCGATCGGTCGGCGACGAAGCCGGCCAGCGTGGTGCTGAAGCTGGCACCGATGCCCACGGCGAGGCCGAAGAAGCCCATGCACAGGTTGAAGCGGCCGGTGCCGCGGGTGAGGTCGGCGGCGATCAGCGGCAGCATCACCCCGAACGCCGCCCCGCTGACGCCGTCCAGAAGCTGGAACAGCACCACCAGCCAGGGATTGCCGCTGGTGGCCAGCAGCAGCCCGCGCAGCGGCAGGGCGGCAAAGCCGACCAGCATGACCGGACGCCGCCCGATCGTCTCGGCCAGGCGCCCGACCTGCGGCGACAGCACGGCCACGACCAGTTGCGGGGCCAGGATGCAGGCGGCGATGATGAGTTCCGCCTGCTGCGCCGCCGCCTTGGTGATCTCGCCGGCGGCCAAAGGCAGCATCGCCGCGTTCGACAGATGAAACAGCATGGTGCAGATCGCGAAGGCGAACAGCCGACGGTCACGCAGCAGGTCGAGGACGGCGTGCGAGGTTTTTGGCGCGGATGTCTCGTCCCCGGGATCGGCGGCGGCGGCGGCATCGTCCAGCTCGACCGCCGGACGCTTGATGGCCCGCAAGGCAACCAGCCCCGGCAATGCCAGCAGGGCGCCCAGAAAGAAGGTCGCGCGCGCCGATACCGCGTAGCCGACGCCGCCCATCAGTCCCGCCGCGATCGCGTTGCCGATCGAGGCGAAGCTGGCGTTGCGTCCCAGCCGGCGGCCGAGCTCTCCGGGTCTGGCGCCTTCGGTGATGCGCATCGCCACCATGCCGAGCGTGATCGCGGCGATCGCCGGGTTGAGCATGCAGCTCGCGAAGCCGTGCAGGACCTCCGCGCCCAGCACCGGCAGCCGCTCGGGGAACAGCACGAGCATGAGGCAGGAAATAATGATGGTGACGATGGCGGCGAAGGCAGCCAGATGCTTGTTGGTCAGCGCGTCGACGGCGACACCCGCGGGAACCTGGCTGACCATCGCCGTGACCGTCCCAGCGGTCAACGCCAGCCCGATCTCGCCCTGGGTCCAATGTTCCTCGGTAAGATAGACGGCGATGAACGGCCCGAACGCCGTCTGCAGGTTGGCGACAAAGAAGTTGAGCCAGTCCAGGCCTTGCTGGCTGCTGATCCGCAGGGAGGGCAAGCGCACGCCGCGGCTCAGTCCGGGTTCAACGGGTCGGCCGGCGTGGCCCCAACTTGATCGGCACCCCCACCTTGATCAGTACCAGAGTCGGTCAGGCCTTCACCGAGGTCGACCCGGCTCGAATTCAGGCTGCCTTTGCCCGGCGGGGCGTCGGGCGGCTCGATGGCGTCCTGCACCACCGTGACCTGTTCCGAACCGTCATAGGCCGGCGCCGCCGTGACCTGCGCGTCGCTCAACTGAAGCTGCAGGGCATCCCTGGACTTGCGCCCGGCCAGTGCGAACCGTTCCCAGGCGATGGCGATGCGCCGGTTGCCCACGCCCATGAAGCCGCCGACATCCACGACCAGGGCCGAGGGCTCGCCCTTGGCGTCGACCAGCACGTCGATGACATGGCCGATCTCGCGCTTGTCCTTGCCGATCACGCTACGGTCGATGAGGCTGATCAGCGGCAGCTTCGTGGTGCGCACCGTAGTGGCCGCCTCACCCGCCTCATTGACGCCCGGACCCGTCTTCGGGATCAGCTTCGGCGCGGGCTTGACGGCCGGCTCCGGCTTTGTCGTTGGGACAGCAGCAGCCGGCGCAGCCTCGACCGGCTTGGCCATGCCAGGTGTGGGCGTCGACGCCGGCGGCGCGGCCACTGGCGGGGGCGCCTTCAGGGGGATCGGAGCCGGGACCGGCGCCGGCGCCTTCTGGATCGGCGAAGTCTGAGTCGGCGCGTTCTGGGGCGAAGTCTGGCTCGACGAAGTCTGGCTCGACAAAGCTTGGCTCGACGAAGCCTGGGCAAGGCAAGGCTCCGCCACCGGCACCGCGCAAAGCAGCATCATGAGGCTCCGGGCGGTCTTGCGCCTCCGGCCAGCCTTGAGAATCGGGGCGGTCTTGCGGCGCAGGGGTGGCATCGTGGACATGGCATCCTCCTGTCGGCGCGATCTTCACCGCCCTGCCCCGGCCCGGCAAGCTGGCATCCGATCCGGCACGGCCGCGTTGCCGGAACAGGAAGGCCGATCCTCTACAGGGACATGCGCATGAAAGCATCACGAACGGCGATCGTCACCGGAAGCGCCCGTGGCATCGGGCGCGGCATCGCGCGGCGCCTGCTGCTCGAAGGCTGGACAGTGTTCGCACTCGACCGGGACATCGCACCCATCGAAGCGGCCGACCGGCTCCACGCCATTGCCGCCGACACAGGCATCGAGGCGGATATCCAACGTGCCATGGCGCAGATCGCCTCCCTGACCGACCGGCTGGACGGCCTGGTCTGCAACGCCGGCATCATGATCCGCAAACCATTGGCCCAACTGTCCCTGGCCGAATGGAACCGGGTGCTGGCGGTGAACCTGACCGGCCCGTTCCTGCTCGCACGCGAGGCAGCCCCGCTCCTGCGCGCCGGCTTCCAGGTCGGTGGTCAAGGCGGCAACCAGGGCGCCATCGTCACGATCGGCTCGACCCGCGCGCATATGTCCGAGCCGAACACCGAGAGCTACTCCGCCTCGAAGGGCGGCCTGCTGGCGCTGACCCATTCGCTCAGCGTCAGCCTGGGGCCGGCGATACGCGCCAACTGCATCAGCCCGGGCTGGATCGATGTGGCGGGCGAGGCCCTGCGTCCGGAGGACCATGCCCAGCATCCCGCCGGCCGGGTCGGCACGGTCGAGGATGTGGCCTCCCTGGCGATCTGGCTGCTCGGCCCGGAGAGCGGGTTCGTCACCGGAAGCGAGTTCATCGTCGATGGCGGCATGACCCGCCGGATGCTGTATGCCGAGTGATCGCCCAGCTGATCAGATGTAACAATCGGAATTGAAACACAGTGCAACGTGATCTGCCGCAGCCCTGCGTTCGGGCCTATTGTAACAGCCTATGGACCTCCTCCCGCATATCCTCATTGTCGATGACGACCGCGAGATCCGCGACCTGCTGGCGCGGTTCCTCGAACGCAACCGCTTTCGCGTCACGGCGGCGCGCGATGGCCGGGAGGCGCGGCGGGCGTGGAGTGCGGGTCACTACCAGCTCGTCGTGCTCGACCTGATGCTTCCCGGCGAGAGCGGGCTGGACATCGCCCGCTGGCTGCGCAGCCAAGGCAACGTGCCGATCATCATGCTGACCGCCATGGGCGACGAGACCGACCGCATCATCGGCCTGGAGCTCGGCGCCGACGATTACCTGCCGAAGCCGTTCAACCCGCGCGAGCTGCTGGCCCGCATGCGCGCGGTGATGCGGCGCACCACGGAGCAGAGCGAGCGCAAGCCCGAGAGCGACAGCCGCGTGCTGCGCTTCGCCGGCTGGCTGCTGGAGCCGACCCGGCGCCGGCTGCTCAACCCCGATGGCGTCGAGGTGCCGCTGACCGGCGGCGAGTACGAGCTGCTGATGGCCCTGCTCGACCGTGCCAACCGGGTGCTGACCCGCGACATGCTGCTCGACCTGCTGCGCGGGCGGCAGGCCGGCCCGTTCGACCGCGCCATCGACGTCGCCATCAGCCGCCTGCGACGCAAGCTCGAGGATGACGGGCGTAACGCCCAGGTCATCAAGACCGTGCGTGGCGGCGGATACGTCCTGGCCGCAGATGTCGAACGAGTTTGATCCG
>CAXSEE010000217.1:0-7061 GCA_964235615.1 uncultured Acetobacteraceae bacterium | reverse complement strand
TTCTCGTCTCCGGAATGGCCGCGCACCCAGAACCACGACACCTCGTGGCGCTTCGCCGCGTCGAGCACGCGTCGCCACAGATCCATGTTGGCGACCGGATCGCCCGACGCGTTGCGCCAGTTGCGACGGACCCAGCCGGTCGACCAGCGCGTGACCCCGTTGCGCACGTATTCGCTGTCGGTGTGCAGCAGCACCACGCACGGACGCGACAGCGCCTCCAGCGCCTCCGCCGCCGCGGTCAGCTCCATGCGGTTGTTGGTGGTCTGGATGGCGCCGCCGCTGAGCTCCCGCTCCGCCTCGCCGAACCGCAGCAACGCCGCCCAGCCGCCCGGTCCCGGATTGGGCTTGCAGCCGCCATCGGTCCAGATCTCGACACGTCTGACTTCAGTTTCGGTATCAGAATCCATAGGCCGCTACCGTCTTCGCGCCGAGATGGAAGCGCAGGCGCTTGAGATAATCGAGCGGATCCTTCGGCGTCACCAAGGCGCCCGCAGGATGGTTCAGCCAGTCATGCAGCCGGGTCAGCAGGAAACGGATCGCGGCACCCTGCGCCAGCACCGGAAGTGCGTCGCGTTCGGATTGTTCCAGCGGACGTATGGCTTCGTAGCCGCTTATCAGCAGCGCCGCGTTGGTCACGTTGAACTGCCCCACCGTGGCGTTCGAGCCGGGCTCGAAGCACCAGGCGTTCAGGCATACCGCCAGGTCATAGGCGAGCAGTTCGGTGCAGGCGAAGTAGAAGTCGATCACGCCGGAAAGCTGTCGTCCGAGAAAGAACACGTTGTCCGGGAACAGGTCGGCATGGATCTGCCCGCGCGGCAGCCTGGCTTGCGGCCATCCGGCCAGGATGCGGTCCAGCGCCTCGTCGAGTTCGGCCACGAGCCCAGTCTGGACCGTGTCGCCCAACGCCCGGCTCTGCGCCAGCAAAGGTCGCCACGCCTGCGGCCCCAGGGCGTTCGGCCGCACCGGGGCGTAGTCGAGCCCGGCCACGTGCAGCCTCGCCACGGTCTCGCCAAGCTGCCGGCAATGTTCGGGCCGCACCCGCCTCGGCCACACGCCGGGCAGGAAGGTGGTGATCGCCGCGGGACGCCCGGCCAGATGACGCAGCGCCTGGCCGTCCCGTCCCGCCACCGGCAGCGGGCAGGAGATGCCTGCCGCCGCGAGATGACGCATCAGCCCCAGGAACCAGGGCAGTTCGCCGGGATCGACCCGCTTCTCATACAGCGTGAGGATGAAGTCGCCGCTGGTCGTGCGCAGCGAGAAGTTGCTGTTCTCCACCCCCTCGGCGATGCCGCGGAAGGCGACCAGGGCGCCGATCCCGTATTCGAGCAGGAAGCCCGCCAGCGCCTCGTCGGTGACGTCGGTGTAGACCGCCATGCCTACCGCCGTATTTGGCGCGGTTAGCCGAGCGGCGCCGGCAGCTTGAAGATCACGTCCTCCAGCTTGACGGTCCGCTCCTCGATCTTCAGGGCGAAGCGGACTGCCAGGGCGTTGACCATCTCCTGCACCAGAGCCTCCGGCGCGGAGGCACCGGCGGTGATGCCCAGCGTGTTGACGCCGTCCAGCACGGACCAGTCGAGGTCGCGCAGGGTCGGCACCAGCAGCGCGCGCGGCGTGCCGGAACGCTCGGCCACCTCGCGCAGGCGCTGCGAGTTCGACGAGTTCGGACTGCCGATGACGATCACCAGGTCGCAGCCGGGCGCGATCGCCTTGACCGCTTCCTGCCGGTTGGTGGTGGCGTAGCAGATGTCCTCGCGCTTGGGGCCTTCCAGCATCGGAAAGCGGCCGCGCAACACCGAGACGATCTCCGCGGTGTCATCGACCGAAAGCGTGGTCTGGGTGATGAAGGCGAGGCGAACAGGGTCGGCCGGCTGCACCTGGCGCGCTTCCTCGGCGTCCTGCACCAGCGTGACGGCGCCAGGGGGCAACTGGCCCATGGTGCCGACCACCTCGGGATGCCCGGCATGGCCGATCATCAGGATGTGGCGGCTCTCGGGACCGCCGTCGGCGTAATGCCGCTCGGCCTCGCGATGCACCTTGCTGACCAGCGGGCAGGTCGCGTCCAGATACAGCAGGTTGCGCCGCTGCGCCTCGGCTGGCACCGACTTCGGCACGCCATGGGCGGAAAATACCACCTGGCCGTTCGCCGGCACCTCGTCGAGCTCCTCGACGAAGATGGCTCCCTGTGCCTCGAGCTGCTGCACGACGGTGCGGTTATGCACGATCTCGTGCCGCACGTAGACTGGCGCGCCATAACGGCGGATGGCTTCCTCGACGACGCGGATCGCCCTGTCGACCCCGGCGCAGAAACCGCGTGGACCCGCCAGCAGCACGCGCAACGGGCGCAGGTCAGCCGGCGCCCCATCCCGGGCGCCATCCTGGGCATCAGGCGACAGGACGGATGCTGGCAAATCGACGATCTGGTCCGGCATGGTGTTCCCCAAACGAGCGGGGGGCATTATATGGCCCTCGCGTGATGATTGCGACCCTGTGTCCCATCCTGGGGCTCTGCCTACAGCCAGGAACGGCCGAAAGTCGAGAATGATGTCTGCCTCCGTGGTCCGACTGCTGCCCCTGCTCGCCGGACTGACCTTTCTCTCGAGCTGTGGACCGAACGATCCCAACGGGTTCGCGCCGGAATGCGCGCCGGTCGGCATCCTGTCCGAAGGGGCCGACCTGACCAGCTACGCCGGCCCGTCGCACGACCTCGCGACACTTGTCACCCAGGCCAGCGTGGTCGCGGTGAACGGCACCTGCAGCAACGCCGAGAAGGGCCATGCGCTCCATACCAACGTCAGCGTGGTGATCTCCATATTGCGCGGGCCCGCGGCAAGCCAGCGCGATATCACCATTCCCTATTTCATCGCCGTGGTTCAGGGCAGCACCATCATCAGCAAGCATGACCTGAGCATCGAGGCGCATTTTCCGCCCAACGTCGATCGGCTGGCGCTGAAGAGCGAACCGCTGGGCCTGGAACTGCCGATCTCCCGCAGGATGAGCAGCGACAGCTACCGTCTCGAAGTCGCCCTGCAACTTACGCCAGGGGAATTGGCCTATAATCGAGAACACTTACCCCACTGAAGGCCCCTTGCTACAATTCCGAATTTCTACCGAAGGACATTCTTATGGCAGAGATCCGTTATACCAAGGACCATGAGTGGGTGCGGCTTGAGGATGATGGCACGGCTACCGTCGGGATCACTGATCATGCCCAGGAGGCTCTGGGCGACGTGGTGTTCGTCGAGTTGCCCAAGGCGGACCGCGAGATCGCCGAAGGGGAGAGCGTGGCTGTCGTCGAGAGCGTCAAGGCGGCTTCGGACATCTACGCGCCGCTCGCCGGCACCGTGCTGGAAGCCAACGAGCTGCTGGTCGACGATTCCAGCCTGGTGAACCGTGATCCGGAAGGCGAGGCCTGGTTCTTCCGCATGGAGCCGTCAGATCCGGACGCCTTCAACGCATTGATGGACGACGGTGATTACGAGACCTTCCTGGAGTCGATCTAGCCTCCAGGCCGCTCAGCTCTTGTGGGGGCTGGCCTGGAAGGCGCGGGCAGCGTCCAGGGTCTTCTGGACGTGGCCATCCGGGTTCATCGCGTTGTAGCTCTCCAGGATGGTGCCGTCCGGCGCGATCACGTACGAGGTGCGGCTGGCATAGGCATGTACGATCGGCAGCCGGGCGTCGAAATTCTTGGCGATCGAGCCATCGCTGTCGGCGGCGACCGGGAACTTGCCCTGGCACTCGCTGACCGAGAATTTGTCCAGCGTCTCGATCTTGTCCTCGGAGACGCCGATGACGCTGGCGCCCGCGGCCTTGAAGTCGGGGATCGCGGCGGCGAAGTCATGCGCCTCGATGGTGCAGCCCTTGGTGAAGGCGGCGGGATAGAAATACACCACCACCGGCCCACGCTTCAGCGCATCGGCCAGCGAGAAACTGAACTGTTTGCCGTCCAGTGCAGCCTGGGCGGAGAAATCCGGAGCCTTCGCACCGATCGGCAAGGCCGCGCGGGCCGCCACCGGGACGATCGCCAGGCCCAACAGGGCCAAAGACCACCAGGACCTGATCGGGATCATGCGTCCGGAGAGACAACCATGCATTCGAAACGTCCTCGGCTCAGTTTTTGGCAGGCCTGCATCGCATCATCCTGGGACAGGCCGGTCAAGCGCGCGCGGTAGATCCGGACGCCGCTCTTGGCCGAACGAATGCCGGCGATCTCGGCACGGGCATCGGGCAGCAGCCCATGCACGCGCGAACGCGCACTGCCGGCCGCCTCGCTGGCCTGTCCGGCCGTGCCGAAGGCGCCGACCTGGATCGCCCAGTCATGCGGGGCCCAGCCTTGCGACATTCCGGCAGCCGCACTGCCGCGTGATGCCGGCGCACTCGCGGCCATCGCCGGCTCGATCAGGTGGAAATGACGAGCTGGAGCCGGGTCCGCGCGACGAGCCGGCGGGATCGCGTTCCACGCCGTCTGGTAGGCTGGTGCAGCGGTGGCACCCGCGGCCGGCGCCTCTGCCACCTGCACCGGCTGATCCGAGCCGGACGAATGGTCATGCCGGCGCGCCCAGGCCATCCGCACCGAACGCGTCTCGGACGAGGTCTGCGCGGCCGCGACCTGGGTGCCGCCGATCTGGTGGTTCATCACCATCAGGTCGGCCTGGGAGCGGCTGTTGGGATAGATGCCGGCGATCTGCGGGCCGATGATGGTGACATACTGGCGGGTCTCGTGCGGCAGGGCACGATTGCGCGTCAGGAAGTCGTCCAGCCGGCCGGGACCAGTATTGTAGGCGGCAAGGAAGCCGGGCGAGCCGTAGATGTCATACATCTGGCGGATATAGGCGGTGCCGGCCATGATGTTGTCGTGCGGGTCATAGGCATCGGCGCCGAGGCCATACTGGCTGCGCATGTCGTCATAGGTCGGCGGCATCAGTTGCATCACCCCCATCGCACCCGGCAGCGACGTCACGAACTGGCCATTGATGAACTCGTGCCCCCCGGACTCCTGGTGCATGACGGCGCGGATCCAGGTGTCCGGCACATCGAAGCGCCTCGACGCCTCATCAATATAAGGACCCCAGGGATCGTCCGACGGCCCCGGTGCGGCGTAATAGGTGCGGGCGTGGGCGCGGTAGTCCGCGGCTTCCACCGCCACCGGCAAGGACTGGCGCGGCGTCTCCGCGCAGGCGGCGAGCAGGGCCAGCAGCAGCATGGCGCCGGCCTGACGGACCGGTAGGCGAGCGATCGGAGGCGACGTCATGCGGACCTTGCCAAGGATCGCGGCGCGGCGTGGCCTGTGTCGCGTCATGCTCGATCCCCGCCCGGTCCCTGGAAGACCCGCCCGCTTCTGGAGTCTGACCAGATCATGCAGGAACTCCCTCTAAACGCTTACATCCAAGTCATCTTCTTCGCAACACGATCCCGTGGCAGTCATGACAGGCCCTCGGACGGCGGCCATGCATTGCGGGGCATCGGCGGATCGGCTACGCGACCGGCATGAGGCTCACGCTCGCCGCAAGGAACAGTGCCGGCCTGCTGCTCGACGCCGGCGGCGGCATCTCGGCACGCAGGCGCGCGGCCGGCCATGATTTCAGCGACGGCGCGGCGCGATGGCGGTTGGCCTGCTCGCTCGGCTGGCTCGACATCCGGCTGCGCTACCGCGGCTCGGCGCTCGGCCCGTTCTGGCTGACCCTGTCCAGCGCGGTCATGGTGGCCTCGATGGGCTTCATCTACGGTACCCTGTTCGGCGTCGTGCTGAGCCAGTATCTGCCGTTCCTGGCGATCTCGCTGATCCTCTGGCAGACCGGCATCGGCGGCCTGACCAGCGAGGCCTGCAACGTCTTCCTCGAAGCGGAAGCGACCATCCGCTCGCTGCGCATGCCGTTCACCGTGCAGGTGCTGCGCTGCATCGTGCGTAACGCCATCGTGCTGGCGCACAACCTGGTGGTGCCGATCGCGGTGTTCGCGATCTTCGACGCGTGGCCGGGGATAGGCGTTCTGCTGGCGTTGCCCGGGATGGCGTTGTGGGTGGCGGATGGCATCGCCGCCTGCTTCCTGCTCGGCAGCATCTGCGCGCGTTTCCGGGACGTGCCGCCGATCATCGGCA
Organism: uncultured Acetobacteraceae bacterium; assembly: GCA_964235615.1. Lineage (GTDB taxonomy): Bacteria > Pseudomonadota > Alphaproteobacteria > Acetobacterales > Acetobacteraceae > Lichenicoccus. Next base: position 967 of record CAXSEE010000217.1, on the reverse strand, counting down.
GCATCATGCAGATCGCCTTCTACATCACGCCGATCGTCTGGAAGCCGTCCCAGCTTGGCAAGCACGGCTGGTGGCTGCCGCTCGACCCGTTCTACACCCTGCTCGACGTGGTGCGCGCGCCGATCCTGGGCGAGATCCCCAGCCTGCTGCTATGGGGTGCGGCACTTGGCTACAGCCTGCTGCTGTGGCTGGCGGCCTGGCTGGTGTTCATCCGTGCCCGCCCCCGCCTCGCCTTCTGGGTGTGACCATGGACCAGTCCGTGCAGGACCCGGCATTCGAGCTTCCCCCTACCGCGTCCGGCTCGGCCTTCCTGCGCATCGAGGGGGTGTCGCTGAATTTTCCGATCTATCACGGCGGTGCTAGGTCCCTGAAGAAGACGATACTGTCCAAGGCTTCCGGGCTCTCGAAAGCCTCCGGACGGCTGGGTGCGGTGCGCGTCTCCTCGCCGGTAAACGCCAGGATCGGCGGCGAGACGGCCCAGGGCGGCGGCGCCACCGGCCGGGTCGTGGTGCAGGCGCTGCGCGACATCACCCTCTCGCTGTCGTCCGGCGACCGGCTCGGCATCGTCGGCCACAACGGCGCCGGCAAATCCAGCCTGCTTCGCGTCATGGCCGGCATCTACGAGCCGGTGGCGGGAAGGGTGCATGTCGGCGGCACGCTGAACGCCCTGCTCGACGCGAACCTGGGCATGAATCTCGACCTCACCGGACGCGAGAACATCACCCTGCGCGGACGCTATGTCGGGCTTGGCCGGCCGGCGATCCGGCGGCTCGAGGAGGATGTGCAGGAGTTCGCCGCCCTCGGCGAGTTCCTCGACCTGCCGGTGCGTGTCTATTCCAGCGGCATGGTGATCCGGCTCGGCTTCGGGCTGGCCACGGCGATCGCGCCGCAGGTGCTGCTGATGGACGAATGGTTCATGGCCGGCGACGCCGCCTTCCAGGCCAAGGCGCGTGCCAGGCTGGAGAGC
>CAXSEE010000216.1:0-7083 GCA_964235615.1 uncultured Acetobacteraceae bacterium | reverse complement strand
TTCACGACCTTCGAGCTGGCCGGGCTGCAGAGCCTGGTGGAGCCCGAGGAGCAGCTCGAACTGGACGGCCTGTCAGATGCCGCCTGGCGCGAGCGCATCGGCAATGCCGTGCCCCCTGACGCAGCGCAGGCGATTGCCAGCACGATGGGCACGACCCTGCTGCTCGCCTGGAGCGGCACCGGCTTCATGCTCAGCAGCGTGCCGATCTGGGTGCGTCCGGTCGCTGTAGCCCTGTCGGTCAGGCAGCCCGACTGGACAGACGCGGTGCCATCATGAACGCGACGGTAACACAGCCCGCCTCCTCCGGGCTACCCGACCTGCAGAGCTATGATCATGTCCTTGTCGCCAGCAGTGGCGGCAAGGATTCGGTCGCGTCGATGCTGTTCATGCTGGAGGCCGGTGTGTTGCCCACCCGCATCGAACTGCACCATCACGAGGTGGACGGGCGCGGAGAGCCATTCATGGACTGGTCCAGCACGGCCGGCTACTGCACGGCGATCGCCGCCGCCTTCGGCATCCCGATCTATTTCTCGTGGCGAGAGGGTGGCCTGCTGCGCGAGATGCTGCGCGACGGACAACCGACTGCTCCCGTGCTGTTCGAGACGCCCGAGGATCGGGTGCGCGTAATCGGCGGCGCCGGGCCGATCGGCACCCGCCTGCGTTTCCCGCAGGTCTCCGCGGACCTTTCGGTGCGCTGGTGCTCGGCCGTGGCGAAGATCGGGCCGATGGACTGCCTGATCCGCAACCAGGAGCGGTTTCTCGGGCAACGGACGCTGGTCGTGAGCGGCGAGCGCGCGCAGGAAAGTGCGGCGCGTGCCCGCTACGCCCGCTTCGAGCCGCATCGCAGCGATACACGCGGCGGCACGCGACGCCGCCGGCATGTCGATCATTTCCGACCGGTGCATGGTTGGGACGAGGCCGCCGTATGGGAGATCATCGCGCGGCACGGCGTGGTTCCCGCTCCGGCCTATCGGCTCGGCTGGTCACGCATGAGCTGCTTCACATGCGTATTCGCCAGCCCGGCTCAGTGGGCCACCGTTCAGGCCATCGCCCCGGACTGGTTCGAGCGCATCGCCGCCTATGAAGAACGGTTCGGCTGCACGATCCAGCGGAGCCGGTCGGTGCGCGAGATGGCCAGGCAAGCTGTTCCGTTTCGCGCCGCCCTCATCCAGCCCGATCTGGTGAGGCGCGCACTGCTGCCCGGATGGAACGAGGCGGTGCTGACGAACAACTGGACGATGCCGGCCGGCGCATTCAAAGAGAATGCCGGTCCGACATGATGACGAGATCCTGTTGACAAGGACGAGATTGTTTTGGCTCAAGCAACGGAAGAAGCCGATCATGACTAAGGCAAATGAGACAGTCTGGAGCGCCGATAAAGTCACGCAGCTACGTGGCCTGTGGATGGAGGGTCACTCCGCCAAGCAGATCGGACGCATGATGCAGATCACCAAGAACTCGGTGATCGGCAAGGTGCATCGGCTGTTGTTGCCCGCGCGAGCATCCCCGCTCAAAAAGCCCGCCAGCAATGCGGGTTGCACCACATCTTCCGCGACCGAACCGCGAAAGTCGTTTCCAGCCGCGCTCCCGGTCAAAGTCCGAAAGACAATCATGGCATTGCCTGTGACGCCTCCCGCAAAGATCGTCGCTGATGCAGCATCAGCGATCCCGCCCGCCATCCCGCCGGTAGCCACGCCTCAGCGACCGCCCGAGAAAACCCTCAGAAGCTCTGCCTGCCAGTGGCCATCGGGACAGCCCGGCCGTCCGGGTTTTCGCTTATGCGGCGAGCCGGCGCTGCTCGGAAAGCCATATTGTGAAGCTCATTGCTGCAGGGCGTTCGTGCGCTTCCGCAAGGAAGACGGGGCAGATCAACGCCAAGCCTGACCCACTTTAGATATGATCGAGAAGAGAATGGGGGAGGGATTGAAAAACGAGGGTTGGGCCTTACCGCATTGCGCCACCACGACGCAAAGGGTGGGTCTGCGCCGGCCGCTTCGCTAGACCGGCTCGATCCCGGCGCAAGCGCCGCCTTTGCCTCGCGGTGGCGCAATGCAGGGGATGGAAGGTGTTCAGATCCAGAAAGGGATGAGCACGGATGTCCAGCTCCCGCCGTGGCCGCCACCAGGCCAGCCAGCCCTACGTCAAGCGCGACCATTACCAGGAAGTCACGGATCGCATCATCGCTGCTCTCGAACAGGGTATCGTGCCCTGGCGCCGGCCATGGGATCGCGACAAGGCCGGCCAGAACAGCATGCCGCACAACGCGACCACCACCCGCCACTATCGGGGCATCAACATCCTGATGCTCGGCATGTCGCCGCTGTCATTCACCACCGGTGACAACCGCTGGTGCTCGTACAAGCAGGCCAGCGAGCAAGGCTGGCAGGTGCGCAAGGGCGAGCAGGGCACGACGATCTTTTTCTTCAAGCGGCTGGAGCTGAAGGACCAGGACACCCCATCAGGCGGCAGCGACGATCGCCGCTTCATCCCGATGCTGCGCGCGCATTCGGTTTTTCATGCCTCCCAGATCGACGGCATTCCGCACTATGTTCCGCCCGAGCGGCGCGAAGCCGAGTGGCGTCGCCCCGAAGCGGTCGACGTCATCCTGCGCAACAGCGGCGCCAGGATCAGGATCGGCGGCGCACAGGCGTTCTACAGTCCTGCCACGGATCACATTCAGCTTCCTCCAGAAGATTGCTTCGACTCTGCGGAGGCGTGGCAATCCGTGGCGCTGCACGAGCTGGCCCACTGGTCAGGAAACTCATCACGGCTGGACCGTGACCTGGCAGGCAAGTTCGGCACACCGCGCTACGCGGAGGAAGAGCTCCGCGCCGAGATTTCGTCGGCCTATATGGGTGCGCGCCTGAATCTTCCTACCGATATCCCGAACCATGCCGGTTACCTGCACAGCTGGCTACAGAGACTTCGAGAGGACAAACGCGAGATCTTTCGCGCGGCTGCCGCGGCGCAACGCATCGCCGACTACTGCCTTGCCTTTCATCCGGACTACCGCACGGAGGAACATGACGAGGCGGAGAAGGTCGAAGGCGGCGAAGGTGAAATGAGAGACGCAGCATAGAGGCGCTGCCGCATCCGGCCGTCCGGCGCAAAGGGTGGGTCTGCGCCGGCCGCTTCGCTAGTCCGGCGCAGATCCCGCCGCGTCGCGGCGCCTTTGCCCCGGCCGGTCGGATGCAGCCGCTGGAACGGGTCTTCGAGGTGAAGACGCAAGGAGGAATTGCAGATGACCCTGATGCTCGTGGCTCGACAAATCATGCAGCAGCCAGCCCTGGAAGCCGCAGGAGCCGAGCGCCCGTTCGACTATGAAGCCGCCCATCGCGAAGGGTGGACCGTCTCCGAAGCCGAACCACGGAATGACGGGACACCGGGCATCCAGCTGCAGCGGCTGGACAATCCCCAAGCCGGCGGCGGGGAGTTTAACTACGACCAGGATGCATGGCGCCACGTCGTCAAGCTGGCGCGTCGCGGTTCACCGCTGCATCGGCAAGCCCTGCGCATGGTCGATGACGTCGAGCGGGTCGTGATCAAACTGGTCTGCGGCTCCTGGTAGCCGCAGAGACGCTTTCGCCCGTCGAAACCTGATCCTTCTTCTCCGCCTGCCCTGACCGGGCGGGCTGCACGTGTTCGGTCACCCGGTTGTCCCTGACAGCCGGGCCGGACGTGCTTTCAGCACAGGACCCTTGAGAATGGCCAAGAGCCCCGCATCCCAGCTGTCGCTGGACTCCCTCTTCACGAGCACGGCGATCAGCAGCCTGACCCTGGACGGCGGCTTTGCCGCGCGTCCGATGTTGGACGATACTCACGAGACATCCTTCCAGCCGCCTGCGCCGGCGGTACCGGTGGCTCCTCCCGCCAGGAACTGGCGGCTGAGTGGCCATCGTGCCCTAGCCGCCAACTGGAAGGGCCGTGCGGCCGACAACCTCGCGGCGATCCGACTGCTGCGGCAGATAGAGGACGACGCCCGTCCGGCGACGGCAAGCGAGCAGGATCTGCTGGCCAGGTTCACGGCCTTCGGCGCGTCCGAGCTGGCCAACACGATGTTCCGCCGCGCCGGCGAGAGCTTCCGCCCCGGCTGGGAGGATCTCGGCAACCAGATGGAGCAGCTGGTCAGCGCCGAGGAGATGTCCGGTCTCGCGCGGGCCACGCAGTATGCGCACTACACGCCGGAGTTCATGATCCGGGCGATCTGGACGGCGCTGGAGGGCATGGGCTTCGCCGGCGGCAACGTCCTCGAGCCGGGCTGCGGCACCGGCCTGTTCCTGGCGATGCTGCCCGAGAAGGCCGCCGCGAAGACGGCGATGACCGGCATCGAGGCGGACCCGATCACCGCGCGCATCGCCCGGCTGCTGTTCCCGGAAGCCTGGATACGCGCCGAGGACTTCACCAGGGCGCGTCTGACCGAACGCTACGACGTGGTCATCGGCAACCCGCCGTTCAGCGACCGCACGGTCCGCGCCGACGATCCGGCCGGCAGGCTAGGCCTGTCGCTGCATGACTATTTCATCGCCCGCAGCATCGAGCGGCTGAAGCCCGGCGGCATCGCGGCCTTCGTGACCAGCCGCTGGACCATGGACAAGACCGTCGCGACCGCGCGCCAGCACATCGCCGGGCTCGCCGACCTGGTCGGCGCCGTGCGCATGCCGCAGGGTGCCATGAAGGCGGATGCCGGCACCGAGGTCGTGGTCGACGTGCTGCTGTTCCAGCGCCGCCAGCCCGGCGCCGAGGCCATGGGCGCAGCCTGGCAGGAGGTGGTGGAGGTCCTCGAGGACCAGGATGGCGAGGGGCCGCTGCAGGCCAACCGCTACTTCGCCGAGCATCCCGGGATGGTGCTGGGCGACCATGCCTGGACCAGCAGCCAGTATGGCACAGTCTACACCTGCCAGCCGCGCGCCGGCCTGGACGTCGAGCAGGCGCTCGTGCACGCGCTCGGCGTGCTGTCACGAGGGGTGCGGCTGCCGGCGCCTGACGCTGTCGTTGCAACCCGTGAGAAGAGTCCTCGGGTGGTGGTCGGCACCGCGGCCGAGGGCGCGACGGTCAAGGAGGGCAGCTACGTCCTGATCGACGATGTCCTGCACCAGGTCATCGACGGCCAGCCCGAACCGATCGCGATCAAGTCGGCATCTGTGAAGACGGGCATCTTCGCCAAGCACGCGCGTATCATCCGCGGGCTGATCCCGGTGCGCGACACGCTGCGCTGCGTGCTGCGGGCGCAGGAGGCGAACACGCCCTGGGGTCCGCTGCAGACACGGCTGAAGCTCGCCTACCACAGCTTCGTCCGGCAGTTCGGCCCGATCAACCTGACCAGCATCAGCAGCAAGACCGATGAGGTTTCCGGTGCGGTGACCGAGACCGTGCGGCGTCCCAACCTGCAGCCGTTCCTCGACGATCCGGATTGCTGGCTGGTCGCCTCGATCGAGGAGTATGACGTCGACAGCGGCACCGCCAAGCAGGGCGCGGTGTTCTCGCAACGCGTCATCCATCCGCCCATCGAGCCGGTCATCACCTGTGCCGCCGATGCCCTGGCTGTGACCCTGCACGAGGTCGGGCATGTCGATCTCGCGCGGGTAGCGGAGCTGATCGGCCGCACGCGGGAGGACACCCTGGCCGAGTTGGGCGAGGCGGTGTTCCGGCATCCCTCGCTCAGCATCGAGGGAATGGAGGTCTGGGAGACGGCGGACGCCTATCTCTCCGGTCCGGTGCGGACCAAGCTGGCCGCCGCACAGGCCGCGGCGGCGATCGAGCCGGAGTATGCGCGCAACGTGACCGCGCTGGAGAAGGTCCAGCCGGAAGACCTGCGCCCGTCGGATATCACAGCGCGCCTGGGCGCACCGTGGATCCCGGCCGAGGTCGTGGCGCAGTTTTCCGCCGAGGTGATCGGCATCGCGACCATCGTGCGCCACACGGTCGAGGTTGCCAGCTGGTCGATCGACCTGCGCGCCTTCGAGGGACAGGCCGCGGCGACCTCCGAGTGGGGCACCGCCCGGTGTCATGCCGGCGAGCTGCTGTATGACGCGCTGAACGCGATCATCCCGCAGATCTACGACATTTGGAAGGATGCGGACGGCGAGCACCGCGTGCTGAACGCCGCCGACACCGAGGCTGCGAAGGAAAAGCTGGCGAAGATCAGGACGTCCTTCGAGCGATGGATCTGGACCGATATCGACCGCACCGAGCGTCTCGCCAGAATCTACAACGATCGCTTCAATAATCTCGTGCCGCGGCGTTTCGACGGGCGGCATCTTCGCCTTCCCGGTGCATCGAGCGTGATCAGCCTGCGCGAGCACCAGACGCGGGTGATCTGGCGCATCGTCAGCGCGGGAGGGACGTACATCGCCCACGCCGTCGGCGCCGGCAAGACGTACTCGATGGCGGCGGCGATCATGGAGCAGCGCCGCCTCGGGCTGATCACCAAGGCGATGATGACTGTGCCGGGTCATTGCCTGGCGCAGGCAAGCCGGGAGTTCCTGCAGCTCTACCCGAATGCCCGCATCCTGGTCGCCGACGAGACCAACTTCGTCAAGGAGAAGCGCCAGCGCTTCCTCGCCCGCGCCGCGACCGGCATCTGGGACTGCATAATCATCACCCACTCAGCGTTCAAGTTCATTGCCGCACCCGCAGCCTTTGAGAAGGGGCTGATCGACCTCCAGCTGCAGAGCTACGCCAACCTGCTGGAGAAGGTCGACAGCGACGACCGCATCACCAGGAAGCGCATCGAGCGCATGAAGGAAGGCCTGGAGGCCAAGCTGGAAGCGCTCGGCAGCCAGAAGGACGACATGCTGACCATCTCGGAGATCGGCATCGACCAGATCGTCGTCGATGAGGCGCAAGAATTTCGCAAGCTGTCGTTCCCGACCAACATGAGCAACCTGCGCGGCATCGCGCCGGACGGATCGCAGCGCGCGTGGGATCTCTACGTGAAGTCGCGCTTCGTGGCGCAGCGGCAGCCGCAGCGGCCGCTGATTCTGGCCTCGGGCACGCCGATCTCGAACACGCTGGGAGAGATGTTCACGCTGCAGCGCTTCATGCAGCCGGACGTGCTGGAGGAGCGCGGCATCCACGAGTTCG
>CAXSEE010000215.1:0-7102 GCA_964235615.1 uncultured Acetobacteraceae bacterium | reverse complement strand
GTAAGGCTGGGCTCTGCCCAGACCCGCCAAAGGCCTTGGCCTTTGGAAACCGATCCATTGATAGAATTGGATTCTCAAAGCTTCACCTTGAGCGAGTCCAGGGCAGAGCCTTGGTCTTTTCACGGTCTGTCAGCGCAGTTCCACTCGCCTGGCGCAGGCGCGGACGTGCCGGCTCAACCCTGGCCGGTTTCGCCGGTGGCGAGATCGTAGATCAACTGGATCTCATAGGCGCGATACGGCGTGCCGTCCGCCTGTAGCACCTCGTGCTGCCAGATAGGCGGCAGCTCGACCGCATAAGGCAGCACCGGCGTCGCCCCGTTCGGCAGCACCACCGCCTGCCAGGCAGTGCCGCCATAGGCCGAGGCGTCGACGTAAGGGTGCTGCGCCGAGTCCCAGGGCAGGTTGGTCTGTGTCTTGCCGACCACGAAACCCCAGTTGATGGCGGCCACGTTCTGCTTCCTGGCCACCGGGAGCACGGTGTCGAACAGGCAGCCGACGTTGCGCGCCATATACTCGGTGCACAGCACGGGACGGTCGTACTGCTTCATCCAGGTGATCGCCTGGCTGAACACCTCGACGGTGCCGTAGTTGTGGAAGGTGTTGATGTCGTTGTTGGCCATGATGACCGACTGCACGGCGTTGAAGTTGCTGGGTGTCGACCAGTCGCCCGTCCACAGGCAGGAGGTCAGCGGCTGCGACGGTTCGACCGCCCTGGCCCAGGCATAGACCTGCGGCAGCAGGGCCGCCACCAGCGCCTGCTTGTTGGCCGGATCGTTGCTGCCGGTGTTGTCGGCCTCGTTCCAGAGGTCCCAGAAGATCACCCGCGGGTCGTTGCGAAACGCGCCCACCACGCCCTGGACGTAGGCCTTGAGGCGCGGATACTGGCGCGGATCGGCCAGGGCAACGGCGCCCGGCGACTGCACCCACTGCGAGTTGTGTATGCCGGGCAGCGGCGCCGGCTGGGTTCCCAGCTTGTACAGGCCGCGCCAGCAGCTATCGAACAGCACGAAGAAGGTGCTGATGTTATGGCTGGCGGCGATGTCAAGGAACTGGCGGATCCGGCCGAGAAAGCCGTCCGGATCCTGGGCATACAGCGCGTCGTGCAGGAATACGCGGATCGTGTTCATGCCGATCGCCTGTGCCCAGCCGAGCTCGCGGTCGATCGTCGCCGGGTCGAAGGTGGCGGCCTGCCACATCTCCAGCTCGTTGACGGCGGTGGAGGTCACGTAGACCGGTCCGACCCGCCAGGGCTGCTGCTTGTACCAGGCCTTGGCCCGTGCCGCGGTCCAGCGGCCGGCGACGGTGCTGCTCAGGTCCGTCGATAGTGCCACCCCATCGGCTTCCTGTGCCACCGCGTTCTTGACATGGCTGGCGACCAGCCCCGCCGCCGTCATGGCCATTACCGACCGTCTGTTGAAGAGCGTCATGGTTTCCTCCTGCTCTATACGGTTGAGGCCCTGCGGCCCCGCCCGGCGCGTCTGTGCGCGCGGCGGCAGGTAATCTGATTTGTCAGACAAAATCAATATCAGTAACGATGCGTCAGTATCTCAATAATAATAACGGTGTCGGTGCTAGGCTCGGGCTGGATTTCCCGGCAGCGCGCCGAACTGCACTCTCTGGCCGCCATGGTTCTACTTTTCGCTTCGGACCCTAAGGTCGCCCTGCCCGATGATAGGGATGACCAGCCGCGATCGAGCGGGCGCGATAGAGCTGCTCGGCGAGCAACACACGCACCAGCATATGCGGCCAGGTCAGCGGACCGAGCGATAACGTCCGCTCGGCACGATCGATAAGTGCCTGATCCAGGCCCTCGGCACCGCCGATGACGAAGCAGAGCGGCTTCGAGCGGCCGAGCCAGTCTTCCAGCAGGGTCGCGAACGCGAGGCTGCCGGGCCGCTCGCCACCTTCATCGAGTGCCACCAGAAATGCACCCGCCGGCAGCGCCGCCAGCAGCGCCTGACCCTCGCGGCGCTTGATCTCGACGGCCGTGCCGCGCGCCTCGGCCAGTTCGGTCAGCTCGAGCGCCGGGCGCAGCCGCTTGGCGTAGCGGTCGAACAGAACCTGCTCGGGACCATGCCTGGCCTTGCCGATCGCCAGCAGGCGCATCCGGTCAGACCTGAGTTATGTCGCCCGGCCCGTCCTGGTCGCCAGGAAGTTCGTCGAGCTCGGATCCCCACATGCGCTCCAGCGCATAGAGGGCGCGTGCCTCGCGCTTGAACAGATGCACGATGATGTCTCCGGCGTCGATCAGCACCCAGTCGGAACCGCCCGCGCCTTCGATCAGCACCCGCTTGAGCCCGGCCTCGCTGAGCTTCTCCTCGAGATGGGTGGCCATCGCGCTGATCTGGCGGTCGGCGAGGCCGGTGGCGATGACCATGCGGTCGGCAAACGAGGCGCGGCCGGTCAGGTCCAGCACCACGACCTCCTCCGCCTTGTCGTCCTCAAGGCTGGTGGTGATGATGTCGGTGCAGCGCTGCAGCAACTCCGGCTCGATCGGCACGCGCTTGGCGATACGCTTGCGCGGACCCGCGGCGGCTGCCTTCTTGCGCGGCGTGCCGGGTGCGCGCGCGGCCTCTGCCAGTGCCGCCTGCGTCGGAGCCGGGGCCTTCCTGGGACGGGATGCCTCGATCACCGCCGAACGCGGCGGCTTGATGGTGTCTGCGGGGGGCTTCCTGGCGATGATGAACTCTCCTGTGTCGCCCGTTCCAACTGTTCAGGCCTGCCTGCTTCGTTCGCGCAACGCGGTTGCCGATATATCGTTCTGCGGTGCCGGCAGGAAGATCCAGCTTGGCGCATCCCGCATCGCCAATATGGGGGCCTCGCGGGCCGGCCGGCGCGCCGCCTTCAGCCGCACCGCCGCTTTTCCCGCCAATGCTGCCCGATTGTAGGTGGGCCTTGGCAGCACGGCAAACGAAACGAGCCGCACGATCCGCTGCCAGCGGCGCCAGCGCGGCAGGTCGGCCAGGCCGTCCGCTCCCATCAGCCAGACGAAGCCGACGTTCGGGAAGCGCCGGCGCAGGGCGGCGAGCGTATCGACGGTATAGCGGGTGTGCAGCAGGCGTTCGATGTCGGTGGCGATGATCCGGCGGCCGTCGGCGATCTTCCGCGCCCCGGCCAGACGCTCCCGAAGCGGGGCCATGCCGGCGGCCGGCTTGAGCGGGTTGCCGGGCGAGACCAGCAGCCAGACCTGGTCCAGACGAAGCTGCGCCAGCGCGCGACGAGCCACTTGCAGATGGCCCTGGTGCGCCGGGTTGAACGAGCCGCCGAGCAGGCCGATGCGCATCCGCCGCCTGTCGCCGGTCGGCGGCAGAGAGGGACTCAGCGCCTTATCTGCCTCAAGGCCGTACCTGCCCCTGCCCAATCACCTCGGTGCGGTAGCAGGTGAGCTGCTCCAGTCCGACCGGGCCGCGCGCGTGGATGCGTCCGGTCGAGATGCCGATCTCGGCGCCGAAGCCGAACTCGCCGCCGTCGCAGAACTGCGTCGAGCTGTTCCACATGACCACGGCGCTGTCGGTGCCGCTCAGGAAGCGGCGGGCGACGGTCTCGCTCGCGGTGACGATCGCCTCGGTATGGGCGCTGCCGTGGCGGGCGATATGCGACAGCGCGCCTTCCACGCCCTCGACCACGGCGACGGACAGCACGGCGTCCAGCCACTCGGTGTCGAAGTCGCGGCCGATAGCCGCCGGCAGATCCGGCACGATCGCGCGGGCCGCCGCATCGGCGCGGAAATCGCAGCCGAGGGCGCGCAGGTCGGCGATGATCGGCGGCAACAGGGCAGCGGCGCAGGCGGCATCGATCAGCAGCGTCTCGGTGGCGCCGCAGATGCCGGTCCGCCGCATCTTGGCGTTGGCAACAATGGCGCGCGCCATGTCGGGATCGGCCTCGCCATCGACATAGGTATGGCAGAGCCCTTCGGCGTGGGCCAGCACCGGCACACGCGCCTCGCGCTGCACACGCTCGACCAGGGACTTGCCGCCGCGCGGGATGATCAGGTCGATCAGCCCGGCGGCACCCAGCATGGCCGCGACATGGGCGCGGTCGGCGTCGGGGGCGATCTGCACGCAGGCTTCCGGCAGTCCTGCGGCGCGCAGGCCGGCGGTCATGGCGGCATGGATCGCGCGCGCGCTGCGCAGGCTCTCGGAACCGCCGCGCAGGATCACCGCATTGCCGGATTTCAGGCAGATGGAGGCGGCATCGGCGCCGACATTCGGCCGGCTCTCGTAGATCATGCCGATGACGCCGATCGGGGTCGGCACGCGTCGCAGGCGCAGCCCGTTCGGCCGGGTCCACTCGGCGAGCGTGCGGTCGAGCGGGTCCGGCAATGCCGCCACCGCCTCCAGCCCGGCCGCCATCGCCTCGACGCGCGCCGGCGTCAGCATCAGCCGGTCGCGGAAGGCGGCATTGGCGGTCGAGGCGTCGAGGTCCTGGGCGTTGGCGGCGAGGACCGCCTCCGCTTCACGACGCAGCGCCGCCGCCGCTTCGGCCAAGGCAAGGTTGCGGGTCGCTTCGCTGGACCCGGCCAGGATGCGCGCCGCCGCGCGCGCCGCCGAGGCCATCGCCACCAGGGCGGCTTCCGCGGCTTCTGGGGGATCCGGCTGGTTGAACGCAGCGCTCATGGTCGTCCTGGTCCGGGAGTTCAGTCTCCCGGGAAGTCTAGGCTGCCTTCTTGATTTTCACCAATTCCGCGAGATCACCGACATTCTTGAGCTTGTCCACCTCGCGCGAGCGCAGCTTGACGTCGAAATGCTGCTCCACGCCGAGGATGATGGTGACCATCTTGACGGAGTCCCAGCCTTTCACCTGGTCGGCCGCGGTCTGCGCGGTCAGCACCAGGCTGTCGTCGCCGAACGCGTCGTGGAACACCTCTGTCAGCCCGGCATAGATCTCGGCGTCGTTCATTTCACTATCCCTGGCATTTCATTCCCCTTCGACGATGGTCATGAAGCTCTCCCCTGCGGCGAAGCCGTCCAGCGCCAGGCGGGCGAGATGGCCGCCGTCCGCCAGCTCAGCCGACCGCGTGAAGCCGAGCTTCTCGTAATGGCCCGAGACCATGGCGTTCTTGGCGGTGGGCAGGTATTCGCCGACCAGGGCGACCCCGTCCAGCGCACGCGCCTGATCTGCCAGCAGCGCCAATGTCGCCTCCTCGACGCCGCGGCCGAGCACCCGGCAGGACATCAGCCAGGTGTCGATGCGGCACTCCCACGCCGCATCCACGTGGCCGATGACGATGGCGATGATGCCGTTGTCGCCGAACCGGTCGACCAGGCGGATCTGCAAGCCGAACGACTTCGGATCGGCCATGACCGCCAGCACCTGCTCCTCGGTGCGGCGACGGGTGGTCAGGTTGAACTGGTTGGTCTTGTTGACGAGCTGGACGATCCGGCCGAGGCCGATGCGGTCGAACCGGCGCCAGACCAGCTTCATCTCCAGCGAGCGCAGATAACCCGGCAGGTCGGTGGCCGACGCATCCATCGCCGCCGCGCGCTCGGTGTTGGCCGCATATTGCGCGGTGCGGGCGCGATCCTCGTCGGTGATCGAGACGCTCTCGAAATAGCCACCAGCGGCCAGGATGCCGGGCATCAGCGCGGGATCGTCGTCGGGGATCTCCGGCACCGCGACTTCCGGCAGTTCGCCGCGTACCAGGTTGCGCTCGAACGGGTTGTCATCGAGGAACACCAGGCTGTCGATGCCGATGTTCAGCTCGCGGGCGATCCGGCGCAGGTTGGTCGCCTTGTCGTCCCAGTTGGCGACGAAGCAGGAGATATCGGAGCGGCGCAGCAGCATCTCGGGGTGCTTCTCGAACGCCAACCGCGCATTGGCCTCGTCGTTCTTCGAGCAGACCGCGAGGATCACGCCGCGCTGGGCCAATGATTTCGCATAGTGCTGCACAGCCAGGAACGCCTCGCCCAGTGCCGAGCCCTGCCCTATGACGATGCCTTCCAGCCCGTCGTCGCCGATCACGCCGCCCCAGAGCGTGTTGTCCAGGTCGAGCACCAGGCATTTTCCCGAGCGGCCCTGCAACGCGGCCAGCAGGCGCCCGACCAGATCGCCATAGACCGGGCCGGCCACCGGGCTGACCTCCTGCTTGGCGCGATGCCAGAGCACCGGGTCATGCCACTCCGCGACGCCATGCTGGCCGGCCGCTTCGTCTATGGCCAGAAGATGCACGCCGGCCGCGTCGGCGTCGGCGCGGAGGGCGGCGTTGAGCCGGGCGATCAGGCGGGCCGGCGATCCGCACAGACGCTGCTCGTTGCTGCCGAGCAGGGGCGGCAGCACCGGCAGCACGGTCTGCTGGATCACCGTGGCACCGAGCGTCTCGCGTGCCAGCGTCCAGCATCGGCGCATCCTGTCGCGCGCCGCATCCAGGGCGGCCTCGGCGCCGGCGGCATCGGCCATCGCATCGAGACCGGCGGTGAGATGGCGGGCGTCGAAGGCAAGCAGCACGACGTCGGGACGGAACCGGTGCAGCTCGGTATCGACGTCGGCAAGTTCCTGCTGGTACTGGCCATACTCACCCTCGTGGATGGTCACATGGATGTTGCGGCGCAGGGCGGCGATCCGGATCGGTGCCGGCAGATGCACCGTCGTGGACGATCCGAGGATCGCCAGCCGTACCGGGCGCGTCGGCAGCCCGGATGGGGGTGCCTCGGGGAAATCCCGTCGCAGGATGGCGTCGAGCCGGCCGGTGCGCAGGAAGTCCAGACGCAGGTTGGCCAGCGACACCAGTTCGGCCCAATCCGAAGTCTCGTCGGCCTCGAGCCGCTTGATGCGCGCGGCAAAATCGCGGGCTTCGGGAAGCCAGGCCAGGACAGGTTTCGGCATGTCATCCCCGAAGCGGAACGTTGCAGTTTCCGCAGCCATGGCATGACTGTCAACCGATTGCGGATGAGGTCCGGCCGATCGACACGATCGAGTTGCGCGCATCGAGCGGGCGGCGGTGCTCGCAGGGCTGCTACCCGGAAGCGGCGTTACCCTGGTGCGGTTCAGCCGGCCACCGTCACCGCGGTCATGACATCGAGTGCGAAACTGCCGTCGTCCTCGATCCCGAAATGGTCGCGCACGAGTGACGGCGCCTGGTCCTGCAGGAGCCTGATCGCGTGGG
>CAXSEE010000214.1:0-7114 GCA_964235615.1 uncultured Acetobacteraceae bacterium | reverse complement strand
GTCGATCGTGGCATATTCGACCGCGCCGTGCTGGACCACATAAGGCGTGCATACCGAGACCGCGCCCGGGCTGGTGTTGCCGGACCAGCCGAACCAGAGGCCGCCTTGGCGTTCCATCAGGGCGTTCAGCGCCACGGCAAGACCGCCTGCCTTGGAGTCGGCACTTGGGATGGTGACGCGGTTGGAGACCACGACAAGCCTGCTCATCAAAACCTCCGCCCCGTCACCTTGTTATGCCCGCTAGGATAATGCGGTTCCGGCGATACACCATTAGATGCGTGTTCCGACATATCCTTTCAAGACTGAGGCATATCGATCCAATCATGGTGCCGGGCTTGTGATAACGCTTACGTATCGTTCCGGAGTCGATCAAGGAGGGCGAGCCGGGACATGGTTTCGGCATCCGACAAGACCGCTCCCGCCTTGGAGGCAAGACGCCGGCGCCAGTTCGGATGTTCCGATGTGGTGCCCGGCAGGTTGGGCTGCTCGATGAGGGCGAGAGCATCCTCGACCGGCACCATCACCAGTTCGCAGGCCGAGCCGCCGACATGGGCGATGGCGGCATCGACCACCGGACCGCTGTTCCCGGGTGCCGGAGCGTCGCCGTGAGCCGCTCCACTTTGCAGCATGGCAGCCCAGAGCAAGGCGCGATCGCGGGCTCGTTCGGCGTATTCCTCGTCCAGCTTGTCCTGGGGCCTGTCGAGGATGCGTCCCCGTTCGGCGATGTCATGGCCGGACCACCACCCGGCCATGGGGGCGAGGTCGTGGGTGCTGGTCATGGCGCTGGCCTGCCAGGTCCAGTGCGACGGCGGGTTGAAGCCGTTCTCGTCGCGCTCGAACACCAGGATGCGCATGCCGTTGATACCGCACCGCTGCAGACGTTCCTGGAAGCCTTCCGGTACTGTGCCGAGATCCTCGGCCAGGACGATGGCCCGGTTGCGGACGGACTCCAGCTTGATCAGGCGACGCAGGTCGTCCTCGGGAAAGGCCAGGTAGCTGCCGTGCTTGGCGGATTGTCCCTCTGGGATGATCCACAGACGGGCGATGCCCATGCCGTGGTCGATGCGCACGCCGCCCGCGTGACGCATGGCGCCGCGCAGCATCTCGATGAAGGCGCGAAAGCCGTTCTGCCGCAGTCCGCGGGCGGAGAAGGCGCTTATGCCCCAATTCTGGCCGTCCATCTGCAACAGGTCCGGCGGCGCGCCGATGGTCAGGCCGAGCAGGCTCTCGCCCTGGTTGCTCCAGCAGTGGCTGCCGCCGGAGTCTGTCCCGACGGCGAGGTCCGATACCAGCCCGATCGCCATGCCGGCGTCGAGCGCCGCCTTGTGGGCCTGCCCGAGCTGGCGGTCGGCGCCATATTGCAGCCAGGCGTGGAAGGCGATCTCGCGGGCATGGCTGTGCCTGAAGGGCTCGATCCCGGGAGCGGTGGGCGAGGCGAATTCCGCCGGCCAGCTTCGCCAGTGCCAACGGCTGTTGTCCTGGCTCCAGATCTCGGCGTGCAGGGCCTCGAACAGGGCATGGCCCTCGAGGTCCCCGCCCGCCTGTTCGCGCCAGGCGAGGAAGTCGGGATCGTTGCCGGCGCCGGCGTCGAAGATGCGGCGGAGCCTGGCCAGCCGGTCGCGGGCAACGGCCGGCCAGTCGACCAGGTCGAGGGCTTCCAGCCGAGCCGCTTCCGGACCCTGATCTTCGAGGCCTATATGCAGGGCGTTGAACATCAGCCGGCTGGACGGCGCGTAGGGGCTGAAGCGGTCCGGATCGGCGGAGAACTGCGCATGCACCGGGCTGATCGCCAGCGCATCGGCGCCGTGCCCGGCAACTTCCCTGGCAAATTCGGCCAAGGCGACGTAATCGCCGACGCCGCCGTCGCCGTCGCGTCGCAGCGAGTAGAGCTGCAGCGCCAAGCCCCAGGCGCGGACCTTGCCGTCTCCCTCGCCGCGGCCCTTGGCTTCCGGGATGGTGAAACAGCGTTCGGGAGCCACGGCGAGGGTGATCTCGTGACCGCCGATCTCCAGGCGATGATAGCCGGGCTGGTCCGGCGTGGCGATGCGGCTGCCGGCGCCGTCGGCCTCGGAGACACCGTCCAGTATGGCGCCGTCCTCCAGGGTCAGGCGCCAGGGTCCGGGTGGAACCGGCAACGTCACGCTGGCCGATCGTTCGGCGGTGACCAGCGGCGGCGGGGTCCGGGCTTCCTGCTCGAGCTGCTCGATCCGGTGGCGGAGCTCCTCGGGGCTGCTGGCGCCGAGGCCGAGGGCCGTAAGGATGTCTGATAGATCCTCCGGCTCCACCTGGTGGGTCTTGCCGAAAATGTCGTTCCATTGCGTCGATAGCCCGGCCAACTCGCAGAGCCGATCGAGGAGAGCGTCTTTATCTTCGCCCATGAGTATCGGCTCCGCTTGAGGGCTTAGGGAAGGCCGGATCAGGCCCCCGGCTAAGCCAATGTCAGGATCACGGTGGCAAGCGGCGGCAGCGACAGGCTTAGCGACGCGGGCTGATCGTGGGATGGGTTCGCGTGGGCCTCCACATGGCCGCCATTGCCGAGGTTGGAGCCACCGTAGCGCTCGGCGTCGGTGTTCAGCACCTCGCGCCAGGAGCCGGCCTGGCTGACCCCGATCCGGTAGCCGTGACGCGGCACAGGCGTGAAGTTGCAGACCACCAGCACAGGCTTGTGTTCCTCGCGGCCGAAGCGCAGCCAGGCGAACACGCTCTGGTCGGCGTCGTGCAGCACCACCCAGCGGAAGCCGTCATGATCGCAGTCCTTGGCGTGCAGGGCGGGAAGCGACGTGTAGATACGGTTCAGGTCGCCGATCAGCAACTGCACGCCACGATGCAGCGGATTGTCGAGATGCTCCCAATCGAGGCCGAGGTCGTGGTTCCACTCGCGGTCCTGGGCGATCTCGCAGCCCATGAACAGCAGCTTCTTGCCCGGATGGGTCCACATGAAACCGTAATAGGCGCGCAGGTTGGCAAACCGCTGCCAGACGTCGCCGGGCATCTTCCGGATCATCGAGCCTTTGCCGTACACCACCTCGTCGTGCGAGATCGGCAGCACGAAGCGCTCGGAAAAGGCGTAGACCAGGCCGAACGAGATCTCGCCATGATGCCAGCGGCGGTTGATCGGCTGCTCCTCGATGTAATGCAGCGTGTCGTGCATCCACCCCATGTTCCACTTGAAGTCGAAGCCGAGGCCGCCCTCGTCGGCGGGACGGCTGACTTTGGGGAAGGAGGTGCTCTCCTCGGCGATCAGGATGGCGCCGGGTGCCGTCTCGCGCACGGCACGGCTGAGATCCTGCAGGAACGCGATGGACTCCAGGTTCTCGCGGCCGCCGTAGCGGTTCGGCACCCACTCGCCATGCTTGCGGCTGTAGTCGCGATACAGCATCGAGGCGACGGCATCGACGCGCAGGCCGTCGACGTGGAAGTGACGCAGCCAGAACAACCCGCCGGCGATCATGAAGCCGCGCACCTCGTTGCGGCCGAGGTTGTAGATGTAGGTGTTCCAGTCCTGGTGATAGCCCTCGAACGGATTGCCATGCTCGTACAGGGGCGTGCCGTCGAAGCGGGCCAGGCCGTGGCTGTCGGTCGGGAAATGTGCCGGCACCCAATCCAGCAGCACGCCGACGCCGGCGTTGTGGCAACGATCGACGAAGCGGGCGAACTGGGTCGGCGAACCGAGGCGCGCGGTCGGGGCGAACTGGCTGAGCACCTGGTAGCCCCAGGAGCCGCCGAACGGATGCTCCATGATCGGCATCAGCTCGACGTGGGTGAAGGCGAGCTCGTTGAGATACGGGATCAGCCGGTCGCCCAGGCTGTCCCAGTCGGGGTCCGAGCCGTCGCGCGGCAGCCAGGACATCGCGTGCATCTCGTAGATCGAGATCGGCGCGTCCGCAGCTTGGCGCGCGGCGCGGCCTGCCATCCAGGCCTCGTCGGTCCAGACGAAATGCGGGTCGTCGACCACCGAGGCGGTCCGCGGCGGCGCCTCGGTCGCCCAGGCGACGGGGTCGGCGCGGGCGGGCAGCAGGGAGCCGTCCGGGCCGACCAGCTCGTATTTGTAGGTAGCACCCGCCGCCACCCGCGGGATGAACAGCTCCCAGACCCCGGCCGAGCCGTGCAGGCGCATCGGATGACGCCGGCCGTCCCAGTGGTTGAACGAGCCGATCACCGAGACGCGCTGGGCGTTCGGCGCCCAGACGGCGAAGCGGGTGCCGGTGACGCCCTCGATCTCCTTCACGTGGGCGCCCAGCACGTGACCGAGATCGCGATGGCGGCCTTCCGAGATCAGGTAGATGTCGAGCTCGCCGAGCAGTGGCCCGAAGCTGTAGGGGTCCTCGGTCTCGACCACGGCCTCGCCGCCCGCGCCGTCCGGCACATGCGCGCGCAGGAGGTAGGGTGAAGACGAGGCCACCAGGCCGGACCAGAGCCCGTCGGAGTGGATGCGGGTCAGGCCGCCGAGCGGTGCCCCGCTGACGCGGTCGACCACCTCCAGCCGGTTCGCCTCCGGCCAGAAGACACGGATGGTGACGCCCCCGGCGACCGTATGCGGTCCCAGCAGGGAGAAGGGATCGCCATGCCGTGCGCGGACGAAGCTGTCGACAGCGCCCGGGTGCGGCATGTGATCGGAAAGTGGCAGGACCTCATTCATGGGGGCTGGAACCGTCTTCGAGCAGTCTGGTTGCGATGTTGTCGAGACCGCTCAATGGGATCGTGATCCAGTGCGGCCGGTTATTGGCCTCGTAATGGATCTCGTAGGCGGCCTTCTCCAGCAGGAACAGGTCGAGGACCGCGGTCTCGGCCTGGCGGGGGATCCAGGGCGTGGCACTGGCTTCGAGGACTTCCCGGTAGGCGCCCAGGAAGTCGTCGGCGGCATGCTGGCGGAAACGTTCCAGCAACTGCGCGCGGCGCGTGTTGGTCGCCTCGTTGCCGCTGTCGAGGCGCGAGGCCGCCGTCGCGCCCGCATAATCGAACGAGCGCAACATGCCGGCGACGTCGCGCAGGGGCGAGGAATGTGCCCGCCGCTGCTCCATCGACTTTGCCGGCTCGCCCTCGAAATCGATCAGGAACGCGTCGCCGCCGACCACCAGCACCTGGCCGAGGTGGAAGTCGCCATGCACCCGGGTGCGCAGCGAGCCGCTGCCCTTTGCCGCCAGGGCGCGCACGAGGGTTTCGAGCTGGTGCTTTCGGTCGATGACACGGTTTGCCAGGACGATCGTGGCGGCATCCAGGGCGTTGCGTCCCATCGCGCCCTGCAGGGCGTTGATCGCATTGTCGATCTGCTCGATCACGCCGCTGCCCCACTCGTACAGGTCGGCCTCGTTGACCGTTTCCGGCTTGAAGGCGGGGTTGTCGGTGGGCGTCGCGAACACCTCGTGCAGCTGTGCGAGGCGCCGGCCGAGGGCGGAGGCGAAGCTCGCGTAGTTGCTGTAGGCGTCGTCGCCGGTCGGGTCCTCGATGCTGTCGACGCTGTCCTCGGCGGCGCGGGCCAGGAACTCGAGCGTCCAGGCCCAGCCGTCGCCCTGGTTGCGCACGAAGCCCTGCACCAGCACCAGGGTGTTGAGCGTGCCGTCGGCATCGACACGGGTGACCTCGCCATAGAAGGGCGGCGTGTTGGCATAGCCGCGCTCGGTGAGGTAGCGGCTGATCTCCGCCTCCGGATGGATGCCGGACAGCACCTTGCGCACCACCTTGAGCACCATCAGGTCGTCGATGATCTGCGAGCTGTTGGACTGCTCGGCCGACAGGCGGCGGATGCTCGGCGGCTTCGGCAGCTCGATCTCGTCGAAGCGGCTGGTCTTGCTGAACTGCAAGGTGCCCCCGTCAATGCGCAGCGTTGCGGATTTGCCGATCAGCGAGAGCACGGCGGTGGTGAACTCGTCCGATGCGAAGCCGTCGGTGAGGTAGCCGACCAGCGGTCCGCGGCGGATGCGGCTCAGCGCGAGCCGCTGGGCCAGATCGATGCACTCGGCCTCGTCCACCGCGGCGACCGGCAGGCAGTAGCGCTCGGTACGATTGCCGACCTTGACCTCGATCTCGGTCATCATGAGGCGGTTGTCCCGGCCGGGCTGGAGCGGCGTGAGATAGGCGAAGCGCACGCTGTGCAGCTTCTCGGACTTGGACGAGAACCAGCGCCGCTTCGGCAGATACTCCGGCAGCACCTCACGTTCGAGCAACTGACGCGCCGGCGGTGCGCCCAGCTCGTTCATGTCGTTGCGGACGACGATGGTGGAGAATTCCGGCAGCGGTTCCGGTGCGGCGGTATGCCACGAGGGCAGCGCGCCCTTGGCCGCGAGCAGGAACCAGTAGAAGCCATACGGCGGCAAGGTCAGCAGGTAGGTGAGCTGCCCGATCGGCGGGAAGGCGGAGCCGCCGACGATGTCGATCGGCACGCGGCCGGCGAAGTCATGCAGGTCGAGCTCGACCGCCTGGGCCGCGCGCGAGAGGTTGCTCACGCACAGGATGGTCTCGTCGCCGCCATCCTCGTCGACAAGGATGCGGAGGTAGGCCAGGACCTTGCGGTTGCCTGGATAGAGGAAGCGCTGGGTGCCGCGACCGAACGCCTGATGGGACTTGCGCACGCTCAGCATGCGGCGCGTCCAGCTCAGCATCGAATGCTGGTCGGCAGCCTGCGCCTCGACGTTGACCGCCTGGAAGCCGTAGATCGGGTCCATGATCGGCGGCAGCACCAGGCTCGCCGGATCGGCGCGGGAGAAGCCGCCGTTGCGGTCGACCGACCATTGCATCGGCGTGCGCACGCCGTCGCGGTCGCCGAGATGGATGTTGTCGCCCATGCCGATCTCGTCGCCGTAATAGATCACCGGCGTGCCGGGCATCGACAGCAGCAGCCCGTTCATCAGCTCGATGCGGCGGCGGTCGCGCTGCATGAGGGGTGCGAGCCGGCGGCGGATGCCGAGGTTGATGCGCGCGCGCTTGTCGCTGGCGTAGGTCTCCCAGAGATAGTCGCGCTCCGACGAGGTCACCATCTCCAGCGTCAGCTCGTCATGGTTGCGCAGGAACACCGCCCACTGGCAGGTGGCGGGGATCTCCGGGGTCTGGCGCATGATGTCCGTGATCGGGAAGCGGTCCTCGCGCGCGATGGCCATGTACATGCGCGGCATCAGCG
>CAXSEE010000213.1:0-7235 GCA_964235615.1 uncultured Acetobacteraceae bacterium | reverse complement strand
TGGAGATCCCGTTCGCATCCTGACTGTCTAGCCTCCTCCTGAGAAGATCAGGAGACGCATCATGGCGCGCAGGCGCTACCCTCTACCGGTCGCGATCGGCCTACTCGGGCTGCTCGTCGGCTGTGACATCCCGCAGATCCCGCCGGACGTCGACACATCCGGCATGCCCAGCACCGAGGTCGCGCTGCAGCGCAGCCTGGACCGGACGGATGCCGCCATGGGCAAGCTCGGGCGGTTCGGCCCGGGCACCTCCTTCCGGCCGCCCTTAGCCGCCGAACTCGAGAGGTCGGTATCCCTGACCTGGTCCGGCCCGATCGACCAGGGCGTCAAGGCGCTGACCGACCGCATCGGCTATCGCTTCTACAGCACCGGACCCAACGCAGTGCCGATCGCGGTCACGGTCAACCTGACTGACGTGCCGATCCTGGACGTGTTCCAGGCCATGGGCGAGGCCGCCGGCACGAGCGCCACCGTCGTGGTCGATCCCGGCCGCCATCAGGTCGAGGTGCAGCACCATGTCTGATCGCTCCCGTCTCCGCGCCTTGCTCGGCGCCGCCACCATCCTGGGCGGACTGGCATGCAGCGCGCCCAGCTGGGCGAGCAGCGCCGACACCGCGCTTCTCGATGTGCCCGTCCCACCGGTCCCGAGCCCGGCCACGATAGCGGCTGCGTCACAGCTCCTGGCCGATCCGCTCAACCAGCCGGTCACTGGTGCCAGCATCTCGCCCGAAATCGTCGGCGGTGATCAGCCGCCCTCGCTCGAAGTGCTGCAGGACGCGAGGCCGGGCGTGAACCCAAAGGATGGGCTGTCGGGAGCCAGGAGCGAGGCGCTGCACGAGGCAGCCCTCTCCTTCGGTGCCCGTGGCGGCCTGGCCGCGCGTGGCTACGCCATCAACGGGATGCTGCGCCGCTACGAGGCCAGGCTGGACAGCACGTTCGACTTCAGCAGCCTCGTCGTGCCGGTCGGCGGCGGTCAGACGCTGATGCGGCCGCCGATCGTCACCGAGGCGCAGATGGCCTTCGCGCTCGGCAACGGCGGCCAGACGGCGCGCGAGACCGGCCGGGTCTACGAGATTACCCGCGAGGCGCAGCTGGCATCGGCACCACCGAACTGGCGCACCTATCTCGTCCGCAGCTGGGTCAGTCCCACACCTCCCCCGGATGACCTGCGGCCGCGCACCGACGAGGAAGTGGAATACTGGAACAAGTGGGTCGCCGAGGGCTGGGGCCGTGGCGAGAGCCAGGCGGTCGAGATCTTCCAGTCGGACCTGTCGCGCCTGGAAGCCGACCTGGTGGGCATGGCGCGCTACCGCGTGCTGCTGCGTGATGGCCTGGTCGAACAGCCCCGCGTGGTCTTCGCCCGCAGGTCGGTCGAGGGCGGCCACGACACGATGCGGCTCGATGACAAGCAGATCCAGATCCGCAGCCAGCCCGGCCTGAACCCGAACCAACGACGCTGGACCGGATCCGGCGCCCTGCCCTCCGACACCTCGCCCGGTGCGCTTTCTTCGTACAGCTCGCCCGTCACAACGCCCTCCAATCCCTCACCCGGCACGCCTGTCGGCAGCCCGTTGGATCTCAATCCATGAACGAGATGTCTCCGGTCCAGCCTCCCGCTGAGTTCTGGCCCGACCAGGACCGGCCCTTCACGCGGGAGACGCTCGACAGCCTGTTCGCCTGGTGCTTCGGGCTGGGTGCCTCGGACATCCGCATCCAGACCAACCAGCCGGTGTTCGTGCAGCTGCACGGGCGCATGCGTCAGGTGACAAGCCGCACCTTCACCTCGCGGGAGGTCGAGGAGGCGGTGAACCGCCTCTACGGCGCCGAAGGTGTTGCCCGGCTCAAGCGCGGCGAGGACTTCGACGTCAGCTACGAGGTGGAGCCCGACCGGCGCACCCGCTACCGCTTCCGCGTCAATGCGACCGCGGTGCTGGCGCATGGCGATGATGGTGCCGCGATCGTCGCCCGTGCCCTGCCGATCCGGTCGCGCCCGCTGGAACAGCAGGGGGTGGATCAGGCGATCATCGACAACTGCATGCCGCGCACCGGGCTGGTGTTCGTCGCCGGCGGCACCGGCAACGGCAAGAGCACCTTGCAGGCCGGCATCACCCGCGCGCGTCTCGAGGATCCGCACAGCCACTGCGCCATCCTGGAGTATTCCAGCCCGATCGAGTTCACCTTCGATGACGTCGTCGGGCCGACCGCACTCATCAGCCAGAGCGAGATCCCGCGCCACCTGCCGAGCTTCGCGGCCGGCATCCGCAACGCCATGCGCCGCGCCGGCGACGTCATCATCATCGGCGAGTGCCGCGACGGCGAGACCATGGCGGCAGCGGCCCAGGCTGCGCTGACCGACCATGCCGTCTACTCCACCATCCATGCCGGCACCCTGTCGGAGACGGTGCAGCGCATCGTCAGCCTGTGCCCGCTGGATGAGCGCACGGCGCTCACGGTCGCCGTGGCCCAGACCCTGCGGCTGATCGTCAACCAGCGCCTGGTGGCCGCCGCGGACGGCACGCGCACGGCACTTCGGGAATATCTCGTGTTCAACCGGCCAATGCGCCGGCAGCTGGCCGCCACCAACCCCGACCAGTGGCCGCAGCTGATCGAGCAGATGCTGGCCGAGGGCCATGGCCAGTCCTTCGATCAGGCAATCTGTCGCGCCCTCGCCGAAAAGCGGATCACCGAAGAGGTCGCAGCAGCCGTGCGAAAGGATATTGGCGATGTGGCGTAACACCATGCCCCCGGTCCGCATCTACATCGCGGACGCGCGGGCGCTGCTGCCCTGGTTCATCTTCCTGATGCACTGGAGCAAGGACACGCTCTACTTCGCGATCTTCATGACGCTCGTCTTCGCCATCCCGGAGTGGTTCGGCCTGTCCTTCCCGGCCGCCATCCGGACCGTGCGCCGCCTCGTCAACGGCCGGGTGCGTCCCGCCGTGCCGATGTGGAAGCGGCGGAGGTTCGCATGAGCGCGTCCGCTGCCACGCCGGGTCTGGATCTGGAGAAGATCGGGCTCACCCTGCAGGCGCTGATCGAGACGTCCGGCCGCGAGGTGACGACGCTGGATCAGGCCACCGGGGTCATCGAGACGATCTCAACCGAACTTGCAGTGGACCCGTCCGGCATGCTGCCGGCGTTCGTGATAGCCGCCGAGACCGTGTGGCGCGACGCCACCGGCAAGGGCTTCAACGTCGTGCTTCGGCGCGAAGAGCACGCCCTGCTCGGGCATCGGCTGGAGGGCGTCAGTGGTGCCTCCTTCTCCACCGTCATGCTGAGCATGATGGAGGCGATCGAGCAGGTAGCATCGTCCAAGGTTCTTCACTGCTTCGACATGCTGCAGCGATGGCATGAGACAACGGAGCGCCACGCCCAGGAAGCGGCGGTGCCGGTGTCGCGGCCAGCCGCCACGGCGGCACCGGGAGCAAGCTGATGAAGCCGCTCGCCTGCTGGCTGGGCGCCCTGCCTGTCCTGACCGGCCTCGCGGCCGGGCCGGCGCAGGCATCGCAGTATCGCGACTCGCCTGTTCCGGTGGCCCTGGTTCTGCACGGCGCTGATCCGGACAGGGTAGTCCGGGGCTGCATCGAAGCGGCGGCGAACGCGCATGGCGTGCCGGCGACCATGCTGGTGATCCTGCTCCGCGTCGAAGGCGGCAGGCTCGGTCGCGTCAGCGACAACAGCAACGCGACCGTCGATATCGGCCCGATGCAGGTCAACGAGATCTGGCTGCCGCAGATCGCCGCCCACTGGGGCGCCTCGGTGCCGGACAGCTTCGTGGCGCTGCGCGACAATCTCTGCGCGAACCTGGAAGGGGGCGCCTGGATCCTGCGCCAGGCGATCGACGAGGCGCACGGCGACTTCTGGCGGGGCGTCGCCTTCTACCACTCGCATTCGCCCGGCCATGAGACGGACTACCTGCGCCAGGTGCTGCACCAGGCGCTGCGGCTGCGGGCGGAAGCCGGGCACGCGGCGCCACCGGCGTCCGTCACCTCCATCACCATCGCCTCGAAAGGCTGAGCTATGGAGCAGAACGTACGCAACAGCTCGTCCGGCGGCGAGGACACGATGCTCGCGGTCGGCCTGCTCATGGCCACGCTGGGCGGTGGCCTCTGGTTCCTGTGGTTCAGGTTCCATCCCCAGATCGCGGCCGGGGTGATGGGCTTCCAGCAGTGGCAGATGGAGCAGTTCGCCCTGTTCACCAGCCGCTACGCCGATCTCGACCAGCAGGTGAGTGCCACCGATCCGGCAGACGTCAGCCTCGTCGCGCTGTTCCGGCTCTGCCACTACGTCGGCAGCTTCCTGCGCTGGCCCTCCGTCGCCTTGCTCGCGGTGCTGTCCTTCCTGTGCCTGACCCGCGCCGCGTCGGGACAGTTCACCAACAACCTCGACCTGGAGCAGCTGATGCGGACCCAGGCCGAGGTGTTCCGCTCGATCCGGCCGTTCGTCGGCCGCGGCCTGACCCTGGAGCCCGCGACGGACGGCAAGCCCCGCCCCGCCGATCCCGCACTGCACGTTCGGGAGTGGGTCGAACGCCACGCCAGCCTGCCGGACGGCAGCCTCAACGAGGATGCGGCACAGGCAGTCCTGACGCGGCAGCTCGGGCCGGTGTGGGAGGGTGTTGCGCAGGCAGCGCCGCACGTCCGCTGCCTGTTCGCGGTGTTCGTCCTGCATGCGGCCCGCCAGCGCGAGCAGGCCGTCTCCCTCCTCGGTGACATGGCCACGACGCTGCCGATCAACGCCAGCGATGGCCCGGCCGGTCCGGCGGAAGCGCTGTCGGTCGGCGAGGCCGCCATCTACAAAGCCGACCTCGTGCTGAGCGATCCGAAGCTCGTGGCAGACGGTGCGGCACTCGCCGCCCTCCACGGCTACACCGCCCCTGCCCTGATGAGCCTGCTGCTGCACGCCAGGATGCAGGCCGGCGTGCTGGCGCCGGGCCAGTTCGCCTTTCTCAAGCTGATCGACCGGAACCTCTGGTACGCCCTGCACAGCCTGGGCTTTCCGTCCGAGACCGGCAGCGGCGCGCCGATGCCGAACCCACGCATCGAGGCGCTCGGCGCGCGGGATCATTGGGCGGCCGAGTGCGCCTTGCGCCGTCCGGTCCGGATGCCGGTTTTCACCGCATCGCTGAGCGCCATTCGCATCCGCCTCAAGCAGGCTTCCCCTCGCCCCTCTCGCCGTCAGGAAACACCATGATCATCCAGCTACCGCGCGACATCACCACCATCGTGCTGCGCTTCGATGGGTCCGACTTCGATAGGCCGGATCCAGGCCACACGATCACCCTGCTCTCGGGCCGCGAGCCGATGCGGCAACGCGAGCCCGTGCCGGAAATCGAGACCACCCGGGCAACCGGGACCAGCCTCCTGCGCAAGCTGAGACTGCCGGCCCTCGGTGCGCGTCGACGCACCATGCTCGCCTGCGGTGTCGCGGGCATGCTGGTCACGGGACTTGGCGTTTCGATCCTGCAGGCCCCCCGGGCGGAGCCGACCTTGTTCCAGCCGCGCGCGACCGCCTGGAACGACAGCGCGCCCGGGATGCAGCCGCAGTCGCAGTCTCAGCAACCGTCGCAGCAGCAGCAGATGCCGGAACGGATGCGGGCAGAGCTCGATCGCAGTCCGGTCATTGTTCCGCCGGATGCCGGTCCAAATCCGATGCCGGTGCAGGCACCATCGCAGGGCCGCGCGGCCGGCAACCCGTTCGGGCTGGAGTAGGCGATGATCCGCCGCGAGACCTACGGTCCGGAGAACGCCTACGAACTCAAGGGATCGCAAGGCTACCGTGAGGTCCGGTCCGGGTTTCGCGGCTTCCGCGACGCCCTGGCCAGCTCCTTCTCCGGGCTGCTGCTCGGCCTCACGACGGTCGGCATCGGCTTCGAGCCGGGCCTGATCGACATCGGCGTGCCGATCGCCGCCGCCTACGCAGGCTGGGTGCTGACCCGCAAGACCGTGCTTCCCCTCCGCCTGCCCCAGGGCGCCAACCGCAAGGACCACAACCACCCGGATCCCGCCACGCGCAAGCCGCGCAAGGCGGCGGGGATCATCTATATCGGCCAGGACTACCGCACCGGCCAGCAGCTCTGGATCGCCAATGACGACGGCCGCCAGCACGTCGCGGTGCCGGGCACGACCGGCGCCGGCAAGACCGTCGCCCTGCTCAGCCTGGTGTCGAACGCCCTGGTGCATGGCTCGGGCTTCATCTTCGTGGACGGCAAGGCCGACAACAAGCTGTTCGCCGAGATCTCCGCCCTCGCCCGCACCTTCGGGCGGGAGGACGACGTGCTCGCGCTGAACTTCCTGGTGGCGTCCGGCAACAAGGACACCAACAGCTTCAACCCGTTCGCCTGGGGCAATGCGGACGTGATCCGCGAGCTGCTGGTCAGCCAGATCGAGGCCGGACCCAAGGGAGCCGGCGGCGGAAACGAGGTGTTCATGGCCCGCGCCGTCTCGCTGCTCGGTGCTCTGACCCCGGCGCTGGTCTGGCTGCGCGACAACAAGGGCATCCCGATCGACATCGAGCGGATCCGCTTCGCCACCGAGCTGGGCAGCATCGCCAGCCTTGCCTTCGACAAGCGGTTCCTGCGTCTGGACGTCGAGACCGGCACGGTCGAGGCGGTCGATGTCTCGGACATCGAGCCCGCCCTGCTCTACCCGCTGTCCGCCTACCTCGGCGAGACCGGTGGCTATGACAAGGATCTGCCCTACAACAAGCAGAAGACCGACGAGCCGGCCAAGCAGCACTCCTTCGTCACCATGCACTTCTCGGCCACCTTCACACAGCTGGCGGTCAGCCTGGGGCATATCTTCAAGTGCGAGAGCGGCGACATCGACATGCGCGACGTGGTGCTCAACCGGCGCATCCTGGTGGTCAACCTGCCCACCCTGGAGAACTCCGGCGAGACCACGGCCGCCCTCGGCAAGATCGTGGTGGCCAGCTTGCGCAACATGATGGCCCAGACCCTCGGCGCCAGCCTGGAGGGCGACTATGACGAGATCGTCGCCAACAAGCCCGGCATGTCGCCCACGCCGTTCCCGGTCGTGTTCGATGAGGTCGGGTATTATGCCGTCTCCGGCATGGACAAGATGCTCGCCATGGGCCGCGGTCTTGGCTTCATGTTCTACCTGGGCTTCCAGGAGCTGCCCGGCCTCAAGGCCCGCATCGGCGAGTCCATGTATTCCCTGCTCGGCAACGCCAACCTGCAGATCCTGATGAAGCTGCAGGAGGGCAGCGAGACCCGG
>CAXSEE010000212.1:0-7240 GCA_964235615.1 uncultured Acetobacteraceae bacterium | reverse complement strand
GCGCGTCACCATCGAGGAGATCCAGCGCAAGGTCGCCGAGCATTGGAACATCCGGCTGACCGACATGTCGTCTGCTCGCCGGGCCCGGGCGGTTGCGCGCCCACGCCAGGTGGCGATGTACCTGGCCAAGCAGCTCACCAGCCGCTCGTTGCCCGAGATCGGGCGCAAGTTCGGCAACCGCGATCATACCACGGTGATGCACGCCGTCAGCCGCATCACCGAACTCATGGAACGCGATACCGCCTTTGCCGAAGATGTAGAACTACTCCGCCGCATGCTCGAAAGCTAAAAGAGTGCCTGATAATCCGCGCTGGCGGCCGTCCAACGCGGCTGTCTGCGCTTCCGGTGCTCATGGACCATCAAGGTCCACTCCGCTCCGGTTCTCGACAGTCACGCTGGACGACTCGCCAGCACGAATTCTCAGACACTCTTTTCCGTACCATAAGCAGGGGATTTGCTGTCTGCTTTAGGGATGCTAGAGTTGATGGTCCTGGATCCGGCTATTGGGCCTTAGAGGACCTTTGAGAGATGAAGCTTAAGGCCGATCGCGCGACGCTGCTCAAGGCGCTCGCTCACATCCAGAGCGTCGCCGAGAAGCGTAATACCATCCCGATCCTGGCCAACGTGCTGATTGCGGCGAAGGATGGCCGTCTCAGCCTGACCGCGACCGACATGGAAATCGCCGTGGTCGAGCAGATCGCCGCCGGCGTTTCGCAGGACGGTGCGACGACCGCTCCAGCCGCCGTGCTCTACGAGATCGTGCGCAAGCTGCCCGACGGTGCCGAGGTCGAGTTCGACCATGGCGGCGGTGACGCGCCCTTGGCGTTGCGGGCAGGGCGCTACGCCACCAGCCTGAACGTGCTGGCGATCGATGATTTTCCCTCCATGACGGCGGGCAACCTGCCACACAAGTTCCGGGTTCCGTCGGGAGTGCTGCGCGGGTTGATCGACCGCACCCGGTTCGCGATCTCCACCGAGGAGACACGCTATTATCTCAACGGCATCTACCTGCATGTGGCCGAGACCGACACCGGTCCGATGCTGCGCGCGGTCGCCACCGACGGTCACCGGCTGGCGCGCGTGCAGACCGAGGTACCGGACGGCGCCATCGGCATGCCCGGGGTGATCGTGCCGCGAAAGACCATCAACGAGTTGCGCAAGCTGCTCGACGAGGCCGGGGACGATGTCGAACTGTCGCTGTCCGACACGCGCATCCAGTTCTCGGTCGGCAGCGTCATGCTGACCAGCAAGCTGATCGACGGCACCTTCCCCGAATACGAGCGGGTCATCCCGCGCGACAACGACAAGATCATGCGCGTCGGCAAGAAGGATTTCAGCGATGCGGTGGCGCGCGTCGCCGCGATCAGTCAGGAACGCTCGCGTCCGGTGAAGCTCTCGATCGAGCGCAACCTTCTGACGCTGTCCGCGGCCAGTCCCGATCAGGGCACGGCCAAGGAGGAGCTCGATGACGGGCGGGTCAGCTACGAGTCCACCCCGCTCGAGATCGGCTTCCAGGCACGCTACCTGAACGATATCACTGACCAGATCGAGAAGGATGTGGAGTTCGCCTTCTCCGACAGCGCGGCGCCCACGGTGGTCCGCGACGTCGACAGCCCGTCCGCGCTCTATGTGCTGATGCCGATGCGGGTCTGAGTCAATCCTGCTGCATGCTGACCCTGGAGCGACTGACGCTCACGGATTTCCGTAACTACACGCATCTGGTCTGGCGCCGAACCACGCGGATCAGCGTGCTGAACGGGCCGAACGGCAGCGGCAAGACCAACCTGCTCGAGGCCATCTCCCTGCTGGTTCCCGGGCGCGGGTTGCGCGGCGCCAGGCTGGCCGACCTGCCCCGGCTGGGTCCAGGGGAGGGCGGCCTGCATTGGGCGGTGGCGGCGCGGCTCGCCCATTCCGGCGAACCCTTCGAGATCGGCACTGGAACAACGCCGGAAGGGGTCAGCGGCCGGCGGGTATTCCGTCTGGATGGGCAGCCGGCCCGCAACCGCGCCTCCATTGCCGAGCAGCTCTGCGCGGTCTGGCTGACGCCGCAGATGGACCGGCTGTTCGTCGAGGGCCTGTCCGGGCGCCGCCGTTTCCTGGATCGCCTGGTGCTGGCGCTGGAGCCGGATCACGCAAGGCAGGTCGCGGCGCACGACGAAGCTTTGCAGGGGCGCAACAGGCTGTTGCAGAGCGGTTCTACCGATCCCGCCTGGCTGACAAGCCTCGAACACTCCCTGGCGCGTCACGCGGTGGCGGTGTCGGCGGCGCGGCGGTCGCTGGTGGGCCGGATGAACGCCCAGAATGACCAGGATCAGGATGGCACGGCCGGCTTCCCGGTTCGTGGTCTAGCTGGCTTCCCGCCGGTGCATATGGCGCTGGACTGCAGGATCGCCAGCCGGCTGGAGAGCGAGCCGGCACTGGCGGTGGAAGACTGGCTGCGTTCGGCCCTGCAGGAGAGGCGGCACGCCGACGCGGTGGCCGGAAGCAGCGCCCTGGGCGCGCATCGTGCCGATCTCCTGCTGAGCGACCTGCGCACCGGCCGTCCGGCCTCGCTCGGCAGCACCGGCCAGCAGAAGGCGCTGCTGATCGGCGTCGTGCTGTCCCATGCGTCGCTGATCGCCGCCATTCGCGGCGAGGCACCGCTGCTGCTTCTGGATGAGCCGTTGGTGCATCTGGATGCTTGTCATCGAGCGGCCCTGTTCGAGGCTCTGCTGGAACTGGCGGCCCCGGCGCTGTTGACCGGCACCGATCCGGAACCCTTCGCGCAGCTCGCCGGGAGTGCGGAAATGCTGCGTGTCGAGGACGGAAAACTTGAACTCCAGCAGGGTTTTCCGAGGTGGGACGCTGGCTCCGCGGGGGCGGTTGCGATATGATGATCCGTTAATATTCCTCGTGAGATCTGGAGCACCAAGCCGGCATGTCCGACAACGCCGAGTCCGCTAGCGCGTCCGCACCGAAGCCGGCGGCCTCATCGCAGGGTGTCCCGCTGCGGGGCAACGCGCTTATCGCGGGACAGGATTATGACGCCGCGTCGATCTCGGTCCTCAAGGGCCTGGATGCGGTGCGCAAGCGCCCGGGCATGTATATCGGCGACACCGATGACGGCTCCGGCCTGCATCACATGGCCTTCGAGATCATCGACAACGCCGTCGACGAGGCACAGGCCGGCTTTGCCACCTCCTGCACGGTGGTGCTGAACGGCGACGGCTCGGTGATGGTGCGCGACAACGGCCGCGGCATCCCCACCGACATGCATGAGGAGGGCATCAGCGCCGCCGAGGTGGTGCTGACCCGGCTGCATGCAGGCGGCAAGTTCAACCAGAATTCCTACAAGGTCTCCGGCGGACTGCATGGCGTCGGCGCCGCCGTTGTCAATGCGTTATCGGAATGGATGGACGTGCGGATCTGGCGCGAGGGCATCGAGCATCAGATCCGTTTCCAGCATGGCGACTCCGAGGCGCCGCTGCGTGTGGTCGGTCCCAGCGACGAGACGCGCGGCACCCGGGTCACCTTCAAGCCGAGTGCGGCGACCTTCGCCAAGACCGAGTTCGAGTTCCCGATCGTGGAACGCCGCCTGCGCGAATTGGCATTCCTGAACTCCGGACTCGAGATCATTCTGCGTGACGAACGTCACGCGCCGGCGCAGGAGGTGCGTTTCTGTTACGAAGGGGGATTGGTCGCCTTCGTTGAATGGCTCGACCGCGGCAAGGTGGCGGTGGCGAGCCCGCCGATCACCGCCCTGGTCGCCGAGAATGCCGCAGGCATCAAGGTCGAGTTCGCCTTGTCCTGGAATGACAGCTTCCATGAGACGATGCTCTGCTTCACCAACAACATCCCGCAGCGGGACGGCGGTTCGCATCTTGCGGGTTTCCGCCAGGCGCTGACGCGCGTGGTCGGCAAATACGCCGAGAGCCTCGGCAAGAAGGAGGCGTTGGCGCTGGCCGGCGAGGACATGCGCGAGGGCATGACCGCGGTGCTGTCGGTCAAGGCGCCGGATCCAAAATTCTCCTCCCAGACCAAGGAGAAGCTGGTCAGCTCCGAAGTGCAGCCGGTGGTGCAGGCAGCGGCCGCGGATGCCATCTCGCACTGGTTCGAGACGCACCCCAAGGAAGCGCGCTCGATCATCGGCAAGGTGATGGACGCCGCGGCGGCGCGGGAGGCCGCGCGCAAGGCACGCGAGCTGACACGACGCAAGGGTGTGCTCGACATCTCGACCCTGCCCGGCAAACTCGCCGATTGCCAGGAGCGCGACGCTTCCAAGGCGGAGATCTTCCTGGTCGAGGGAGACAGCGCCGGCGGCACCGCCAAGCAGGGGCGCGATCGCAAGTTCCAGGCGATCCTGCCGCTGAAAGGCAAGATCCTGAATGTCGAGCGGGCGCGGTTCGACCGCATGCTCGGTTCGGCCGAGATCGGCACGCTGATCACCGCACTCGGCACCGGCATCGGCCATGGCGAGCCGGAGCAGGGCGGCTTCTCGATCGGCAAGCTGCGCTACCACCGCATCGTCATCATGACGGACGCCGATGTCGACGGCTCGCACATACGCACCCTGCTGCTGACCTTCTTCTTCCGCCAGATGCCGGAGCTGATCGAGCGCGGTCATCTGTATATCGCGCAGCCGCCGCTATACCGGGCCAAGCGCGGCAACGAGGAGCGCTACCTCAAGAATGACGGGCAGCTCGAGCAGTATCTGCTGGACAAGGCGCTGTCGCATTCGCGGCTGACCTATTCCGACGGACGTGTGCTGGAAGGCCGCGACCTCGCCGGCGAGACGGCCTGGCTGCATGACGCGACGCGCGCCCTGCGCCGGCTGTCGGTGGTGGCTCCGGTATGGATCCTGGAGCAGGCGGCGATCGCCGGCGCCCTGACCCCGGACGTGTCGCGCGGCCAGGCGCAGGCGCAGACCCTGGCGGCACGCCTGAACGCGGCGTCGCTGCCGGCGGAACGCGGCTGGCTGGTATCGGTCGATGCGGCCGGCCTGCATATGGGCCGTGACGTGCGCGGCGTGGGCGAGCGCTACCATCTCGAAGCCGCCACCCTGCGCAGTGCCGACGTGCTGTGGCTGGCGGAACGGATGGACCTGCTGGCAAAGGATTTCGGCGGCGCGCCGGCCCTGCTCTCGCTGGACAATAACGATGTCGCCGTCGCGGGTCCCGCCAGCGCCTACGACCGCATCCTGGCTCAGGGCAGGAAGGGATTGGCGATCCAGCGCTTCAAGGGCCTGGGCGAGATGAACTCGGAGCAGCTCTGGAACACGACGCTCGACCCCAAGGCCCGCACGTTGCTGCAGGTGAAGGTGGGCGATATCGAGACCGCGGCAACGGTGTTCTCGACATTGATGGGCGACGTCGTCGAGCCG
Source organism: uncultured Acetobacteraceae bacterium (assembly GCA_964235615.1). Lineage (GTDB taxonomy): Bacteria > Pseudomonadota > Alphaproteobacteria > Acetobacterales > Acetobacteraceae > Lichenicoccus. The sequence goes on along the minus strand of CAXSEE010000212.1, from coordinate 1,881 downwards.
CGTCGCGACTTCATCGTCAGCAATGCGCTGAAGGTGGCCAATCTCGATGTCTGATACCAATCGGCCTTGAGCTTGACCCATGAAAGACCAAGGCTCTGCCCTGGACCCCCCCAGCAAAGCCTTGAAAATCCAATCATACAAATAAATTGGTTTCCAAAGGCCCAGGCCTTTGGCGGGTCTGGGCAGAGCCCGGCCTTACCTTCCAACGGTCAATCTCACCGCCGCCTAGCCGCGCCAGGCGCTGCAGAAGTTCGGTGCCCGGTCCGGGCTTGAAGACCGAAGTGGCTGCCGCTTTTTTGATCACCTGCAACAGACATCGGCAGTCCGTGTTCCCGTGCACGTCGACGCCGGCTGCAATGTCCTGCGGCCACTGTCGGACGGCGGGACCATAGGGCAGTTGGCACATAATGTGCTGCATCCACGTCTATGACAACGTGAAGCAGGGCGTGCTCACCGGCGCCAGCAGGAGGTTCGTGTGCTCTTGACCAAGGCAACCCATATCGAATTATTCAGCTTGCGAACGCCGCAGATGCGGGCGTTTCACCTGGCCTGGATCGCGTTCTTCGTCTGCTTCTTCGCCTGGTTCGCCACGGCGCCGCTGATGCCGGTCATCAAGGGCGACCTGCACCTGACGAGTGACGAGCTCTACTCGATCGGTATCGCCGGCGTGTTCGCGACCGTGCTCGCCCGCTTCATTATCGGGCCGCTCTGCGACAAGTACGGCCCGCGCGTCACCTACACGGCACTGCTGTTCTTCGGCGCCTTTCCGGTCATCGGCATCGCCTTCGCCTGGGACTACACGTCGTTCCTGGTGTTCCGTCTGCTGATCGGCATCATCGGGGCCAGTTTCGTCATCACGCAGTTCCATACGTCGGTCATGTTCGCCCCCAACGTGGTCGGCACCGCCAACGCCACGGTGGGCGGGTGGGGCAATGCGGGCGGCGGCGTCACGCAGAGCCTGATGCCGGTCGTGCTCGCCCTGATCGGAGCCTGGGGCTTCAGCAAGGGCATGTCCTGGCGCTATGCCCAGGTGGTGCCGGCGGCGCTGATGCTGATCACCGCGGTGCTGTACTGGAAATACACCCAGGATACGCCCGAGGGTAACTTCGCCGACATGCGCCGCATGGGGCTGTCGACGCAGGTCGGCAAGAAGGGCGGCCTGGACGTCATGAAGGAGGCCGGCAAGAACCACCGGGTCTGGCTGCTCGCCGCCTGCTACGGCGCGTCGTTCGGGGTCGAGCTGTTCGTCCATTCCATCGCGGCGACCTACTACTTCAACCGCTACGATCTTTCGCTCCAGGATGCCGGCCTGGCGGTGGGAGCCTTCGGCCTGCTGGCGCTGTTCGCCCGGGCGGTCGGCGGCCTGATCTCGGACAGGATCGCGCGGACGCATGGGCTGGATGGGCGCACGCGGCTGCTGTTCTGGCTGATGCTCGGGGAAGGCGTGTTCCTGATCGCGTTCTCGCAGTCGGGCACGGTAGCAATGGCCGTGTCGATGATGCTGGTGTTCGGGCTGTTCACGCATATGGCGTGCGGCTCGCTTTACGCGCTGGTTCCGTTCATCGACCGCAAGGTGCTGGGCGGCGTGTGCGGCATCATCGGCGCGGGCGGCAATATCGGCGGCGTTGCGGCCGGGTTGCTGCTGCGCTTCACCGGCAAGCCGGCGTTCTGCTTCATGGTGCTCGGCATCGCCGCCGTCGTCTGCGCCTGCGGCGCCGCGACGATCCGCTTCTCCGCCAGGCACAAGCAGGAGGAACAGGCGCTCTATGACGCGGCCGTGGCGCAGCGCATGTCGTCGTCGATGGCGATTACGGCCTGACGCGGCCGAAGGTAAGGCTGGGCTCTGCCCAGACCCGCCAAAGGCCTTGGCCTTTGGAAACC
>CAXSEE010000211.1:0-7252 GCA_964235615.1 uncultured Acetobacteraceae bacterium | reverse complement strand
CTATAACGGCTCCGAACCGTACGACAGCGGCGCGAGCCAGATCGGCATCGATGGCGGGTTCTACTACGCCCGCCTCTCCTACGACTTCTGAGTGCCCGCTCGAGAATGCGCTGTGACGGCCATCCGACGCGGCTTGCCTGTGCGTCGGTGCTCACGGCCCATGAGGCCGCGCTACTCCGATGCTCGGCAACCCACGCCGGGCGGCGCCACCGGCGCCTCTGGCTCGTCACAGCACATTCTCGAACGGGCACCGACAAAGCTGGACGCTGAAGCATGACGATTTTATCCCGGCGCCGCATGATCGAAGCCTGCAGCCTGCTCGGCCTCGCCGCTTCGACCCGCGCCGCCGCCGCGACCGGTACGGCACCCCTGGCGCGGCTGTCGCTGAACGAGAACCCGTTCGGGCCGGCACCCGGCGTACGGCGGGTGCTCGATGCGGCGCCAGGCGACATCAACCGCTACGGCGACGAGGCTGCCGCGGATCGGCTGGTGGCGCGGATCGCCGCTCTGGAAGGCATCGATGGCCGCCAGATCGTGATGGGCGAGATGCTGGAAGTGCTGGGGCTGTTCATGGCCGCGCAGGCGCCGGTGGGCGGCCGCTTCGTCTATTCGGTGCCCGGCTACACGGCGATGGTGGACGCGGCGCGCCCGCTGGGCGGAGAGCCGTTCGGCGTGCCGCTCGATGCCGGACTGGCCAACGATCTCGACGCACTCGACCGTGCCGTGCGGGCGGGAGCCAAGGCCCTCTATCTGATCAACCCGCACAACCCGACCGGCACTGCCAGCGACCGCGCCGCGTTCGACGCGTTCCTGGCCCGCGTCTCGCAGCGTGTCCTGGTGGTCGTGGACGAGGCCTATCTCGAATACGATGACATGGCGCTGAGTGCCGCACGCCTGACCCGCGATGGGCATAACGTCGCGGTGTTCCGGACACTGGACAAGATCTACGGCCTGGCGGGACTGCCGATCGGCTATCTGCTGGCCCCGCGTCCGCTCGCCGCGGCACTGCAGGCAGCGGGCTTCGGCGACCCGCACGAGCTGGGCCGGCTGCAGATCGCGGTCGCCGGCGCGGCACTGGCCGACCAGGGCTGGGTTCGGCAGGTCCGCAGCCGTGTCGTCGCCGGGCGTTTACGATTGACCGCCGAGCTGGAACGGCTCGGACTCGAGCATAGCCGCTCGGTAGCTAATTTCGTGTTCTTCCGCAGTCCTGTCCCGGCGGAGACGCTACGGCATGACCTGCTGCTGCGTGGAATCATAGTGGCGCGGCCGTTCCCGCCACTGGACCAGTGGATCCGCATCAGCGTCGGCACCGAGGAGGAAGTGACGCATACGATCTCGGCACTGCGCGACAGCCTCAAGCCCGTCGGGGAACGTCCCGGAAGGGGTTCAGGATAAAGCCCGTCAAGCAACCTGAACCTCAGCGGATCAATCCCATGAGCGTCCGGCCGGGCGGTCCCGCTGTCCTGCCCACCACGTCCCCAAGCCACTTGCCAGCAGTCCCACCGCCTGGGACCTTGACTGCCGGACCCGCCGTCGTGAGGAACCCATTTGCGTCATAGTCTCGTCGTGCTCTGCTCGCTCTTCGCAACGGCGCCAGCCCTTGCACAAGCACCAGCCCCGGCCACCGGGCAGCCGCCGCTGCTGCTGCAGCATCCGACCCTGTCGCGCGCCAGCATCGCCTTCGACTATGCCGGGGAGATCTGGACGGTCCCGCGAACCGGCGGCCGTGCCGAGCGGCTGGTCACCGGCGAGGGCCAGCTTTGGCATCCGATCTTCTCCCCCGACGGCAGCAGGATCGCCTTTACCGGCCGCTATGACGGCAACACCGACGTCTATGTGGTGCCGTCCGAGGGCGGCGAGCCGAAGCGGCTGACCTTCCATCCCGGCGCCGACGAGGCGGTCGGATGGACGCCGGATGGCCGTTCGATCCTGTTCCGCAGCCCGCGTGCCGTGCCGCGCGATCTCGACCAGCTCTATCTCGTGCCGGCCGACGGCGGCATGCCCGCGCTGCTGCCGCTTCCTTCCGGCGAGGAAGGCAGCCTCTCGCCGGACGGCAGCCAGATCGCCTATTCCCCGATCAAGCAGTGGCAGCCGGCCTGGAAGGGCTATCGTGGCGGCCAGACGGCGCGGATCTGGATCGCCCGGCTGAGCGACAGCCACGTCTCGCCCATCCCGCGCCCGAACAGCAACGACCGTGACCCGATGTGGGTCGGCGGCAAGGTCTATTTCCTGTCCGACCGGGACGGCCCTGCCACGCTCTATGCCTACGACCCCAGCGGCGGCGCCGTGACCCGGCTCGTGGACAATGCGCGTGGCTTCTCGATGGCCTCCGCGTCGGCCGGGCCGGACGGCATCGTCATCGACCATTTCGGCCGGCTGGAGCTGTTCCACACCGACACTGGCCGCCTCGATACCGTTCCGGTGACCCTGAATGCCGATCTGCCGCAGGTCCGGCCGCATTTCGAGACCATCAAGCCCGGCCAGATCGAGAATGCGCGCATCACCTCAACCGGCAAGCGGGTGGTGATCGAGGCGCGCGGCGAGATCCTGTCCGTGCCGGCCGACAAGGGCGACGTCCGCAACCTCACCCAGTCGCCCGCCGTCATGGACCGCGACCCGGCGCCGTCGCCGGACGGGCGCAGCGTCGCCTACTTCTCCGACGAGTCCGGCGAGTATGCGCTGCGTATCCGCCAGGCCGATGGTCTGGGCGCGGTACGGACCATCCCGCTCGGCCAGCCCGGCTCCTTCTTCTACGACATCCACTGGTCGCCGGATTCCAGGAAGCTCGTCTATCACGACAAGCGGCTGATCCTCTGGATGGTGGATGCGTCCGGTGCCGCGAAACCGGTGAAGATCGATACAGACCGCTACGACACGCCGTTCTTCCGCTTCGATCCCGCCTGGTCGTTCGACAGCCGCTGGATCACCTACACCAAGCAGCTGCCCAACCATCTGCACGCGGCCTTTGCCTACTCGCTCGATACCGGCCGGGCGACGCAGCTGACCGACGGGCTGAGCGACGTGGCGTTCCCCCGCTTCGACCGGAACGGCAAATACCTCTACTTCACCGCCAGCACCAGCGTCGGGCTCGGGGCCGGCTGGCTCGACATGTCGTCCATGGGGCGGGCGATGGACGGGGCGGCCTACGTGCTGGTGCTTCGCCGCGACCTGCCATCTCCGGTCGCGCCGCAGAGCGACGAGGAGAACGCCTCCGAGGAGCCGCGTCCCGGCCCTACCACCGCGAACACCCATCCGGCGCATGACCAGACCAGTTCGGACCCGGCGGCCGACGCCCCGTCCGACACGTCGTCCCCTCCGGCCGACGCCGAGCCGGCCAAGCCGCACGGCCCTCCGACACCGCCGGCCCGGGTGGCGATCGACTTCGACGGGCTGGACCAGCGCATCGTGGCACTGCCGATCGAACGCGCCAATTTCGCCGGGTTGGAAGTCGGCAAGGAAGGCGTGGTGTACACCCTGACCAAGCCGCCGGCGCAGACCGACGAGGACCTTCAGGACCACGAGGACGAGCCGCCGCAGACCCTGTCCCGGTTCGACCTCAAGAAGCGCGAGAACAAGGCGCTGGCGGACGGGGTGAAGGCCGGCAGCTTCTCGGTATCCGCCGACGGCACGCACATGCTGCTGGAGCGCAAGAACGACTGGATCGTGGCGCCGGCGGACGCGCCGCTCAAGCCGTCGGGCGACGCGCCGTCCAAGCCGGACAGCCCGGACAGCAAGAACGCGCAGCATACGCTGAAGCTGGACCAGGTCTCGGTCCAGGTCGATCCACGCGCCGAGTGGCGGCAGATGTTCTACGAGACCTGGCGCATCGAGCGCGATTTCTTCTACGACCCGCATCTGCACGGCCTCGACGAGCAGGCGGCGATCCGCACCTACGCGCCGTTCCTGCCCGGCCTCGGCGCGCGCCAGGACCTCAACGTCCTGTTCCAGGAGATGACCGGCCATATCGCGGTCGGCCACACCTTCATCCGCGGCGGCGAATTGCCCGCCCAGCCCAAGGCCAGTGTCGGCCTGCTCGGCGCCGACTACGCCGTGTCGGATGGCCACTGGAAGATCACCCGCATCCTGCACGGCGAGAACTGGAACCCGAAGCTGGTGGCACCCCTGAGCCAGCCAGGGGTTCAGGTGCATGAGGGCGAGTTCCTGCTCGCGGTGAATGGCCGTCCGGTGCCCGTGGACCGGGAGCTGTATGCGTCGTTCGACGGCCTGGCCGACAAGCGCACGGTGCTGACGGTGGGGCCGACCGCCGACGGCCACGGCGCGCGGCAGGTGACGGTGGTGCCGGTGGCGAGCGAGACCGCCCTGCGCCTGCGGTCCTGGATGGAGCAGAACCGACGCACGGTCGATCGGCTGTCCGGCGGCAAGGTCGCCTATGTCTATCTGCCGGACACCGCGAGCGGCGGCTTCGCCAACTTCAACCGCTATTATTTCGCGCAGGTCGGGCATCAGGCCGCGGTGATCGACGAGCGTTTCAACCATGGCGGCGACATCGCCGACTACATCATCGACCAGCTCCGGCGAACGCCGCAGATGGTCAACGAGACGCGCGAGGGCGAGCCGATCGTCGAGCCGGCCCAGGCGATCTTCGGACCCAAGGTGATGATCATCAACGAGATGTCCGGCTCGGGCGGCGATGCGCTGCCCTGGCTGTTCCGCAAGAACAAGGTCGGGCCGCTGGTGGGCGAGCGCACCTGGGGCGGCCTGGTCGGCATCGGCGGCTATCCGAAGCTGATGGACGGAGGCACCGTCACCGCGCCGCGCTGGGCGATCTACGGCACACAGGGCCAGTGGGAGGTCGAGAACATCGGCATCCCGCCGGATATCGAGGTTGCCGCCGATCCGGAGCAGATGCGCAAGGGGCACGACCCCCAGCTCGAACGGGCGGTGGACGAGGCGATATCCCTGCTGCGGGAGAACCCGCCAACGAGCTTCCCGCGCCCGGCCGCGCCGGACAAGCATCCGATCCTGCCCGGGCCGGGTTGATCCGGCATGGCGCAGAGCGGCAGTCAAGGGAATGATGATGCCGAGTCACGTTCGGATTTGCTTGCCCGATGGCAAGAGCTGACCCGGCACACGCTGCCGGATATGGCGATAGCCCAGCGCTGGCCAATCCGGCTGGACCATTGCTTCATGCGTGTTTGCCTGGATAACGCGATCGGGGTTCGCTGGGATACGGTCGTGCAACGGCCGGCGGTCCGTCACCTTGCCGACGCACAGTTGGCACGCGCGGTCGCGACCGCTGAACGGATCAAGGAAAACCCGGATCTTCTCCACGCCTTGAACAAGAACAGCCTGCGGATGCGTGACAAGCTGAAATAGGCTGGCTGCCGACAGGATGCAGCATCAGCGGATCGCTGAAAGCGCCTGCGCGGTATCTCCGTCGATGATCAATCCCTGCACCAGGCCGGTCCGAAGCAGCGATCGCACGGCCGCCGCTTTCTGCAGGCCACCGGCCAGCAACACGACGTCGCGGCCGCGTATCTGCTCGAACTCGATAGCCAGGGTGCGGCAGGCAAGCTCGTGGTCGATCCGCATCCCATCCCGGTCGAACAGTTGCCCGAGCGCATCGGCGACGCCGCCCCGTGCCCGTATACTCAGCAGCTCGTCTTTCGAGAGCATGAATTGTTCGCGCAGGAAAGCAGTCTCGGACAATTCTCCCACGCTGATCAGGAACAGATCGGCGGAGCGCGCCAGCGCGATCGCTTCGGCAACGCTCCGTTGCGACATCAGAACAGCGCGGTCATCTTCGGAATCCGCTATGAACGGAACCGGCAGGAAGTGGCCTTCCCCGCCGGTGCGGGCCGCCAGCGACTGCACGACCTCGAACGGGTTCGACGCAGAGTTCCGCGTCAGCGAACCCATCAGGGAAACAAAGCGGGCACGGCTATTCTGAACGCCGGACAGATGTAGCGTCATCTGCTCCAGCGTCCGTCCCCAACTGACGCCGATCGTGATCGGGTCCCCTGGCATCAGCTTGCCCTTGAGGAAGTTTGCCGCCGCGTTGCCGACAGCGCGACGCGCGATCGACTCCTGTATCGCCGCCAGCCTCGGTTCCGCCGGTTCGAGCTGGAACCCCATCGCTGGCGTGACCAGGCAGAAATCCAGACCGAAACTTCTGGCGATCCCATCTTCGAGATCCAGGTCGCGGACGGAATCGTGGTTGATGGTCACGGTGACCAGCCCTCGGTCGCGCGCCTCGCCGAGAAGACGGACCACCCGCGTGCGATGCAGTCCGAGACGCCGCGCCACTTCCTCCTGGGTCAGGCCACCCACGTGATACAGCCAGGCCGCCCGCATCATGATCGCCGCGTCGGGTTCATGCGCCAGGTTCAGGGTCACCATCGCTTCTCGTCCAAAAACGCCGATTGGTAGTTGACAGGTGTCGCAGCGGACGACAATCGTATCCCCAAGAACATATGTCGCCTCCCACATCAAATGTGGAGAGGACGGCGCGGGGTGGCGGAGCGTTCGAGGTCTATGGCCTATGTGATCGGCATCGATGGGGGGACGGAGAGCCTGCGGGCGACGCTGTTCGACCTGGGCGGACGGCGGATCGGATCTGCGACGGGCGTCTACCCGACCCAGTTCGCGGCCGGTGCGCGGGCCGAGCAGGACCCCGAGGCGTGGTGGTCCGCCCTGGGCATCGCGACGCGGCAACTTCTTCACGAGACCGGCATAGCCGCCACCGAGGTCGCGGCCCTATGCGCCACGACGACCTGCTGCACGGTGGTCGCACTCGACGCCGCAGGCAAGCCGTTGCGGCCGGCGATCATCTGGATGGACGTGCGCGCCGGGCAGGAAGCCGAAAGCGTGCTCGCGACCGGTGACGCGGCGCTGGCGATCAATGGCGCCGGGCAGGGACCGGTATCGGCCGAGTGGATGATCCCCAAGGCGCTCTGGATCGCGCGCCACGAACCGGAAACTTTCCGAAGCGCACACACGATCTGCGAATACCAGGATTTCATCAACTGGCGCCTGACCGGCCGGCGCGTCGCCAGCCTGAACAATGCCTCGATCCGCTGGCATTACCGCAGCGATGCGGGCGGCTGGCCGGACAGCCTGCTCGACGCCCTCGACCTGTCCGAACTGCGCGCCAAATGGCCGGCCGAAATACTCGCGCCGGGCGCAGTCGTCGGAACCCTGACCGCCCAGGCGGCCGAGCATCTGGGATTACCCCCAAGCGTGCTCGTGGTGCAGGGCGGCGCGGACGCGCTGATCGGCATGATCGGGCTCG
>CAXSEE010000210.1:0-7255 GCA_964235615.1 uncultured Acetobacteraceae bacterium | reverse complement strand
GAGGGCATAGCGTCGGTTGTCATGCAGACAACGCTAAGGGTGAACGGGTCGGGAACTCTGGCATGTTCGCTTCGAAGCAGCACGCATCGGGATGACCACGGGATATCCGTCCGGCCCGGCCATGACGGAGACGTTCACGCCGTAGGCCTGCTGCAAGATCGAGGGCGCAAGCACGTCGACCGGCGAGCCGGTTGCGACGAGGCTGCCTTCCCGCAGCAACATGATCTTATCCGCAAAGCGGGCTGCTGCATTGAGGTCGTGCAGGACCGCGATGGTGGTCAGTCCGCGCCGGGTTGTGGCCTCACGCAGGACGTCAAGGACCTGAAGCTGGTGGGCGATATCCAAGGCGCTGGTGGGTTCGTCCAGCAGCAGGACAGTTGGATTGGCCGCGAGCACCTGGGCGACGAAGACGAGTTGCCGCTGTCCGCCGCTCAGCTCATTGATGCGGCGCGCGGCCAGCCCGGAGATGTCTAGTTCGGCCAGGGCATCTTGCGCGGCGGCTAGGTCGACCGGGCCGACCCGGAAGGCGAGGGAGCGAAGCCGCCCGAGCAGCACGACCTCGAACGCTGTCAGGGCGGCGCGGATGGCGGTGTCCTGCGGCATGTAGCCGATCCCATAGGGTGGCGACGCCTGTCCGTTCCAGGTGAGCTTGCCCTGGCAGGCCTGCACTCCGGCGAGCGCCCGCAGCAGCGATGATTTTCCTGACCCATTCGCTCCAAGGATGGCCAGCACCTCGCCGGGCCGGGCCTGTAGCGACACCCGGTCGACAGCGACGCGACGGCCGTAGCGGACGGTGACGCCGTCCATTGCCACGATCACGGCCGTCCCCGCGAGGCCAGAACCAGCCAGCCGAAAAACGGCACCCCGAGCAATGCGGTGACGATGCCGATGGGGAACACGGTCCCGGGCAGGATCAGCTTGCTGGCGACCGAGGCGAGCGACAGCAGTAGTGCGCCGAAGATCGCCGAAGCTGGCAGCAGGTGACGCTGGTCCTCGCCCACGAGCATTCGGGCGACATGCGGCGCCACGAGGCCGATGAAGCCGATCGTTCCCACAAAGGCCACGGCGGCGCCGGTGAGTAGCGAGACGACCACGAAGCAGCGAAGCCGCAGCCGGTCGACCCGGACACCGAGGGCGAGCGCGCGTTCGTCGCCCAACCGCAGCGCTGTCAGCCTCCAGGCGTCGGCGAAAAGCATCGGCAGGACACCCGCCAGGACGAGGGCCACGATCGCGACCTTGGCCATGCTGGACCGCTGCAAGCTGCCGAAGAGCCAGAACACGATCTGTTGCAACGCCTCGGGGGAAGCCATGAACTGCAGCAGGCCGAGCAGCGCCTGGAACAGGAACAGGCAGGCAATACCGGCCAAGACGAGCAATTCTGGGGTCGCACCTCGCAATCGCCCGACCGCGGCCACCAGGGCGCAGGCGAGCCCAGCGAAGGCAAATGCCGCGACCGGGATGGCCCAGGCCTCTGGCACCGGAAGGCTGGCGCCAACGAGGATCGCCAGCGCTGCTCCGAACCCGGCTGCAGCCGAGATGCCCAACGTGTAGCTGCTGGCCAAGGCGTTGTTCAGCACCGTCTGCATCACGGCTCCGGACAGGCCGAGTGCTGCCCCTACCACTGCCGCCATGAGCGCGATGGGCAGCCGCAGGTTGCGGACGATGGCGTCCAGCATGGGATCGCCGCCAAATCCAGCCAGGGACCGCAGCACGTCCGGAATCGGCAGCAATGCGGGGCCGGTCGCGAGGTCCGCGGCAAAGCTGCCGAGCAACAGGACAATGCCACCTGTCGACAGCGCCAACCGGCGTGCGTTGGCAACCCGCCAGGCGGCGATGCCGTCTGGTGCGGTGGCGCTCACGTGCTGGCCGGGGTGAGCCGGGCCATCCAGGTACCATCGAACGGCACCGGCAGGAACTGTTCGTGATAGCGCCGCAGTTCGCCGACCGGGTCCAGATCTGCGAAGCGGTCTGGATAGATCGACTTCGCTAGGAAGGCCGTTGCCGTGTAATCGAACAGCGCCCGGCACAGCCCATGTTCCATTGCGAACACCTGGCCGCTGCGGATGGCCTTTAGCCCGTCCCAGCCTTGGCGTCGCGTATAGGGCGCTAGCTGGGCGCGTGTGGTGGCGACATCGGCATCGAACCCGGTCAGCACGGCGTTGGGCCGCCCCGCCCAGGATGAACCCGCGATGAAGATCGCGTCCGGGTTGGCGGCCAACACGTATTCGGGGCTAAGCGGCCCCCAGGCTCCGGCACCGGGCAGTCGTCCGGCGGCGATGTTGTCGGCGCCCGCGAACTCGAGAAGCCGGCCCCACATGCCCTTCCAGTAGGTGTTGCCCACAACATCCGCGCCACCTTGGCCCAGCTCGACATAGACCTTCGGGCGGATCGCAACATCAGCGACCCGGCGCTGGATGTCTGCGAGCTTGTCCGTATAGAGCGTAGCCAGGGTGCGGGCGCGCTCCACGTTGCCGGTCGCCATGCCCAAGGCGATCGTGCTCGCAACATGCCGTTCAGGAATTTCCGCATTGTAGTCCACGACCATCACGGGGATGCCGAGGGCTTCCATCTGCCGGACCTGGTCCGGCAGGCCGACGAAGGACCAGTAGCCGAGCACGACCAGGTCCGGTCGGAGCGAGAGCACGCGCTCGAGGCTGAAGGTGGTGTCCTCGACGCTGCCGACGTCTGCCAGGGTGGCGAGGCGCGGGATGGGTAGGAGGTAGCGCTTGTAGATCGCCGCGCGGTTGGTGGCCCACTGCGCCTTGTTGAAACCGACTACGCGGTCCCAGCCGGATGGGCCGGCGACGGCGGTGAATTCCTCGTAGTTGAAGTCGATGACGATGCGCTCAGCGGGCGCCCGTAGCGTCATGGTGCGGCCGAGGGCATCGGTGATCGACAAACCGGCGGCGGAAGCGTTGGCCGAAGCCAGGCTAGTGCCTATGCCGAGGGCAAGGGCGTGCCGGCGGGTGAGCAGCTTCTGATTGATGTTCATGGTTGGTCCTCAAGTCATGGAACGCGCAGGGATGAGCCAAGCCGGACAGGCAAGGTCATGAAGCAGCAGTTCAGACGAGAGGAGCGGGCGGGCCCCTGGGATGGGCGGCATACCGAACGGGTTTTGGCGGCCCCGTCGACGGCGGCCGCACTGTTGTCGGCGCCGTCGTGGCCGGTATGGGCGCCGCGAGCCAGCTGGATTGCGGCAACAGCGCTGGCCCCATGGCAACCTGGCAAACGGAGCACAGGGCGCAGTCATGGGATGGGGCAGTCGGCGGCGGGGCCGGCCCGTGATTGGGTGCCGGATCGGCGGCACCGCTGTGGCAGATGGGGATTTCACCGATGAGATCGCCCAATGTCGCAGGCGTTCCACCTGCCTCCGCCTGCGTGGAAAAGCCAGGCATCATCAGCCGCAGCAGAACCAACAACGTGGCCAGCAACGTGGCAACCCGGCGGTCGAGCCGGGGATGAGCCCCGATGCTCATGCGGCCGAACGCGCCGTTCGTTGAGATGGCTGGCGATCTTGCATCGAAGTATCGCCGATATGGCGCTCAAGGCCTGCTCGACTGACCTCCCGGTAGACTGTTGACCGCCCCAGCCCGAGTTGACGGGCCGCAGCCGTTGGCGATAACCCGGCTGCGACCAGTTTCAGTGCTGCCGCGGTCTTGTCCGCGTCCAACGGCTGCCGACCTGGCCGCTTACCCTTGGCACGGGCGGCCGCGATGCCGTCCTTGGTGCGCTCAGCGATCAACCGTCGCTCAAAATGAGCGATGGCACCAAACACATGGAAGACCAATTCACCAGCAGCGGAGGAGGTATCGATCTTTTCCTCCAAGCTGAGCAGTGCGATGCCGCGTTCCTTCAGCATCGTCACTGTGGTCAGCAGCTCTGCCAGTGAACGTCCGAGGCGGTCGAGACGCACGACCGCCAGCGTGTCCCCGTGGCGGGCGTAGGCAAGCAGTCCCTGCAGACCAGGTCGATCCATCGAGCGCCCGGAGCGCACGTCGGTAAACACCTTGATCGCGCCGGCCTGGGTCAGCCGCATACTCTGGCCGGCAACGTCTTGGTCGCCGGTGGAGACGCGGGCGTAACCCAGAATGCCGGTCATCGTGTCTCCCAAACGGTCGTTCTCTGGACGGGCGCCGGGCCGCAGCGCCGGAGGACCAAAACCCGTCCACAGACTACGTCTCCCAATGCGTCGCCGTCCATGATGAACATGGACGTTTATGGGACGGGAGAAACGCCGTGGCACGCCGACAACTGCTGACCGATGAGGAGCGCCAAGCGCTCCTGGGCATTCCGCCCGACGCCGACTCCCTCGCGCGCCTGTTCACCCTGTCCCGGGTTGATCGGAACCTCGTGGCCGAACGTCGCGGCGATGCCAACCGCCTCGGTTGCGCCGTGCAGCTTGCCCTGCTGCGCTATCCCGGCACGGCGCTCGCCTATCTCGACCAGCCACCCGACGCCCTCGTGTCCTGGATGGCGGGTCAGCTCGAGATTCCGGCAGTCGCTTTCGCCGAATACGCCCGCCGTCCGCAAACCATGACGGACCACGCGCGCCAGCTCGCCGCCACCTTGCGCCTGCGCCCTCCGACCATGGCCGACTTGCCGCCGATGATCGAGGCGGCGGCGGATGCGGCGCGCGCCACCGACCACGGCCAGCCTATCGCCGCGGCGGTCATCGCGGCCCTGCGGGTTGGCCGCATCATCCTGCCCGGCGCGGTTGTGATCGAGCGCATCGCCATCGCTGGTCGGGCGCGTGCTCGCAAGCGGGCGGCCGATGCTCTGGTGGCCGGGTTGTCCTCTGAACATCTGACCAAGCTGGACGGGCTGCTCGTCGTCGACCCGTCCGTGGGCATGACGCCCTTCGCCTGGCTCAAATCCATGCCGATCGCGCCCAAGGCGGACCACATCCGCGAGCTGCTCGACCGTCTGAAGCTGGTCCGGGGCATCGGCGTGCCGGCCGAAAGCGGTGGTCACGTCCATGAGGGCCGGTTGCAGCAGTTCGTGCGCGAGGGCCACGCCTCCGACGCCCATCAACTCGGCCGCTATTCCGAACACCGCCGGCGCGCGATCCTGGTGGCCACCGTGCTCGATCTCGAAGCGCGGCTCACGGACGCGGTGCTGGATATGGCTGATAAGCTGATCGGCGGCCTGTTCGCCAAAGCGCGCAACGCCGCCCGGCGCCGTTACGCCGCCAGTGCCAGCGACGTGGGACGCCTCATGCGGTTGTTCCACGGCACCATCGAGGCGCTCGCCGCGGCGCAGATAGGCGACGCCGACGCGTTCGAAGCCGTCGACGATGCAGTGGGCTGGCCCAAGCTGCTGCGGGTGCGCGAGGAAGTGCAGGAGCTGGCCAACCTCGCTGGTGAGGATCCGCTGGTGCGCGCCGCCGATCGTTGGAAGACACTGCGGAAATTCGCCCCCGCGTTGATCGAGGCATTGCAGTTCCGGTCGGCGCGCGCCGGCGATCCCATGCTGGCCGCGCTCACGCTGCTGGCGGGCCTCAACGAGTCCGGCAAGCGCGAAGTGCCGCCGGACGCGCCCATGCCGTTTCGCAAGGAATGGCGGCGTCTGGTGATGGAGGAGGGAGGACTGAACCGGCGCCTCTACGAGACGGCGGTTCTCGCGACGCTGCGCGACAAGCTGCGCTCGGGTGATGTCTGGGTTGAACGTTCCGCCAACTACCGCCGCTTCGACAGCTATTTGGTGCCGCAAGACGCCGTCCCGGTCATCACGGCAGGGCTGAAGCTGCCCGCGACGGCGGATGAGTGGCTCGCTGGGAGGACTAGTGAACTCGACCGTCGGCTGAAACGCTTCTCCCGCCGGCTGCTGCGGGGCGAGTTGGAGGGCGTGGAACTGCGCGATGGCCGCTTGCATGTCGCGCCGGTGAAGGCGACGGCTACGGCCGAGGCGCGCGCTTTTGCCGACGGGATCGAGGCAATGATACCGCCCGCGCGCATCACCGAGCTGCTGCACGAGGTGAACCGCATCACGGGCTTCGCGTCCGCCTTCACCAACCTGCGCACCGGCGAGCGCTGCGACGACGTGAACGCCCTGCTCGCCGCCATCCTCGCCGACGCCACCAATCTCGGTTTGGGCCGGATGGCCGCAGCCAGCCACGGCGTCACCCGCGATAAGCTGATCTGGACCGCCGACGCCTACATACGACCGGACACCTACAAGGCGGCCCTGGCCCGGATCATCGACGCCCACCACGCCCTGCCAATTGCGTGCACCTGGGGTGACGGCACCACCTCGTCCTCCGACCGACAGTTCTTCCGCTCGGCTAAGCGAGGCGACGCTGCCGGCGAGGTAAACGCCCGCTATGGCCACGATCCCGGCCTGGGCTTCTACACCCATGTTTCCGACCAGCACGGGCCCTACAGCGTGCGCGTCATGTCGGCGACCGGCCACGAGGCGCCCTATGTCCTGGACGGCCTCATGCATCATGGCACCGCTCTACGGGTCGGCACGCATTACACCGACACGGGCGGCGCCTCGGACCATGTATTCATTTTCTGCGCCATGCTGGGGTTCCGGTTCTGCCCGCGGCTGCGCGACCTGCCCGACCGCAAGCTCGCGACCATCGAACCGGCCACGGCCTACAAGGATTTGGCCCCGCTGATCGGTCGCCGGATCAAGGCCGATGTCATCCGCGACCACTGGGGTGAAATCCTGCGCTTGGTCGCCTCCTTGCAGGCTGGCACCGTGCTGCCGTCGGCCATGCTGAAGAGACTGGCCGCCTTTCAGCGGCAGAACCAACTCGACCTGGCGCTGCAGGAGTTGGGGCGGGTCGAGCGCACCCTGTTTATGCTGGATTGGCTTGAGTCGCCCGACCTACGCCAGCGTTGCCAGGCCGGCCTGAACAAGAGCGAGCAGCGCCACGTGCTGGCCCAGGTCATCTGCACGTTCAAGCAGGGCCGCATCGCCGATCGGGGGCACGAAGCGCAGCAGTTCCGCGCCTCCGGTTTGAACCTGGTGATCGCCGCCATTGTATACTGGAACTCAACCTATCTGGCCGATGCCGTCCAGCACCTTCGTGATCAGGGCAAACACGTGCCGGACGTGCTTCTCGCCCATACGTCGCCGCTCACCTGGGAGCATATCGGCTTCTCCGGCGATTTCCTTTGGGATCGTGCTGCCGCGACCGCAGACCGGCGCCGACCGCTCAATCTCGGCAGGAACAGGATCGCCGCATAATCAATGTTCCTGACCCGTTCACCCTTAGCGTTGTCTACATGACAACCGACGCTATGCCCTC
>CAXSEE010000209.1:0-7361 GCA_964235615.1 uncultured Acetobacteraceae bacterium | reverse complement strand
TGGGTCAAGCTCAAGGCCGGTTGGTATCAGATGGTGATGTGGCCGGGTTGCAAAGCCCGGAACCGGCCGGGACGAAGCCAGGCCGCCAACGGCTTCGCCACACCGCGGGCGGCCGGTGCGCCACCGGCGTTGCGCAGGGCGACCATGCCCGGCAGGTCGGCAAGAAGCAAAGTCACCAGCCGGGGATCGAACTGCACGCCGGCGGTCTCCTGCAGACGATGGGCCACCTCGTCGAAGGTCGGAGGCGGCTGGTCCGGCTGCACGCCGAGCAGCTCGTCGAACATCTCGGCCAGGCCCACGACGCGGCTGGTCAGCGGGATGCGCTCGCCAGCCAGACCGGTTGGATAGCCGCTGCCGTCCCAATGCTCATGATGATGCAACGCGATATCGGCGGCCAGGTCGAGCATCGGCTCGTGGCTGCGTGCCATCATCCGGTAGCCGATCCGCGTGTGGCTCTGCATCACGCGCTGCTCCGTGGCATCGAGCAGTCCGGACTTGTTCAGGATGGCGTCGGGAATGCCGGCCTTGCCGACATCATGCAGCGATGCGGCGGCGGTCAGGTCGCCGGCCCGGTCCGGATCATAGCCCGCGGCCAGGGCCAGCCGGACGGCGATACGAGCGGTGGCGTCCTCATGGGTGTTGCCGGCGACGCAGAGGCGCGCGACCATTTCACCTTGCCTGATCGGGTGACCACCGCGCGGACGCCCGGTCCAGCCGCCCGCGCATAGGCCTGCCAGGCCGACCGCAAGCAGGGCGGACATCAAGGCCGAGATCCCGGGCATATCGTGCGCGAGCGGGATGGCGGGCTCGTCCAGACGGAAGACCAGGATCAAAAGCCCCAGCAGCGTGCCGCAGGCCAACGGCTTGACGAGCTCACCGATCCCGATCACCGGCCAGGGGGCGTTCTGCACCAGGCGGCGACTGAGGGCAAAGGCCAGCAGGTAGCCGACGACACAGAGAAGGCCGCACGAGGCGATGATCAGGCCAAGAAGCCAGTCCGGCGACGCGGTGGTGATGGACATCATGCTCCAGGGAGTTTTTATAGCTCTTTCTATTTACTCTAAAGAGAAATTTACGATAATCTTGCTACTACGTAAAGAAATTTCTCGCTCCGGTAGAAAATGTTTTCCAGTTATGCAACTGGAGATTGCATCAACGCGAGTGTCTACAGTTGTGCAATGCGTCGCGTAATGTGCCTGCGAGCTTTCGGCGCGCTTCCTCCCCCAGCAGGCTGCCGACCTCCTCGCTGACACCATGTCCGACCAGCCGGACCCGCACCGGCGTTCCAGGCTTGTCCAGCAACGCCACTTTCAGCCAGAACGGAAGCAGCCGGCTCTCGCGGGTTCGACCGGACGCATCGGTCCGGCTCAGCAGCAGCACGTCCGGATGCAGGATGATGACCTCGGAGGCCTGTCCACGGGCGTTACGGCGCAGCAGCATGCAGGCCAGAAGCACTTCCAGGCCGCAGAAACCAGGCACCGGCCAGGCGCCGAGATGCCAGAACAGCATCCCGATCAGCAGGCTGGCGCCGGTCAGCAGCAGGATCAGCACGCGCATGCCGCGCACCGACAGGCTGCGGTTGGCCAGCATCCGCACCTCGAACAAGGGGACATCGTCGTTCTGCATCGCTTGAGGATGGGAACTCATGCCGGTCCTTGCCATAGAAAGGGCTCCTCTGGACCGAGCGGAACGACCTATGCCCATCCGTCCCCTGTCGCGTGCCGACGCCCGGCACTTCATCGAAGCCCTTGCCGCGGCCAATCCGAATGCCGAGACCGAACTCAGCTACATCGACCCGTTCAGCCTGCTGGTCGCCGTGGTGCTGTCCGCGCAGGCGACTGACGTCTCGGTCAACAAGGCGTCGATCGGACTGTTCGCCGAGGCGCCCGATCCCCAATCCATGGTCCGGCTCGGCGAGGAAGGCATCGCCCGTCACATACGCAGCATCGGCCTGTGGCGGGCGAAGGCGAAGAATGTCCTGGCCCTGAGCCGCAAGCTGGTCGCCGAGCATGGCGGCCAGGTGCCGGCGGACCGTGCCTCGCTCGAGGCGCTGCCCGGCGTCGGGCGCAAGACTGCCAACGTGGTGCTGAACGTCGCATTCGGCGAAAGCACGATGGCGGTGGACACGCATATCTTCCGGATCGGCAACCGTACCGGCCTGGCGCCGGGGAAGACGCCGCGTGCGGTGGAGGACCAGCTGGTGGCCCGCATCCCGCCCGCCATGCTGCGTCCGGCGCATCACTGGCTGATCCTGCACGGGCGCTATGTCTGCAAGGCACGACGGCCGGAATGCTGGCATTGCGCCGCGGCACCCTGGTGCCACTATCCGGACAAGCAGGGCGAACCGGAAGGCAAGGCGACGGTCCCTACCCGGCAAGAGCCCCCTACTTCGTAAGAGCCCCCTACTCCGTAAGAGCCGCCTACTCCGTAAGAGCCATGGGCAAGGCAGGCACGCGACGCTTGCCCGGGATCGGGATCCAGGGTCGCAGGCCGCGGACCGCGAGGTCCGAGATCACGTCCACGCCGCCGCGCCCGATCCAGACCGCCTGTGCGCCCTCCCGCCAGACGGTGAAGCGGTCGATGCGCCGCCGGCCGAGACAGACGCGGCCCGCGGGGATTGGAGACACCAGCAGCGCCGCCTGGTCGCACGCCTCCGGTCTCACCCCCGGTCCAGTTGCGAGCCCCGACCGGCGGGCAGGCTCGCGCATCAGCAGCACGGTCTGGCCGCGCAGCAGGATCCGGCATACCGCCGCATCGCAGGACACCGGTCCGTCGTTGCCCGCTTCCGGCATGTAGGATGGCGGCGTCTCGACCGCCTGGCTCCGGCTCCAGTCCGACAAGGTGAGCGGGCTGGCCCCGGAGCCCTCCTCCAGCATCAGCCGCGCGCCGCCGGGCTGGTCCACGCGCAAGGCGATCAGCCTGGCATCCGACGACACCATCAGGTCCGGCGGCTGGCACAGCCATGGCGTGAGCAGCCCGGCGGCCAGCGGCAACAGTCCGAGCAGCCGCCAGCGGCCACGGCGCAGGCACAGCCAGATCAACCCTGGCGAGATCAGCGCCAGCGACCACAGCGGCATCGCGCGCACGGCGATGCTGGCCGCGGGTAGCCTCGCGACCTCGCGTGCCAGCCACAGGATCACCCCGATCCCCCAGCCCATCGGCAGCAGCGCCAGCCGTTCCATGCCGAACGGCATCAGCACCAGCGAGAGCAGGCCTTCCGGCATCACCCAGAGGGCGGTCATCGGCACAGCGACCAGGTTGGCGAGCACGAAATAGAACTGGATATGGCCGAAATGATAGGCGGCGTAGGGCAGCGACGCGGCACCGGCGAGCAGGCTGGTCAGGAACAGGCCGGCGGCGTGCAGGCCGAGCCGGCGGTGCCAGCCGCCATCGCCATACAGCCGGGTCATCATCGGCCGCAGCACCTCGTAGCCGGCGATCAGCGCCAGCACGGCGGCAAAACTCATCTGGAACGAGACTTCCAGCAGCGAGTCCGGTGCGGCGAGCAGGATGACCAGGGCGGCGACGCACAACCCGCGCATCGACAGCGCACGCCGTCCGAGCAGCAGCGCCAGCACGGCGAGTGCGGCCATCGCCAGGCTGCGCAGGGTCGGCAGATGCATGCCGGTCAGGGCCATGTAGAGCGCGCCTGCGCCGAGGGCCACGACCGCGGAGATCTGCCGCGTCGGCAGGCGAAGTGCCGCGTATTCCCACAACGCCAGCGCCATGCGCAGCCCGCCCATCACCAGCCCCATGACGATGCCAAGGTGCAGGCCCGCCACCGCCAGCAGATGGGCCAGTCCGGAGACGGCAAAGGCGTTGCGGTCGGCCTGCGGGATGGCGCTGCTGATGCCGGTGAGCAGGGTCGCCGCGATCGCGCCGCGCGCACCGGGCAGGACAGCCATGATCCGGGCGGCGATGGTCTCGCGCAGGCTTTGCCAACGATTGGCCAAATTGCGGCCGGCCGCGGCGTGCTGCCCGATCTTCGCCACGCCGAGCGCATAGCCGGAGCCGGCGAGACCGCCGAAGAAGGCTTCCCGCTGCAGATCCCGGCCGCCCGGCATGGAGGGAGACGCCGGCGCGCGGAGCATCGCCCGGAGCGTGATGCTGTCGCCGATCGCGATCGTCTGTTCGTCATCGGCGCGCAGCCGCACCCGCAGATGCCGTGCGATCGGCGGCTCGTCGCCGATCGCCGGCCGATCGAAGGTCACCCGCCGGCTGCCGTCGGCGAACAGGTCGATGGCGCCGATGCGTCCGGAGACGAGGCTCGCGGTATGCGGCAGCTCCACCAGCGGCGGCGCGCGCTGGGTGGCGAAGCTGGCGGCGAGGAAGCCGAGGGCGCAGGCCACGATCGCGGTGCCGGCGACACGCAGTATTTCATGCCGGCGGGCAAGCCCCAGCATCGCCAGCCCGGCCAGTGCCACTCCGATCGCCGGCCAGCTCCGTGGCTCGGCATGCCGCGTGAAATAGGCCGCGTCGCCGATGCCGACGCAGACCGGCAGCCACAACGTCAGCCGGTCGCGCTCGATGAGCAGGGCAGCACGCAGCACCGGCAGCGCGCGACGCAGGGCACGCGTAAAGCCCGGGAAACCTCTGGACGGAACGGAGCCGGCATAGCTTGGCATCTGCCGCATTTATATCGGTAACAGAACTTTTTCCACCGTTTCCGCCGTGTCGGACCACATTTCATATTGATATCGAAACTTCTTGCAGCCGGCCTGTCTTCACGTAGAAGTTACCACTGCTCCTGCTTCTGGATTTCCACCGATGATCACCAGACGTGCCGCGCTGCTTGTCGCCCTGGGCTCGCTCGCTGCCTGCGCCACCGCGAAGCCGATTCTGCTCGACCGCTCGGCGATGAGCGATGTCAAGCGTGTCGGCCTGCCTAGGGTCGGCTTCCCTGACTACCCGACCGTCCAGGTGACCAATGCCGTCGGCAACGCCTTCGGTGCCATCGGCCTGATCAGCACCGCGATCGTGGCAAACAATCGCATCGATGCGCTGACCGCGCTTATGGGATCCAGGGGCTTCGACGGGCGGGCGTTCTTCACCCGGCAACTGGTCGAGCAGGTTACCGCCCTTCGGCTGGATCTGATCGCCGAACCGGGCGAACCGGGTGCTGGCTCGCGCAAGCAGTTCCTGGAGGCCTATGGTCCCGCATTGGGCCAGGACGCGATACTGGACATCTTCATCTCCCGCTACGGTTTCATAGCCAGCTCGGACCGCGATGACGCGCCCTATCGCCCCGCGGTGGAACTGGGCGTGCGCCTGGTGCAGGCGCGGGATCGCTCCGTCCTGATGCAGGACAGGCTGGCCATGGACGCGCTCGATGTACCGATGGCGCAGCCGACCGGGCAGCCGGCACCGTTCGCCTTCCATACCTTCGCCGACATCACGGCCGATCCGGACCGCGCGGTGGCCGGCCTGAAAGGCGCCCTTTCCTACGCCGTGGGCTCGGTCTGCAGGCGTCTCGGATCGAACGAGGCGTGAAACCGGGCTGTCGGCCTCGCGCGGCACTCGTCCTGGTCCTCGCCGCGACTGGCTGCGCGCCGCCTCCGCTCCAGGAGCCGGTCCTCAGTCTCAGCGCGCGGGCCTGCGATTCGAGCCCGGTGCTGCAGGACGCCGTCGCCGTGCCATTCGGCAATGCGGCAGGCGTGGAGCAGAAGATCGACGGCCGCGGCCATTGCCTCGCAGTCCCGCCCGCGGGCAAGGCCAGCTATGCCGTGTTCCGCCTGCCGGACGCCACGGCTCCCTATAACGTGACGGTGTCGAGCCTGGTGACCGGCGTCACCTTGATTTCCCCGCGCGTGACGATCGACGATGACGCCGGCACTCCCGGGCGCATCATCGAGCCGCGCGATTTCCATTCCGGCATCGACGGGCTGCAGGCCGGCCTGCGCATCCGGCCCGGCGAGCGCTACGTCGTCGTGGTGGCCAACCCCGCGACACTCGGGCAGCCGGTGACGCTGCGGCTGAGCCTGCGCGAGCGGCTCGGCGTCCAGCTGGCGTTTGCCGGCCCGATCATCCCGCTTGCACCCTTCGCCCTCCTGCCACGGCCGCAGCCGCTCACCCAGCGGCCGGCGACCTTGTCGCTCAACGGCGTCGTGCGCGTGTCCGCAGAGCCGATCCGCGTGATGCCGTAGGCGACGGTCCTCTATGCCTATTCGCGCCTGCCCATGCTAACTAGCCTCGCATGAGCGTCCGAACACGTTTTGCCCCCAGCCCGACCGGCCTGCTGCATATCGGCAATGCCAGGGCCGCCCTGTTCAACTATCTGTTCGCCCGTCATCACGGCGGCGCCTTCCTGCTCCGCATCGAGGATACCGACCGCGAGCGCTCGACCCAGCAGGCGGTCGACGTGATCTTCGACGGCCTGTCCTGGATGGGACTGACGCCGGACGAGCCGCCAGTCTACCAGTCCAGCCGGCAGGCGCGTCACGCTGAGGTGGCGCACGCGCTGCTCGCAGCCGGTCACGCCTACCGCTGCTATTGCACGACCGACGAGCTACGCCAGATGCGCGAGCAGGCCACGGCCGAGGGCCGCGCGCCCCGCTACAACGGCTATTGGCGCGACCGCGATCCCTCCGAGGCGCCCCCCGGCATGCCCTTCACGATACGCATCCGCGCGCCGCAGGACGGCGAGACCGTGGTCGACGACCTGGTCCAAGGCGAGATACGCGTCGCCAACGTCGAGCTCGACGACATGATCATCCTGCGCGCCGACGGCAGCCCGACCTACCAGCATGCCGTCGTGGTCGACGACCATGATATGGCGATCACCCACGTGATCCGCGGCGACGACCACCTCACCAACAGCTTCCGCCAGTCGCAGATCTACGCGGCGATGGGCTGGGAGCGTCCCCACTTCGCGCATCTGCCGCTGATCCACGGTCCCGACGGCGCCAAGCTGTCCAAGCGGCACGGCGCCCAGAGCGTGGTCGAGTTCCGCGAGCAGGGTTATCTGCCGGAAGCCCTGAACAACTATCTGCTGCGGCTCGGCTGGGGTCACGGCGATGCCGAGATCCTGTCGCGGGAGGAGCAGGTCGCGCTGTTCGACCTCGACGGCGTCGGCCGCTCCCCTGCCCGCATGGACTATGTCAAGCTCACCCAGGTGAACGGCGTCTGGCTGCGGCAGGCCGACGACGCCCGGCTGACCGCCGACGTGCTGGAGCGCCTTGCCGGCCGCGAGGGTCTGGTGCTCGACGCGACCGCGCAGGCCCGCATCCTGATGCTGATGCCGGGGCTGAAGGAGCGCGCCAAGACCCTGGTCGAGCTGGCCGACAGCGCCGCCTTCCTGGCCCGGTCGGTGCCGCTTCCCTTCGAGCCGAAAGCCCAGACCCAGCTCAGCGAGGCGGCGCGGA
>CAXSEE010000208.1:1332-7366 GCA_964235615.1 uncultured Acetobacteraceae bacterium | reverse complement strand
CATAGGTTAGGTCTCATCGCCGGCGCCGGACAAAGACAACGCAACTCGGCGCAAGGGTTAAGCATACCCACTTTTCAGCATCGGACAAGAAAAACTAGATGTCTTAATAGAACCAAATGGTCTATAGAATTAGACAGCGACCTGCTATCGTTTTAGCCTGGAGTGGGACACCCCAGGTCGCCTGGGAGGATCATTAAAATTTATGATACCCGGACGGGAAAAACTCGAAGTCCACTTTCGTAATCGTTCCTGATGTCTCGCCAGCGGTAGGTGCGGCATGACCGATGATGCGCGTAGCTGCGGGTTTCTGGGAGAGATCACCCTGTGCGTTCGCAGCCGAGTTGTAACGGTGACCAGGCATTGCTGCCATCAACACTGCCGCAAGAGCAATCCCTGATCCCCGCGAAGCGGAACAAAACCAATTGGCCATGACTTAGTCTCCATGTTGGTGCCGAGCATATGTCCGGCTTCGATATAACATAAGAGCAGTCATGGTCGTAATGCAATGAACTTGAGAGGGAAAAAAGGCTAAAACCAGACAAAAGATCAAAATTTCCTGCCATCACCGAACAATATGTATTTCTTCGGAGACGCTTTCTGCGTGTCCATTCTTGCGTTTTATTTTAAGTGTCTTTTAGATTGACCAAAATTTACTTTCATTCTTCGATACTCGCTTGCCTGCGTCCTGGATGACTCGGCCTTGCTTTTTTGGCAGGAACCGAGGGTCTTCAACCCGAAGAAGCTGAATCTCAACCCGACAACCCGCGCCGGACCAAGGCGTACTCCGCCGACGACGCACGGCTGGCCGCCAACATCCGGGTGATCGGCCCGATCCAGCCGCCGCTGATGCGCGAGGCCGACAGCGAGCTGGTTGTCACCGCCGGCCTGATCGAAATCCATGTCCTGGTGAGCCAAGCCGACGACAACGCCGACCCGCTATGCTCTCTCACCGAGACCGTATAGCGCGCGCAAATGTACGCCAATCGGCCAGTGGCGCGCGATCGGAAGCCCGCCTTCGGCAGCAGCTGGTCCAAGGAGGCGGTCGGCACCGCCTCCATGACGGTCCGCACCATCCGCAAGCTCCGTCTGCTGGCCAGCATCCACCCGGCGATGCTGGACCGGATGGCCTACGAACTCCCTGCGGCTGCCAGGCCGCCTGTTCATGCGACGTTGGGTTCCATGTCGTCTGATTGCGTTGCCTGCCGGAAACTGCTTCCTGATGGATCGATGACCGAGCCCACGCTGACAGTGTCTCTAGAATAACAATGGAGTTGCTGAAACGACGCGCCCTCGCGATGCAGCCATTTCTGCTTACGGCTGGGCTGCTTGCGGCCGGCTGCTCACCGGCCGCCGTGCTCAACGCGATCTCGACCGACCATCTCGTTGCAAAATCAATCCAGTATGGCGATGGACCGCGCCGGAGCCTGGATGTCTACGCACCCGATACGAGCCTCGATCCGCGTGCGGACCGTCCGGTTGTCCTGTTCCTGTATGGCGGTTCCTGGGACAGCGGCAGCAAGGCGATCTACCGGTTCGTCGGCGACGCGCTGGCGGCACTCGGCTTCGTCGTGATCATTCCGGACTACCGGATCTATCCCGAGGTGCGCTATCCGGACTTTCTCGATGACTGCGCGCAGGCCCTGGCCTGGACGCGTCGCCACGCCTCGCGATTCGGCGCTGGCCGCGCGCCGCCCTTCGTCCTTGGCCATTCCGCGGGTGGCTACAACGCCGCCATGCTGACGCTCGACCCGCGCTGGCTGGGCCGCGCCGGCCTGGCCCCACGCACGGACCTGCGCGGCATGGTCGGGCTATCCGGCCCCTATGACTTCCTGCCGCTCGATACCGACGAACTGCGGGACATCTTCGCCCCGGGACAGCCGCTTTGGAGCACGCAGCCGATCGCCCATGTCGATGGCCGCAACCCGCCGATGCTGCTGTTGACCGGTCTGGACGACACTGTCGTGCGCCCGTCCAACACCAGCCGCCTCGCTGCCCGCATCAGCCAGAAGGGCGGCTTCGTCGAGGAGCGTGGCTATCCCGGGATCGACCATATCGAGATCATCGGGGCGTTCGCGGGCCCGCTCCGGTTCCTAGCACCCAGCCTGCGCGACTCCGCGAGCTTCATGCACGCCCCCTTGCTGGGCCCCCTGGCCATATCGAGCCCAATCACATCCAGCGGTGCGCGCGACCCGTAGAGCTACCATGAACATGATCGGCCTCGTATCGCCAAGCCTGAACGAACCGACTATCGTGGATGGCGCAACGTGGAGATGGCTGCTGCCCAGCATGGCTGACGATTCGATAGGGGATGATGCCGCCTCCCTGGATGGGCTGCTCTCACGCTGTGGCGGAGGCGATCGTGCAGCATTCCGCCGGCTCTATGACCTGCAATCCGCGCGCCTCTATGGCCAGGCGCTCCGCCTGACCCGGCAGCCGCAACTGGCAGCCGACGCGGTGCATGACGCCTTCCTGCAGGTCTGGCAACGATCTTCCCGTTTCGATCCCGCACGCGGCCATGCCGAGGCGTGGTTGTCGAGCCTGCTGCGCTATCGTGCCATCGACATCCTGCGCAAGCGTGGCCGCGAGAATCAAGGTGTCGAACCGGCCGACGAGCCGGACCCGGGTCCCGACCCGCTGCACCAGCTGGTGTCGAGCTCCGAGGGGATCGCCTTGCGGCGCTGTCTCGATCAACTCGAGGCAGAGCCGCGTCGCGTTGTGCTGCT
Organism: uncultured Acetobacteraceae bacterium; assembly: GCA_964235615.1. Lineage (GTDB taxonomy): Bacteria > Pseudomonadota > Alphaproteobacteria > Acetobacterales > Acetobacteraceae > Lichenicoccus. Next base: position 4,643 of record CAXSEE010000208.1, on the reverse strand, counting down.
TGCCTTCGTCGAAGGTCTCAGCCACTCCGAACTCGCGACCAAGCTGCAGGCCCCGTTGGGCACGGTCAAATCCTGGGTGCGCCGCGCGCTGCTCAGCCTGCGCCGGTGCCTCGAGACATGAGCGGCAGCACCGGCTATGACGAGGATGACCTGCTCGCCGCCGAATATGTGCTCGGCACGTTGGAGCCGGCGGATCATGCCGCGCTGTCACGCGAGGCCGAGACCAATCCGGCATTGCGCAACGCCATCGAAACCTGGGAACGCTACCTCGCCCCGCTGAACTTCTTGAGCGAGCCGATCTCGCCGCCAGCCAGTCTATGGCTGCGTATCGAGGCCAGCGCCTGGGCGGGAGCCGCGGCGGCCCGTCGCGTGACCGCCGTCGCACAGGGCCGCGCCGCCAACGACCAGCTGGTCCAGGAGCGGACCGGGCTGCGTCGCGGCCTACGCCTCTGGCGGGGCGCTGCAATTGCGGGCTTCGCCCTTGCGGCAGCGGTCGCCGGCATCGCGCTGCTGCGTCCGGTAGCGCCTCCGCCGCCTGGCGTGGTGACGGCCCTGCTGCCGCTGAGCCAGCAGAACCCGGTGTTCGTCGCCGAGGCGATGGCGGACGGCTCGCTGCTGGTGCGGCCCGTGGGGGCGCTGCATGTCGCGCCCGACCGCGACCTGGAGCTGTGGCTGCTGAGGGACGGCGAGAAGATACCCAAGGCCCTCGGTCTGTTGCCGGCGACGGGCGTGCGGCTGGCCGCCGGCAGCCTGCCCCGGGGCGGGGCCAAGATCCTGGTCAGCCTCGAACCGCACGGCGGCTCGCCGACCGGGTTGCCGACCGGGCCCGTGCTGTTTGGCGGGGCGATCTAGTGTTCCGATCCCGACGCTTGGTTTCCAAGCGTCGGGTTCGCTCGGCCCACCAGATCAACGGCTAGCGGAAAAATCTGACGGTTCTTTCCGTCAGATTTTCTCCCACTAGGTGTTACCAACACCTATGCCGTGAGGAGGCCTTCTCACAGATCAAGCGATGCGAGCCTCAATTCACATGGCAGTTTTCAGGCAGCCTCGGCTTGCTTGCTCTTCTTTTTCTTGGGTGCATTCGTCAGCTCATATGGCGCGCACAGGATCGTAATATATCTCGCAGACCATGCGGTAATGATTGCCTTTGATGTCGAAGACTATCCGATTACCGCCGATGCTATCAGACTGATCGTTAAAGTCCGGTTTTATGTCCAGCGGCGTCTTCCAGTCAGCCGCCTCTACAGCTTTGATCCACGCCCGAAAATCCTCGTCTGCATTTTGATATTCCCAGATTGGGAATAATCCTCAGCTTGAGCCAGGTGTGTGCCTGGACGTGACGCCGCGGAACTTCGACACGATGTCCCTGAAGCGATGCTGAGGGCCATGCAGACCCATCAGGACATCGACCCAAATCAAGCTCGTGCGACGGCATTGCCAACGCTGATTTGCAGCATGCCTGCCCAGATCTCCCCAAGCGTCGACGCAAGCGTTTCGGACACCAGCCGCTGCCTGGTCCGCTGAATAATTCCTGCCTCGCTACCGCGACAACCTCGTCGACAGGATCAGCATCGAGTTGGTGCGTTCGACGCCTTCCAGGGCGCCGATCCGATCGATCAGCCGGTCGGCCTCCTCGACCGAGCCGGTCTCCACCTCCGCGATCAGGTCGAACGCGCCGCCGACCGCGTGCAGGGCGCGGACCGCCGATATCCGTCGCAGGGCAGACTCCACCGACGCGGCCCGCTTCGGCGCCAGCGAGATCATGACGTGGGCGCGTATCGGCTCGCGTTCCGCCTCGCGTCCCGGGCGGATGGTGTAGCCCAGGATCGCGCCACCCCGCTCCAGGCGTTCGATGCGGCTCTGTATCGTTGTCCGGGACACGCCGAGCTGGCGGGCGAGGGCGGCCGTAGGCAGGCGGGCATTGTCGCTCAGAAGATCGAGCAGGCTGCGGTCGAGCGCGTCGATTTGCATACTGCCGAGGCTATTCGACAAACCGCCGACATCAAAGCATACGGCTCGGCGATGCGGTCCTTGCCGGAGCGGCCGGCTTCGGGTGCATTGTCTACGCCGTGGCTTGTCCCACGTGTCCAGTCAACCCGGAGTGCCGCATGAGAGACATCGCCGTCATCGGCGCCGGCAAGATCGGCTCGGCCATTGCGGAACTGCTCGCCATGACCGGCGATTACGCGGTGACGCTGATCGACCGCGACCAGGATGCGCTGGACCGGCTGGAGATCGGCGGCAATGTCACCCGGCTGGCGCTGGACATCGCCGACAGCGACGAGCTGCACGGGGTGTTGCGCGGCCGCTACGCGGTGCTGTCGGCGGCACCTTTCCACCTCACCACCAGGATCGCCACGGCGGCCTTTGCCGCGCGCGCGCATTATCTCGACCTGACCGAGGATGTGGCGAGCACGCGCGTGGTGCGGGACATGGCGCGCGAGTCTGCCACCGCCTTCATCCCGCAATGCGGCCTGGCGCCGGGCTTCGTCTCGATCGCCGCGAATGACATCGCCAGCCGCTTCGAGACGCTGGACTGCATCCGGCTGCGTGTGGGCGCGCTGCCGCGCTACCCGGACAACGCGCTCGGCTACAACCTGACCTGGAGCACCGAGGGCGTCATCAACGAATATATCGAGCCCTGCGAGGCGATCGTCCAGGGCGAGCGCCGCTGGGTGCCGGCGCTGGAGGAGTGCGAGAGCCTGTCGATCGACGGCGTCGCCTACGAGGCCTTCAACACCTCGGGGGGTCTCGGCTCGTTGTGCGAGACCTATGCGGGGCAGGTGCGCGAGCTGAACTACCGGACCATGCGCTACCCGGGGCATGCGGCGATCATGAAGCTGCTGATACGCGACCTGCGTCTGGGGGAGCGCCGCACCATGCTTCGCGCGATCCTGGAGAACGCGCTGCCGGCGACGTTCCAGGACGTGGTGGTGATCTTCGTGACCGTCATCGGCACGCGCGACGGAAGGCTGATGCAGGAGACGCTGGCACGCCGTATCGAGAACGGATCGATTGCCGGGCAGCCGCGCAGCGCGATCCAGTTGACGACGGCGAGCAGCATCTGCGCGGTGCTCGACCTGCTGGCGGCGGGGAGCATCCCGCAGAGCGGGTTCGTGAGGCAGGAGGAGATCTCGCTCGCGGCCTTCGTGGGCAATCGTTTCGGAAGACTGTATTCGTAAGCCCGCTCAGCCAGTTGACTGGCTTTTTAGCATAGCCTGATGGAGCATCCGCGCCGCTACAGGCGAGGAGAGCAGGGCGATGCGTAATCTGGGACCGGTGCTGGCCGATAGCTGGCGGCTGTTCAAGCC
>CAXSEE010000208.1:0-1232 GCA_964235615.1 uncultured Acetobacteraceae bacterium | reverse complement strand
TGGATGACCGGGGACTTCCTCCGGCGCTGGCTGGCCGACCGCGCCTACTACCGGATCAGCATCGCCTCCGACGCCGAAGGGGTGGCGACCGACAACCCCGACCAGCGTCTCTCCGACGACATCGCCTCGTTCTGCGGCGCCGGCGCCAACGCGCGCCCCGAGGACGACACGCTGAGCCTGGCGCTCGGGCTGATGAGCAACGTGGTCTCGCTGTTCAGCTACGTGGTGCTACTGTGGGTGCTGTCGCGTGGCGTCAGCCTGTTCGGGCTGCACATCCCGGGCGCGCTGGTCTGGGTGGCGCTGCTGTTCAGCATCGGCAGCACCGGGCTGACTTACCTGGTAGGCCGCCGGCTGATCCCGCTGCGTTTCCTGCAGCAGCGCTTCGAGGCCAATTTCCGCTTCGGCCTGGTCAGGGTGCGCGAGAACACCGAGGGCATCGCGTTGCATGCCGGCGAGGATGTCGAGCGTCGCGAACTGATGAGCCGCTTCGGCGCCATACGCGGCAACTACATCGGCATCCTGCGTCGCATGCTGCTGTTGAACGTGACCACCATCTCCTACGGGCAGGTGGCCAGCGTGCTGCCGCAACTGCTGATCGCACCCTTGTTCTTTGCCGGCAAGGTCACGCTCGGCACGCTGATGCAGATCGGCCAAGCGTTTAGTGAGGTGCAGGGTGCGCTGTCCTGGTTCGGCGACAGCTTCACGATCCTGGCCCGCTGGCGCGCCACCGTCGGCCGTCTCGCGACCTTCGACCGTGCCGTGGAAGCGGCGCGCGCGGCGGAGAAGGGCGGCGTGGTGGCCGTGCCCACGGCCGGCAGCGGCTACCGTCTGGATGCGGTCTCGCTGGCCCTGCCGGACGGCTCGCTGCTGGCCGACCGGGTCGACATGGAGTTCACCGCCGGCATGGACACGCTGATCACCGGCCGCTCCGGCGCCGGCAAGTCCACGATGTTCCGCGCGCTGGCCGGCATCTGGCCGTTCGGCTCCGGGCGGATCGAGCGTCCGGCCGGCAGCCGGCTGTTCCTGCCGCAACGGCCCTACATCCCGCTCGGCACGCTGCGTCACGCGCTCTGCTATCCGCTGGCCGAACGCATGGTGGCGTCGGGTGCGGCCGAGACGGCGCTGCAGGATGCCGATCTCGCGCATCTGCTGCCGCGGCTCGACAGCGAGGGCGAGAACTGGGCGCTGCGCCTTTCCGGCGGCGAGCAGCAGCGTCTGGCGATCGCAAGGGC
>CAXSEE010000207.1:0-7374 GCA_964235615.1 uncultured Acetobacteraceae bacterium | reverse complement strand
TCAAGGGCAGCGGCCAGGACCTGGTCACCTGCCTACTCGCCGACCTGCTCTGGGACCCGAGCCTGCCGCCGGAGCGCAAGACCCTGCGCGCCCTGCAACGCCGGCTGGTGACGCCCGAGGACCAGATGCGCGAGTTGCTCGGGACCATCCACGAGAACTCCGCCTCCGCCATGGCGCGCGATCTTGCCGGCACGCTCAAGGGCGCGGTCGCCGAAACCTTCTCCGGCATCTATGCCAACGCCAACCGTGACGCCCGCTGGCTGTCCACCGCCGCCTATGCCGACTTGGTCTCCGGCGGCGCCGAGGGCGCCTTGCCTGCCATGCGTACCGGCGACCTGGTGGCCGGTCGCACCACGGCTTTCCTGCAGATCCCGCTCACCGTGCTGCAGACCACCCCGGCCGTCGGCCGGGTCCTGGTCGGCGCCCTGCTCAACGCCGCCTACCAGGCGGACGGCAAGGTCAAAGGGCGGGTGCTGTTCCTGCTCGATGAGGTGGCCCGGCTCGGCTACATGCAGGTGCTGGAGCAGGCCCGCGATGCCGGCCGCAAATACGGCATCACCCTGCTGCTGCTCTACCAGTCGCTCGGCCAGCTCGTGGCGCAGTGGGGTCGTGAGGGCAAGCAGGCCTGGTACGACAGCACTTCCTGGCGGCTGTTCGCCGCCGTGCAGGACCCGGACACCGCCAAGGAGCTGTCCGCCATGTGCGGCGAGTACGGCGTGGTCGCCACCAGCCAGGGCGACACCGAGGGCAGCCAGGCCCGCTCCGGCATTGCATCGAGCAGCTCGGGACGCTCGGAGAACCGCTCCGAGGTCAAGCGCGCCCTGATCAAGCCCGACGAGCTGACCCACGACACCCGCAGCGACGAGGCTTTCGTTTTGGTGCGCGGTAGCAAGCCGCTGCGCTGCGGCCGTGCAGTCTGGTTCCGCCGGCGGGAGTGGCTGAGCCTGGTCGAAGCGAACCGCTTCCACCGCGACCAGCAGGACGCGGCGGACTGACGATGCAGTAGTCGCTGTTTCGCATCCTGGTCATGCTGATCGGCGCTTGACTCGTTTGGTCGCTGCTCAACCAGTTCGCCGGCGTCCTGTTCCTGCTCTGCGCCTCCGTGGCCGGCTGGCGTCTGTGGCTGACCGTATTGGGAGTTCCGGGGCAGATGTCCGGCATCAGCCGGCCGCCTGCGCCGCTGTCACGGCGTCAGGACCGTGACCAGAACCAAAACTCCCTGCCCCGTCCGTAGCTCCGGTCTCGCGGCCTCCGGCTTAGAGGCGCACTTGCCCTGCCACACCTTACCGGCACCATCCACCACGCACACCGACCTCTCCGCTTGCGACACCTCGAACCCGATGAACTAAGCAGCGTTCTATTCTGGTCAGCCATCTCGGTAGTAACGACGCGAATGCCTCTCTTGTCCTGGGAGCTGACTTGCAGCCCGGCCTCTACCGCCTGCGTGTTTGGACTACTTGCAGGGGTTCCGGTAGCAGAGGAACCGAAAATGCAGTTCGGCCCAGTAAAGACGCTTAGTCGGCTGGCCGGCTGCGTGAGGGACCAGAAGAATGATGGTGCCAACCTTCTATTGGCTGGCTTCGCTGGAAGTCACGCCTCCCGCTAAGCCGGCTTGGCTGCGGCAAGCGTCCTGATCCGTGCCGTATCGTCGGGTGAGACGGGCGTGTAGACCAGCATGGTGAGGTCCGCCCGGCCGTCGACCGCAAACGCCGAAAACTCAAGCGCGATCTCCCCGAGTTCAGGATCGCATAGACGCCTCACGCCCTCGCATGCGCTGTTGACCTCGCTCTCGCACCACATCGTGGCGAAGTCGGGGCTCTTCGCGCACAACTCGTCCACCAGCGGCTGCACGGTCGCAGCCGCGCCGGCGCGGGCAGCGTCGCCGCGGAACACGCCGACAATGAAGCGCGCGACACTCTCCCAGTTGGAATCGACCGTGCGCGTCCGGGGATCGAGGAAGACCAGGCGGAGCACGTTGCGTTCTGCCAACGGCAATGCACCGTAGTCGGTGAACACGGCGGCCGCCGCCCGGTTCCAGGCGATCACGTCCCAGGTCGCTGTGCGGATCATCGCCGGGCAGGCATCCAGCGCGTCGAGCACATGCTGCAGCCGCGGGGTCACCCCACCCGGCGGTTGATAGCGGACCTCCGGCGGTCGACCGACCGCAAGCAGGAACAGGTGCTCCCGCTCTACCGCGTTCAGCATCAAGGCTTCAGCCAGCCGGTCAAGCGCGTGGGCGGAGGGCGGACCTCCGCGCCCTTGCTCCAGCCAACTATACCAGGTGGTGCTGATCCCGGCGCGCTGCGCCACCTCCTCGCGCCGGAGACCAGGGGTGCGCCGCTGGCCGCCAGCATAGCCCAGAGCTGCCGGATCAAGCCGGGAGCGCCGTTCGCGGAGATAGATGCCAAGCAAGCCATTGGCGGGCATCCGACGTTGATCCTGTTAGGTATTATACCTGGATAAGCTATCAACTTTACACCAGCCACGCGCATTCCAACAGTAGGAGGCGAATAATCAGGATGTCTTCCAATGCGCGTGTTCGTGACGGGTGCCACCGGCTGGGTGGGCAGCGTGGTAGTGGACGAGTTGTTGGGTGCCGGGCATCAGGTGCTCGGTCTCTCTCGCTCGGAGGAGAAGGCGGCTGTGCTCGCCGCGAAGGGCGCGGACGTGCTGCGCGGCACACTCGACGACCTCGACCGGCTCGCAGGGGCGGCCGGCGACGCCGACGCGGTGATCCACCTCGCCTTCAACCACGATTTTTCGAAGTTTACTGAGAATAGCGAGCAGGAGCGGCGCGCGATCGAGGCGATGGGCGAGGCGCTGGTCGGGACGGACAAGCCCATTCTCTACACGAGCGGATTGGCGCTGCTCGCCCCCGGCCGGGTCGCGACGGAGGCTGACATGCCGCCGCTCTCCAATCCCAACTTTCCCAGGAAGAACGAGGCGGCGGCCGCCGCGCTCGCCGAGCGCGGCGTGCGGGTCGGCGCGGTCCGGCTCGCCCCTACGGTGCACGGGATCGGTGACCACGGCTTCATGGCGATCCTTGCGCAGATCGCGCGCGAGACGGGCGTGTCGGCTTACATTGGCGACGGCGCCAACCGCTGGAATGCGGTGCACGTGTCGGACGCAGGCCGGCTTTATCGCCTAGCGCTGGAAGCGGGTAAACCGGCTCGGGCCTATCATGGCAACGCGGAGGAAGGGGTCGCCTTCCGCGCGATCGCCGAGGCGATCGGCCGCGCGCTCGACCTGCCGATCGAGCCGCGCCCGCGTGATCATTTCGGTTGGTTTGCCAACTTCGCAGAAGCCGACGCGCCTGCATCGAGCGCCCGCACGCGCGCGCTTACCGGCTGGACACCTACTGGGCCAACCCTGCTCGCCGACCTCGCGCAGCCGGGCTATTTTGGCAAATGAGCTTAAACGCAGGCTGAGTTCTGATCACGATGCTTCAAACCCAAGGCCTCTAAACCATAGCAACCGCGGTCATAGTTCCACTGGAGTAGACCCTAGCGGCATTCCATCATGGAACACTTTCTCCGTGCCTTTAGGGTTGGTTCGGGCTTCTGGAACGCCACCGCTCTCAGGGTCTAGACCCTTATGGAGCAAAACCGGGCTGAAATGCATTTTCCGCTCCGCTGCTACCGGAACCCCTTGCATCGCTCGCAGAGCGTCACGACTACCTCTAAGTTGCTTCTTAAAGCCCCTTCCGAGTTGAACCTACGACCGATGAAAGGAGTGATCTACTGCACAAGGAAGGCTGATAGCAGCTAGCAGCTACGTGCTATCATCTACGTTGGACAAGTCGGGCTGGCTGTAAGCCTACTGAGCGTGATCGCTCCGGAACAGGGGCTGGGGAGGGTAGCAAGGTTAATGCTTCGTCATCCACCTTCACCTGGGCCTCTGGGTACGCTGCCAACGCCAGCGCGAGGGCTTCACGTGCATGAACCTTGAACTGCCTTTGTAAGGCAAATCCTGCACCGAATTGCCTGTACACCGCTGGCCATGGAACACGGGTGGCGCGAGTTAGATGATGAAGCCGGTATGCGAGCCAGATGTACAAGTCGATTGCCATGCTACGCCCAGACATGGCTTTGATGGCACTTTCGCGGACTGGAAGTGGATGGCGAACGAGTGACTCATAGAAAACCTCGTCCAGCACAACAGTTTCGCGCCAAAGCGAGAGTTGGCTACCTGTGTCACGGATAGGAAGAATGGCTTCTCGAACAAAGCTGCCATTCATAACCGCTTCACCACCATCTGCGATCCGGTAAAACGTAAGGCGACAAAGACTCAGGCGGCGGCTCTGTTCACGTACGGCTTCATAGCCTTTACCGCCACTATTGAGACCCATAGCCTTAAGCCAACTGTGCATAGATCGGCCTAGTTCCACCTCGCGTGATCGCGTTTTTATTGCCTGTGTTTGCAGATACAAAAGTATGAGACGTGCGACATAGCCAAAGGGAATCCCGACTGCTGTTCCGTCGTGGCTTTTACCACTTTCGATACGTAGTCGTATGTCAGCGCTATCACGTACCCATTCGATGGCGTCCGTGCGTTTATGAGGCAAGGCCGTCATGGCGAAGCCTGCGTGGATATATCCCGGAGCCGCTTCTTCGTCTGAAAGAACACTGTGGGCGGCTTCAACGCATCGTCTGTCGAGTATGGTCGTCGCTAGTCCAAGAGCTTGGTGGAACCCCAAGGTCTCAAGCTGACATCGAAGTCGTCCTTCCAAAGCACCTTCTGCTCCCACAGGCACGGTCAGGACGGTGTCAGAGTCGATCATGTCGTGAGCGTGCCGGTGTGAGCTGTTTCATGCAATTCGTACCCTACTGACGCGCCTTTCATTGACCGACTTGTCCCCTGATGAAGTTCGTACTTTGCTGACGAGTTTAGAAGGTTATTAGAGTTCTATTAGGATGCGTCACCAGAGTACGGTGGACGACTCGGTTTGGCGTCACCAGAGTACGAAGCGCCGTCACCAAAGTACGAACTTGCATGTGGATAACCTTTGGTGCGCGATTCGAAGCGTCACCAGAGTACGAATTGAGCGTGCAGCCGGCTGCGGCGGCATGCTAACTCTCTGATAAAGCCCAAAATCACTTCGTACTCTAGTGACGGTCTATATGCTATTCGCTAGCAGCTAGCTTGCTACTACCCCGACGCCGAGGTGCTGTTGTTGTCTTAAGATCGTCGGGATGCACGTCAAACCCCGCTCGCGCAAGCGCGCGACATACCAGCACTTTTTGAGTTGTTCCCTCGGCTCGTGCTCGATCAGCAAGCTGATCGCCCAACGCTCGACGGACTCGTATATTGACCTGGAGCAGCTCGGCATAATCGTTCGACGCACTCGCCGTAGAATGAGCCTGTATGACCGGAGATAGAGATGCTGGCGGTAGTCCAGCTTCCTGCGCAACCGCATTTGCCGCAGCGAGAGACTCTCGTGCTGAGGGTCGAGCAACAGCTGATTTAAGACCTTTTGCAGACACTTAAACGCCCCGCTAGTTGCTAGCTGCTACTATATAGCGGCTAGGTATCTATCAGGGAAGGAAGGCGCTTGTTCGGCAGCCAACCAAATTCGCGAAGCTCAGCGATGAGGTCGGCGATCTCCTGCCCCGCGTCCGTGGTTCCGTTCGGCACTCGGCCTGAAAAGGTCATTTCGGCGAATGCGACCCGATCCCCGATCGCGGTCATTGTGCGGGGTAACTCGCCAGCATCAAGCTCTGCCAGGGCATGCTTTGAGACCGCAGTTGTGACCTTGATGCGGGATGGAACCACTCTTGCGGGGATTGCCCGCCGAGCGGCCCGAGCAGCCCCCTCAATAAGCTGCAATGTTTTTGACGCCTGCTCGATATCGGATCGACTTGGGGTGCAGGGGACGAGGACCGCGTCTGCTGCCGCGATTGCAAGCAAAGCCGCCCGATTGCCGAACCCCGCGGTATCAATGAGCACAATGTCAGCGTTTGGGGCTAATTCATCGATTGCGTCGGCCAGGCGCGTCTCATCGGCTTCGGCTCGAACTTCCATCCTGGCACCTTCATAGGCGCCGCTCGCCCACGAAGCGTAAGCACGATTTGGGTCGGCATCGACGACAGCGACCCTCAATCCCTCAGCGGCCAGCGTTCCGGCCAGTGCCATGATGATCGTGGTCTTTCCAGCTCCGCCTTTCGTCGAGGCTACCGTCAATATGTTCGCTGCCATCCCGTCCTCCCGGTTGTAGCGAAGCGCCACCGCCACCCTTGATAGCAGCGACTTGCTAGCCGCTACAAGACTAGCTGCTAGCATATAGCTGCTGAGTAGCCGCCGTGTCCGGGCGGCGGTGCTTTGGCGAATTTGCCGTTCAAAAGGGGCAGCGCAGGCTGCCCCCGTCTCATTAAGCTGCCTGGGCCTGTCCTGCAGCTTCGGGTGCTACTGCCGTATTCTGCTGCGCGTGCATCCAGTCCGCCGCTGCCTGCGCCTTGGCAGCGGCTGTGAAGATCGCCCGCTTGTCGCTCCGCAGTACCTTCAGCCACGACGCGGCATAAGCCGCGTGGTCCGGTCTCGGCTCGGGGGTCAGCGCCAGGTCGGCGCACACGAACGCCGCCCCAAGCTCGGCAATCAGTTCCTCGGCTGCGTATGCCTCGTCGCCGAACCGGCCCCGCAGGTCACGGGCACACCGGCTCGGGTGCCCAGTCAGGTGCGTCGTCTCGTGCGCCAGGGTGGCATAGTAGGCGACGGGATCGCGGAAAGCCTTGAACACCGGCATCCTGATCTGGTCCAGGCTCGGCACGTAGCAGGCGCGATTGCCGCCATGCCGAATGTTGGCGCCGATTGCGGTGAAGAATGCCTCGGCGTGGCTGATCCGTTCGATCTCCGGCAGCACCGGCAGGGCAGGGGCCGCATACCCGTCCACCTGCGCCGCGTTGAACACACTGTAGCCACGCGCGAACACAAGGGAGCGACGGCTATCCTCCGCCCCGTCGTCGGTGTCCTCCTGCTCGTCCTTGCCGCTGATCTTCCAGAACACCACGAGGCTGGCACACTCCCCCTTGCGGACCTGCGTCCCAAGCTCGGCCCATTGCCGGTATGTCGCCCATACCGCGCTCGGGTACGCCTCGGCCTGCGCCGCCGCCCAAAGCACGATGGTGTTGACGCCCCGGTACGGCTTGCCTGTCGCGGCATTGACCGGCAGCACCGGCGCTGCCCCGTCCGCGCCGGGGTGCCATGGCATCTGCCACTTGCCCGCTCCGGCCTCGATGGCGGCGGCGATCTGGTCGGTGATGCGCTGGTAGATGTCGGCCCGGCTGTCCGTCTCGGTCCGGCTGGTGTTGGTGGTGGTCCCCATCTCGCTGTCCCTTTCGCTGCGAAGCAGCGCCCCTCGGGGGCGCCTGCTTCCCGGGG
>CAXSEE010000206.1:2066-7400 GCA_964235615.1 uncultured Acetobacteraceae bacterium | reverse complement strand
CCGCACCGGCTCGCGTCATGCAGCGACCGGCCCGAGCCAGCGGCAGCTTCGGGTGGGCGAGGAGATCCGGCACGTGCTGGCGGATTTGTTCACCCGCACCGAGTTCCGCGATCCCGAACTGGCTGGGATCGCCATCACCGTGACCGAGGTGCGTGTCAGCCCGGACCTCAAGAAGGCGACCGCCTTCGTGACCCGGCTGGGACGCAGCGATATTGGCGTGGTGCTGCCGGCGCTGAGGCGGGCGGCACCGTTCCTGCGCTCCCTGGCCTCGCACGAGCTGCGTCTGCGCAGCGTGCCGGAGATCCAGTTCGAGCCGGACACTGCCATCGATTACGCGATGCAGATGGACGCCCTGTTGCGCTCGCCGGACGTGAAACGCGATCTCGGATAGCGGTCTGCGTGATCGTGAAGCGGTGATCCGGCAACCTGGATGACGTCCGCACGTCGGCTTGTCATGCGCGTTCATCACATCAATTGCGGTACCGAATGCCCCTACGGCGGCCATCTGTTCGATGGGCGCACTCCCGGCCTGGGACCGTCCACGCTGACCTGCCAATGCCTGCTGATCGAGGCTGGAAACGAACTGGTCCTGGTCGATACCGGCTTCGGCACGCGGGACATACGCGACCGCGGCCGGCGCATCGCGGGGTTCTTTCGCGGGCTGAACAACATCCGTTTTGACCCGCGGGAGACGGCGGTCGCGCAGATCCGGCGCCTCGGTCTGAAGCCCGAGGATGTGCGGCACATCGTGCTGACCCATCTCGATTTCGATCACGCCGGGGGCCTGGACGATTTCCCGCAGGCGACCGTGCATCTGTTCGAGCCCGAAGCACGCGCCGCCCGCGCGCGACGCACGCCGCTGGCGCGCGGACGCTTCAGGCCGCAGCAATGGCGGGATGGCGGTCCGTGGCGGGAGTATTCGGTTTCCGGCGAGCGCTGGTTCGGCTTCGAGACGGTGCGCGGGCTGCAAGGTCTGCCGCCCGAGATCCTGATGGTGCCGCTGGTAGGGCACACCGCCGGCCATTGCGGCGTGGCCGTGCAGGGCGAGGCCGGTTGGAAGCTGCTCGCCGGCGACGCCTATTTCCACCACAGCGAGATCGACCCGGCTCGTCCTGCGGTGCCGCCTGGCGCGCGCGTCTATCAGGCGATGATGGAAGTGGACCGCGGCAAGCGCCTGCAGAACCAGGCGAGGCTTCGCGACCTGGCGCGCGACCATCATGGCCAGGTGGATATCTTCTGCTCGCATGATCCGCATGACATGGACCGGCTGGCGGCACGGTGAGGCTGGTCTACTGTTGGCGGTGACGGCCTGACGCTGTACTTCAGGGCCAAGCTTGGATCGCCCCTGGCCATCTTGTTGCGGGCACTGGCTCTTCACTCAGCGATGCTCAACGACATCGAACCCTACGTCTGGCTGCGCGACGTCTTGACGAGGATGGTCGAAGGGCATCCCATGCAGCGTCTCGATGAACTACTACCCTGGAAGCATGGTTGATCCGGCGTCCGGATCAAATCCGTCGATACGGAACTCTCGCACGCTTACGAATGAGCTACAGCTGAGTTTGGTCGTTCTGAGCGGTAGCTTTGTCTGGCACGGACCGGGCCAATTCCTACCATAGATCCAGATCTTTCTGTGGTGTATCCCCGACGAGCCCCATGGGTAATACGGCTTTGTCATTCGGGTACAAGATCACGCCCTCTGCAATGCGCCTATCGAGGCAGACTCAACCTGTTCGCGCCTCCTGCTCCGACGAGCGCGAGAGCATGATCTCCTCGACGCGGGCCCGATGCTCGTTTCCCCACTTGCACAGCGGCATGAGCGCTTGCACGAGCGTCATGCCGAAGGGCGTCATGGTGTAATCGACCATCGGCGGCACCCGCTGGTAGTCGTGACGGATCAGCACGCCGGCCGCCGCCAACTCGCGTAGGTGCTGAATCAGCACCTTCTCGCTGATACCGGCGACCAGCCGTTTCACGTCTCCGAACCGTTTGGGACCCGAGTTGAGATGGTAAAGGATCAGCGGCTTCCATTTCCCGCCCACCACGGACAGCGCAACGTCGAGGCCACACGCGGATTTATCAGTGGCCATCGATCGCCTCCATACTTACCTTTAGGTAAGTTCTACCGCTTCTGTCAGTGCCAGTCCATATCGTCCTCAGTCGACGGATGGAGGCAGTGAATGGGCAAGCTTGAGGGCAAGGTGGCGGTCATCACCGGCGCCAACACCGGGATCGGATTGGCGAGTGCAAAGCGCTTCGCTCAGGAAGGCGCGCGCGTGTTCATGACCGGTCGCCGGCAGGCCGAACTCGACCGGGCGGTGGCCGAGGTGGGAAGTATGGCGCGCGGGGTTCAGGGCGACGTAGCAGTCCTGGCCGACCTCGATCGCCTCTACAGCACGGTGCGCGAGGAAGCCGGACAGATCGACGTGTTGCTTGCCAACGCCGGGATGGCCGAGTTCTTGCCACTGTCCGACATCACGGAAGAACACTATGAACGTACTTTCGCGACCAACGTGAAAGGTACGCTATTCACCGTGCAGAAGGCACTGCCTCTCCTGTGCGACGGAGCGTCAGTGATCCTGACCGGATCGACGACCGGCGTCACGGGGACGCCGGCCTTCAGCGTCTACAGCGCCAGCAAGGCGGCCATCCGGAACTTCGCCCGGAGCTGGATCCTCGACCTAGCCCCACGCCGCATTCGCGTGAACGTGCTCGTGCCAGGGGCGACGTCAACGCCGGGCGTGCGTGGTCTCACCCAGACCGATGAGCAACATGATGCATTCGTGGCTGTGATGATCGCAGCGATCCCGCTCGGCCGGATGGCAAATCCGGACGAGACCGCCAGCGCCGCCCTCTTCCTCGCGTCGGACGAGAGCAGCTTCGTCAACGGCAGTGAATTGTTCGTCGACGGTGGATCGGCACAGATCTGATCGGCCGACCTAGGCCGGCCGCAGATCGTCAAGATGCCTCCGTCGCACGCTTACATATAATCCGCACTATCCATGAAGTACATGGAATTCGATAGCCCCGGCACCTCGACGGCATCACGCGCCCGATCATCCTGGGTTGCGCGATCGGCAGGCCACCCTTTCCGGCGGCGCTAATCGCGACAAATTCGAGCTTCACTTGCGGAAGAGGACTTCTGCATGAAGGGTCTGCTTGATCAGCTTTCGTCGGTTGTCGCGGAAGGCGAGCTGTCAGACCCTCGGTATCCAGTCGTGCGGGATTGCCGAGCGCCCAGATCAGGATACGGGTATCGAGCAGCAGGCGCATTACCGCCCTTCGAAATCAGCCAGCCCCTCGTCGGAAAGCGGAGCATCGAAATCATTGGGCACGGGCAGTCGTCCGGAAAGGATACCCAGCGTTCGCTTCGGCGATTCTTGCCGCTCAGTAAGCGGGACCAGCTTGGCAACCGCTTTGCCCGCCCGGGCGATGATGATCTCTTCGCCCTTCGCGACCTCGTCCACCAGGCGGGAGAAGTGGGTCTTGGCCGCATGAATGTTGAGGATCTGCATAACCGGTTTCCACTCGACTAAACTTAGTCCAGGTAGACACGCTCGAAGGAAATCAAGTTTTCAGCAAGGCGCGCAGCCTGCCGCCGGCATTGAGGACAGGTGCGCTTCCAGGCTCAACCTTGTTGGATATCTTGAAGATGCCGGAGGCGCGTGCGACCGGCTGGCCATCGACGGTGAGGATCTCGTTGGCGAAGACCATGCCGCGCGTCACCTTCACGATTTCGGGCACGGCTTCGACCCAGGCGCCGAGCAGGGTCGGAGCAAGATAATCGAGCGCGAGGCTGATGGTCGGCAGGCCGAGCGACGGCAGTTCATGCGCGAACTGTGAGGCGACGACCATATGCACGTCGGCGAAGGTCGCCAGCATGCCGCCGTGACAATTGCCCATCGGGTTGCAATGCCGCCGTTCGACGCGGAAGCCGCCGATCAGCCTGTTGCCCTCGGCTCTCACCCAGAGCGGCCCGCACAACTCGTTGAACCCGGCCTCGCCTCCCATCGCCAGCTCGATAAAACCGGGCGGGGCGCTCATGTCCGGCGCAACGCAGAAGCTAGTTCCAGCGCCAGCGGCATGTCGCCATCGACACGAAGCTGGCCGTTCATATAGGCCATCGTCGGGTCGAGCCGACCGTCCATGAGCTCCTCCAGATCGTCCGCCGAGAGCGAGATCCGGCAATCCGCCGGTCCATCCGTATTATCCACCGTGCCGCCGTCGAGACGGATGCACCCGGTCTCGCCCAGGTCGAGCGTGACCAGTCGGGACAGTCCAGATTGGCCGGATGCGGCATCGCGCACCCGTCCAGTCAGCTCCTGCAAGGTCGGCATGGTTGATATCCTGATCAGAGGGCTGCGGCTCAGAAGGCTGTGGCGTCGAGCGCCATGCTAGACTCCTTGCCCGACTTGATGGCCAGGAACAAGGTGGTCGCCTGCGACAGGACATCGCCGGCACCGAGGAGCCGCAGAAGCGGTTGACGGTTAGCGCCTCCTGCCGACAGCGGCAGATCGGCCAGGCGGGCAACATTCGCGCCCTGCTCGCCCTCGGGGAAGACGCAACCGACGAACAGGTCCTCGATGGCATTGGCGTGTGGCTTTACAGCCGCCGGACGACTGCTCCCGACGCAGGATCCTGGCCCGAGCTTGATGTCTACTTCGGGAAAGATGACCATCTCCCAAACGAAATCATCGGGGGAAGCATCGATGCTGGCCATGCGGCGGACGCAGCATATGGTGCGAGTGCTGGTGATGGGCTCGCCGGCGTTGCTGCTGCCATTGTCCGGCCGGGCGTCGGTCTACCTCCAGGACCAGTCAGCACGGGGCATCAGCCGTGCCTATTCGGGCGAGGGCGCCGATCAGGGTCCGGATCAGATGTGGTGGCCGGTCTCGAACGGCCTGTTGCCGAGCACCGCCGCGGCGCTGCGGCTGGGCCAGTGGGCCATCGGCTTGGCGGTGACCTCTCCCTTCAGCTTCATCGCCGAGCATGACCCCGCCAGCTGGGCACGCGATGCCGCCCTGACTTCGGCACTGCCCAACCTGTCGCCAACTGACCCGGACGTTACCGAGACCTTCCATGGCCAGGGCTGGAATGTCGGCTACAACCTTGGCTTCCAGCTCCATCTGCTGGACGACCGCCTGACCTTCGACGCGGCCAACTGCACCACGCCCTGAGCCATGACCTTCAGCGTACGCCATCGCCTGACCCGCCGGCTGACATTGGATGCGCAGGTGGTCCGCACCGGCTGGAGCGGGTTCGACGCGTTACGCATCACCCAGCCGGTCGTCGCCACCTCTGCGGAGAAGTACGGCGACACCACCAGTGGCGCGA
>CAXSEE010000206.1:0-1966 GCA_964235615.1 uncultured Acetobacteraceae bacterium | reverse complement strand
CGATCGCGATGCAACCGCGTATGCCGGCACGCCGGTCACGACGCCGATCGCCTTGCGCGGCGAGGTGAAATCAAGTGGCCTGATGCTGGCACTCGGGACCCGGCTGGAGTTCTGGTCAGCCGGCAGAAAAAGACCGAGAAGGGATGGACATGGCTGCAAGAGAAATCGAGACCTGTCCGGTGCCGGAACTGCTGAGCCGCGCGGCGCGAAGCTGGCCACGCCGGGTTGCGGTGGATTTCCTGGGGAGGCGGTGGCGCTACGGCAAGCTCGATGCCCTGGTCGACCGCGCTGCGGCCGGCCTGCAGCGCCTGGGGCTGAAGCCGGGCGAGCGGGTCGGGCTGTGCCTGCCCAACACGCCGTATTTCGTAATCTTCTACTTCGCGATCATGCGTGCCGGCGGCATCGTGGTGAACTTCAATCCGCTCTACACGGAACGCGAGCTGCGCACGCAGATCCTGGACTCCGGCACGACGATCATGATCGTGCCTGACGCGCGCGCCATCCATGACCGGGTGGCGGCGGTGGCCGAAGCGGCCGGGCTGCGTCATATCGTGCTGTGCCGGATGGCACGGGCGATGCCGCCGATCAAGGCCCTGCTGTTCTCCATTGCCAGGCGCCGTGACATCGCGAGGCCCGCTCGCAGCACGCTGCTGGTATCCTGCTCATCCGTCATTGCCAGAACGGGGATCGCCAGGGCCGGTGCGTTGCGCGCGACGCCTGTCGATCCGCAGCGCGACATCGCCCTGCTGCAATATACCGGCGGCACCACCGGCATCCCGAAAGGGGCGGCGCTGACCCACGCCAACCTCACCGCCAATGCGTTCCAGGTCGCGCAACTGCTGGGCCATCGTGGTCCCGAGGCGGAGCGTATCCTCGGCGTGCTGCCGCTGTTCCACGTGTTCGCGCTGACGGCGGTGCTCAATCTCGGCGTGGCCATCGGCGCCGAGATGATCCTGCTGCCGCGTTTCACCGTTGCCGATACCCTCAAGACGATCGCCCGTCGCCGCCCGACCATGCTGCCGGCGGTGCCGACGATCTATAACGCCCTGAGCAATGCGGCCGAGAGCGCGCCGAGACGGGTGCGCGAGGGACTGCGCAAGATCGAGCTGTGCATCTCCGGAGGAGCGCCGCTGCCGGCCGAGGTGCAGGCACGTTTCGAGGCGCTGACCGGCTGCAAGCTGGCCGAGGGCTACGGGTTGAGCGAGACCTCGCCGGTGGTCTGCTGCAACCGGCTGGATGGTTCCTCAAGGTCGGGCTCGGTCGGACCCATGGTGCTGGAAACCATCGTGGAGATACGCGATCTCGCCGACCCGGCCATCATCCTCGGTCCTGGCGTGCGCGGCGAGGTGTGCGTGCGCGGGCCGCAGGTGATGCAGGGCTATTGGAACCGGCCGGCGGAGACCGCGAGTGCCATGATCGACGGCGCGTTCCGCACCGGCGACGTGGGCTATCTGGACGAAGCGGGATATCTGTTTCTTGTCGATCGCATCAAGGATGTCATCCTGTGCGGCGGCTACAACGTCTATCCCCGCCTGATCGAGGAGGCGCTGTATCGCCATCCCGACGTGCTGGAGGCAACCGTGATCGGCATTCCCGATGCCTATCGCGGCGAGTGTCCGAAAGCCTTCGTGGTGCTCCGCGCGGGAGCGGCCGCAAGCGTGCCGGCGCTTCGCCAATTCCTGGAAGACGAGTTGTCGCGTATCGAATTGCCGCGGGAGATCGAGTTGCGCGAGACGCTGCCCCATACGGCGATCGGTAAATTGTCCAAGAAGGAACTCGTCGCCGAGGAGGCCGCGCGTCGATCGCATGCCGCCTAGAGCATTATGCGTTTAGATGGAATCATCTAATACCAACCAGCCTTGAGCTTGACCCATGAAAGACCAAGGCTCTGCCCTGGACCCGCTCAAGGCGAAGCCTTGAGAATCCAATCATATCTACGAATTGGTTTCCAAAGGCCGAGGCCTTT
>CAXSEE010000205.1:0-7428 GCA_964235615.1 uncultured Acetobacteraceae bacterium | reverse complement strand
ACCTGCTCTATACCGGGGTGACGCGCGGCAAGCGGCTGGTGGTGCTGGTCGGGCAACGCCGCGCATTGGCCATGGCGGTTCGCAACAGCGGCGCGCGCCGGCGCTGGTCCAGGCTGCGCGAATGGCTGGACCGCCCGCCGCGGATGCCGCGACTGTTGCCAGACGACGCCGCATGTATGACGCTCGACGACAGACACCACACAGGACGACCCGCATGACGATCAAGGTTGGCGACAGCATTCCCTCGATGACCGTGACGGTCGCGACCGTGGACGGCCCGGAAGAGGCCAGCACGGACGAGCTATTCCGCGGCAAGACCGTGGTGCTGTTCGGCGTTCCCGGCGCCTTCACGCCCACCTGCAGCGCCCGGCACATCCCCGGCTACGTCGACAATGCCGCCGCGTTGGCCGGGAAAGGCGTCGATACGGTGGCCTGCATGGCGGTCAACGACGCCTTCGTGCTCAAGGCCTGGGCCAAGGAGCAGAACGCCGGCGAAGCGGTGCTGATGCTGGCGGACGGATCGGCCGATCTGACCCGGGCGATGGGCCTGGAGCTGGACCTGACCCAGCGCGGCATGGGCGTCCGCTGCCAGCGCTTCGCCCTGGTCGCCAAGGACGGCCGCGTCACCCATCTCGCGGTCGAGCAGCCCGGGGCGTTCGACGTCAGCAGCGCCGAGAGCGTGCTCGCCTCGCTCTGAACGGCCTATTCCGCCAACGCCGTTCGCGAACGGTCCGGCAGGATCGCCTCGGGTGCTATGTCGGAGACGTCGCGTCCTGCCGTCTCCGGCATCCAGCCGGCGCAGATCACGAGGCCGACCGCGCAGAAAGCGATCGGATACAGCAGGCCGGCATAGGGGTTGCCGGTCCTGTGCACCAGCCAGAGGCTGATGATCGGCAGGAAGCCGCCGAAGATGCCGTTGCCGATATGATAGGGCACCGAGATCGAGGTGTAGCGCACCCGGCTCGGGAAGCTCTCGACGATATAGGCGGCGAGCGGCCCGTAGATCGCCGCCGAGATCAGCACCAGCACGAACACGCAGGCGGCGATCTGCACTGTGTTTATCCCAGCCGTTGTCACCGAGCCGCGTATCAGCATGAACAGCGGCAGATACAGCACGATCGCCGCGGCCATGCCGATGAGGCTTGGCGGCTTGCGCCCGATGCGGTCCGACAACGCCCCGAACAGCACGAAGAACGGGCTGCCGAGCGCCACACCGGCGGCGATGGCCAGTGTCGCCGTCAGGAAGTCGATCTTCATGATGCTCTCGAGATAAAACAGCGCGTAGAAATGCGCGGTGTAGAAGGTGACCGACTGGGCGCAGGAGACCCCGAACAGGAACAGCAGGATGCGCTTGCGGTTGATCGGATCGCCGAACGCCTCGCGGATCGGCGCGCGTGCCACCTGCCCTGCCGCCTTCAGGCGCAGGAACACCGGGCTCTCCATGAGCGAGAGCCTGACCCGCACCGACAGCACCACCAGGATGGACGACAGCAGGAACGGGATGCGCCAGCCCCAGCGCTGGAAGGCGTCCTGTCCGAGGCCAAGGCGGCAGGCGATGACCACGACGACCGACAGCAGGAAGCCGCCCGTCGCCATGGCCGAGATATAGCCGGTCCAGCGGCCGCGCGTGCCGGGTGGCGCATGTTCCGCGACATAGCTTGCGGCACCGCCATATTCGCCGCCGAGTGCGATGCCCTGGATCAGCCGCAACGTCACCAGCAGGACCGGCGCGAGGTAGCCCGCCATCGCGTAGGTCGGCAGCATGCCGATCGCGGCGGTGGCGCATCCCATGATGATCAGGGTCAGCAGGAAGGTCGTCTTGCGTCCGAGCCGGTCGCCGACATGGCCGAAGATCAGGGCGCCGATCGGCCGCACGGCGAAGCCGGTGGCGAAGGCCGCGACGCTGACCAGCATGGCCGCGACCGGATCCCCCTGCGGGTAGAACAGCTTGGCGAAGATGATGGCCAGGCTTCCGTAGAGGAAGAAATCATACCATTCGATGATCGTGCCGACACTGGAAGCCAGCACCAGGTAGCGCATCGAATGCAGCGCCGCCTGACCTGACGGGTCCCGGCCACTTGGATCGCTCATGACGTCGTCTCCATCCTGTCGCTTCCCCTGGTCACACGCTCTTGCGGCGGCGTCCTGCTTGGTCCTCTAGCTGGTGACTGCCCCATTATCGGCCGGTTATCCAGTCCCTACCGTGCCGGCGCGCGGGCCGATCTGTCTCGGCTTGCGTTCGTCGACCTCGGCCGGCGCCATTTTCAGCACGACCTGGAGCAGCGCGGCCTTGGTCGAGAAGTCCAGGCGCCGGTAGGCCCGCAGCAGGATCTCCTCGTCCCCGGCCAGCAGGCCCAGCTCGCCCTGGGCTTCTTCGAGATAGGCGGCCGGGACGATGTCGTCCGGATCCAGTCCGACGAGATACGCGACCGAGGTCGACAGGATATCGGCCAGCTTGACCAGCCGCTGGCCGCGCGGCGGCGCCTGGCCGCCCGACAGCCTGGCCAGGAAGTCGGGCGGCAGGCCAGCCGAACGTGCCGCGTCTTCCGGGGACAGGTCCAGGCGGTCGAGGCGGGCCTGGATCCGTTCCGCAAACGCCGTCGCATCGTCGTCCATGCCGCCGCTACCGCTCCTGTCGCTGGCCCTGGCTATTTTCCCGAAGCCGCGCCATGCTTATCGTCATCCTCGAGATGATCCCGGGCCGGAAGGTACCGGGACGTCAACGGAAGTCCTTGTAGGCTAATCCGATGAAGATCAAAGACCGACCGGAGTTCAAGAACAAGCCGGCCCCGATCGTGATGCGTGCCAACGACACGGTCGCCACGGCCGTGCAGATCATGGCAAAGAAGAATATCGGCTCGGTCATCATCACCGACGGCGACAGGAAGGTGGCGGGGATCGTCACCGAGCGGGACCTTCTGCGCCGCCTGCTGGGCGAGAAGCTGGACCAGGAGACGACGCAGCTGTCGGCCATCATGACCGGTGAGATCAGGACGGCGCGGCCGGACGACGAGATCGTCGATTGGCTTCGCCTCATGTCGAACGAGCGGTTCCGGCATCTGCCGGTCGTCGATGATGACGGCCGCCTGATCAACGTATTGTCCCAGGGCGACTTCGTTTCCTACACCTGGCCGGAACTCCTGGGCTCGTTCAGGAGCAAGACGGTCGAGACCATGAAAGGATCTTCCGCACCGGTGCCGATCCTGATCGGCGCCGTGATGCTCTACACCTTGCTCATGATCGTGATCTTCAAGTTCGTCTGACGCTAATCCATATCGGGCACACGGCCGACCTGACCCAGGAACTGCGGCTCACCGAACTCCTCGGCAGCGTCGTCGTGCGTTACGCGTACAACCCGGGCTCCAAGGATCGATCCGTTCGCCAGGGCCTTTTCGGCACGGCGCAGTCCGTCCTCCGGCGTGCGGCAGGCGATCGCCGTCCCTGGCTTGAGCGACCCGCGCGGCCCGGCAACGTAGGGCTGGTAGACGATCTGGGTAGTCTGAACCATGTGAGCCTCACTGCCCTGGCGCCTTGTCCGCCGATAGCTGCGCCCGCGATCACACCTTGGCAACCGCTCGGAAGCCTTGGTGCCCCTGGTTGGCGTGAAATCTTCCTGATACAATTCCGAGCTTGAGTCGTGGTCCTACTGCAGCAAGGATTTCACAATGAAAAGGCGGCTTTAGCTTGAGCATGTCGGAGTGTGCCAAACCGCCAGGGCGCAAGACCTTTCTGATGCACGTTCCCAAGACCGGGGGTATCACGCTCTCCAGTATCCTTCGGAGCCATCACCGGCCAGATGAGATCTGCCCTGCTCCAGCCGGCGACGGCCGTTGGAGACACAGGCCAGCCGACGTCGCGCACTACAACCTCTTCATTGGTCACTTCGATGCGGAGTTCATCGACGCCGTTGACCCGCAGGGCTTCAGGCTGACGATCTTGCGCAATCCAAGAGACCGGATTGTCTCGACCTATGATTTCTGGCGCTCCATGCCCCGCGACTGGAACCAGCAGCTTACGGAAATCGACGAAGACGCGCCGAGCTATGCCAGGAGCGTCACGTTCTCGGAATTCCTCGACAGTGAGATCTCATGGGTTATCGATGGTATCTCCAACTCGGCCGCGCGGCAGTTGCTCGGTTCGAGCTACGCTTCCCATGCGCCGAATGAGGAAGTGGCAATATTCGAAGCATGCTCGCGGCTCGAAAAATTCGACTGGTTCACGACGACGGACTGCCTATCGAAGGATCTTCCATCCCTGGCGTCCCAACTCGGCATCAACCTGCCGTCGGATGCGGTAATTCACCTGAATGGCACTTACGATTACGCACCAACCGCGAACCGGCCGGCGATCACCAGGACGATCCCGACCGAACGCGAGCTTGCCAGGATCGACGCCTTGAACAGCATCGACACCGCCCTCTATCGTGTCGCCGCGCAACATCGCTCGCGGATAAAGTAAGTCACCGCCGCGCGGCGCGCGTGGTATTCTCGACGAGGATCAGGGCAAGGCCGGCGAACAAGGCGACCGCCCCCCAGACTGATGCGATACCAACGCGCGTCACCATGAACCAGACCAGGGCGATCCAGGCCAGGATCGCGATGGCATAGAGCCGGTCGTCCACGAACAACCCGACGATCTCGTCCCAAAGAATACGCAGTCTTCGCATGTCAACCCTCAGCCATTGGTGCGGGGGATACCGGGCGCGCCCGGCGGCACAGCCGAACGGCCAGCAGGGCGAGGACGAGGAAGCCGGCGACCAGGGCCGGGATCGACCAGTCCGCGCCGGGCCAGACGACGCCGATGCCCTCGCCGACCCAGAAGCTGCCGAAGGCCGACAGCAACACGCCGACCGCGAACTTCAGCCCGTTTTCCGGCACCATCGCGAGCGGCCGGTGCAGGGCGATCCCGAGCAACGCGACGACGAGCAGTGCCGCCAGCGCAGCCAGGCTGGCCGGAAGCAGAAGTCCGGAACCCCCCGCGCCCACTGCGATGACGATGAACACGACCTCCGCGCCTTCCAGCATGGTGATCTGGAACGCGCTTCCGAAGGCGATGCCGTCCCAGCCCGCCACGACGCCGTGCGCCTGCATGGTCCGGGTCTGCTTGGCATAGGCGGCACTCTCGTCGTGCAGAGGAATGATCCCGGCCGCGCGGAGCACCGCCTTGCGGAGCCAGCGCATGCCGAACAGCAGCAGCAGCGTGCCGACGACGAGCTGCATGGAGGTGAGCGGAATCCGGGTCAAGGCCGACCCCAGCACGGCGACGATGACGAGCAGCACGCCCACGGCCGCTCCGGCGCCCGCCAGCGTATCCCGCCAGCCGCGCACGCTGCCGACGGCCAGGATGACGGTCAGTGCTTCCACGAACTCCACCGCCGAGGCCAGGAAGGCGGCAAGAACCGTCGGGCCGGCATGGGTCCAAATGACGCTGCTCATGTCGCAAAGCCTTGGTGTTTCGTCGCCTTGTAACGTATGCTACGGCCTCCCGGATCAGCAAGGATTTACTACAATGACCCCGGCTGCCGGAGATCAAGGCGCTGCGGACCTCTACCGTGGCCGCCTGGATGCGCATGCGGCCAGGCTGTCCCCGGCGACCTGGCGCGTGGCGCATTATATCGACGCCAACCGCGCCTCCGTTCTGGCCAGCTCGGCCATGGAGCTAGCCGCGCGCACCGACACGTCCGACGCGACCGTGATCCGGACCGTGCAAACCCTGGGGTTCAAGGGGCTGGCAGAGCTGAAGCAGGCACTGCTGCCATCGCTGGGGCCACTGACGCCGGCCGACGACATGCGGCGCACACTCGCCGAAGTCGGTGAGGGCAGCGAGCGGGCCATCGCCGCGGTGCTGGACGCCCATGACGACGCGATACGGCATCTGCGTCTGCCCGAAGGCCGCGACCAGATCGCCGCGGCGGTTGCCGCCCTGCATCCGGCGGAGCGCATCGGGATCTTCGGCATCGGCCCATCGGCTGCCCTGGCCGCCTACGCGGCCATGCTGCTGGCCAGGAGTGGGCGCCAGGTCGTGATGTTGACTGCCACCGGCTCCATGCTGGCGGACCAGATGCTCAACCTGCGCGTGGGCGACGCGCTGCTGGTGCTGGCATACGGCCGTGGCTACGCGGAAGTCGTCACCGTGTTCGACGAGGCACGCCGGCTGGGCCTGCCCATCGTCCTGGTGACGGACAGCCCGGACAAGAAGCTCGCGCGCCTCGCCTCGGTGGTTGTTCGCGCCCTGCGCGGCCGCGCCAACCGGGTTGCCCTGCACGGCGCGACAATGGTCTGCCTGGAAGCGCTGATCCTGGGACTGGCCGCCGCGAGCTCGCAGACGGTGGCCAACCTCGAGCGCCTGAACCGGCTGCGCGAGGCCATCCGCCGGAATGAGCGCCTCCGGCTGCCGGCCACGGACTCGGAAGCAGGGCCGTGAACCGCCTTCATTCGGGACGCTGGCTCGCCGGCGCGTTGGCTGTCGCCGTGGCGGCAGGCGGCTACGCCCTGCTCGACCGAGGCAAGCCGGAGGCGGGCTCGCCGCCGCCGCCGACGCCTGTCTCGGCCGCCACTGTATCAAGTGGCGACGTTCCCCTCGAGCTCGAAGGGCTGGGCCGCGTCCAGGCTTCCAACACCGTCACGATACGGGCCCTGGTCGGCGGCCAGATCAAGTCCATCGACTTTACCGACGGCCAGACCGTGGCGGCTGGCGCCATGCTGGCGCAGATCGACCCTCGGCCGTTGCAGGCGAGCGTGGACCAGGACAAGGCGGCGGTGACCCGCGACCAGGCCAGCCTGTCGAACGCCGAGGCCGACCTGAAGCGTTACGTGCCGCTTGCCGGCCGGGGTATCGTCTCGGCACAGCAGGTCGCGACCCAGCGCAGCCTGGTGGCACAGATGCACGGAACAGTCGCCGGCGACATGGCGGCACTCGACCGCGATCAGGTCCAGCTCGGCTATACGATCATCACCGCGCCACTCGCCGGGGTGCTCGGCCTGCGCTTGGTCGACACGGGCAACATCGTCAGCCCGGCAGACCCCGGCGGGATCGTCGTGCTCACGCAGATCCAGCCGATCGACGTGCTGTTTCCGGTCCCGCAAGCCAGCCTGCCGGATGTGCAGCTCCGCCAGTCCGACGCGGGCGCAGCCGGTCTGGTCGTGGAGGCGTGGACGCAGGATGGGTCCCGCAGGCTGGACCAGGGACGCCTGACCGCGCTCAGCAACCAGGTCGATATCGTGAGCGGCACCGTCACCCTGAAAGCCACGTTCCCGAATGCCCGGCGGACGCTTTGGCCCGGCGCCTCCGTCACCGCGCGTCTCGTTCTCGACACGCGGCACGATGCGTTGACGGTGCCGGCCCCCGCCCTGGACCAGGGCCCCCAAGGGTCGTTCGTGTGGGTCATCGGGCAGGACGGCAAGGTGACGCCCACGCCGGTGCAGGTCA
>CAXSEE010000204.1:0-7549 GCA_964235615.1 uncultured Acetobacteraceae bacterium | reverse complement strand
CCTGCGTGCAGGTGTTCTTCATCCGCGGCGGCCGCAACAACGGCAACCGCGCCTTCTTTCCCTCCAACTCACGCGACGAGGAGGGCGGCGACGTGCTCGGCGCCTTCATCGCCCAGTTCTATGACGACAAGCCGCCGCCGCCCTTGCTGCTGCTCAGCCAGGAGGTGCCGGAGACCGAGCTCATCGCCGAGGCGCTCGCGCTCAAGGCCGGCCGCCGCGTCGAGCTCGCGGTGCCGCAGCGTGGCGAGAAGCGCGACGTGCTCGAACATGCCGTCACCAACGCCCGCGAGGCGCTGGAGCGCCGGCTGGCCGAAGGGGCGGGGCAGGCGAAGCTGCTCGACGGCGTGGCCGGGCTGTTCGGCCTGGAGGCAGCACCCGAGCGCATCGAGATCTACGACAACAGCCACATCATGGGCACCAACGCCTACGGCGTGATGGTGGTCGGCGGTCCGGAAGGCTTCATCAAGAACGCCTACCGGAAATACTCGATCCGCGGTCCGATCACCCCGGGGGACGACTTCGCGATGATGCGGGAGATGCTGGAACGCCGCTTCTCTCGTGCTTTGAAAGAGCAACTCGAGGGAGCGGCTCGTCGGGACTGGCCCGACCTGCTGCTGATCGATGGCGGCGCCGGCCAGTTCTCCGCGGTGCGCGGCGTGCTGGACGACCTCGGCGTGACCGACGTGAAGCTGGTGGCGATCGCCAAGGGACCGGACCGCGACGCCGGCCGCGAGTGGCTCCACACCGGCGACGCGCCGCCGTTCCAACTGCCGCCGCGCGACCCGGTGCTGTATTACCTGCAGCGTCTCCGCGACGAGGCGCACCGCTTCGCCATCACCACCCATCGCGCCGGCCGCTCCAAGGCGATCTCGCGCTCGGAGCTGGACGAGATCCCCGGCATCGGCAGCGCCCGCAAGCGCGCCCTGCTCAATCACTTCGGCTCGGCGCGCGGCGTCAAGCAGGCCGGTCTGGCCGATCTGGAGGCCGCACCCGGCATCAGCCACGAGACCGCGCGTGCGGTCTACGGGCATTTTCACCGCGGCTAAGGCGATATCGGACCGATCCGGTCAACAAGCTGTTCAGGCCGGGCCGGTGATGCTCTAGGGTCGGGAATGCTCACCGACCTGCCCAACGTGCTGACCCTGTCCCGCATCGCCGCCATCCCGGTGCTGCTGGCGCTGGTCGTGGCGCACGGGCCTTGGACGGATTTCTGGGCCTGCCTGGTGTTCATCGCCGCCGGCGTGACCGATTATCTCGACGGGCATATCGCCAGGTCCCGAAAACAGTTCTCCGACATCGGCCGCATGCTCGACCCGATCGCCGACAAGCTGCTGGTCGGCGCTTCGCTGATGGCGCTCGCCGGCCTGCAGCGGCTGCCCTATTGGGGCCTGTATCCGGCAATCGTCATCCTGTTGCGCGAGATACTGGTCAGCGGCCTGCGCGAGCATCTTGCCGGCCTGCGCGTCAGCCTGCCGGTGACCCGCCTCGCCAAGTGGAAGACCGGCTTCCAGATGGGCGCGATCGGCGTGCTGCTGGCCGGGGACAGCACCGCGCGGCTGCTGTATCTGGGCTTCCTTCCGATCGGGGCGATCGGCTCGGCGATGCTCTGGATGGCGGCCCTGCTCACGCTGTTGACCGGATGGGACTATCTTGCCGCCGGCTTCCGCCACGTCGGCGCCGATGCCCCGAAGTCGGTGCCTTGAACCCAGTCCTGAACCCGATCCTGGGCCCAGTCCTCGGTATCGTCGGACGGTCGGGCAGCGGCAAGACCACCCTGATCACCGCGTTGATCGGCCGGCTGCGCGCGCGCGGCTTGCGGGTCTCCACCATCAAGCATACCCATCACGGCGTCGACCTGGATCAGCCCGGCAAGGATAGCTGGCTGCATCGCGAGGCCGGAGCCCACGAAGTGCTGCTGGCGGGAGAGGCGCGCTGGGCGCTTCTGCATGAACGGCGCGATGCCTCTCCAGCCGACCTCGCCTCCCTCCTGGCCAGGCTGGAACCGGTCGAGCTGGTGCTGGTCGAGGGCTTCGCGCGCTATTCCATCCCGCGGCTCGAGGTGCAGCGCGCGGCCGTGGCGGAGCTCGCCGGCAAGCAGCCGCTCTGGCCGGACGATCCCGCCATCGAGGCTGTCGCCAGCGACAAGTCGCTGCAGGATTGCGATCGGGTGTGCCTGCCGCTCAACGATACGCAGGCAATCGTTGCCTGGATTGCCTCCCGTTTCGATCTGTTCGAACAGCTCTCTTGAGCATTCGGCTCCGCGCAGGCACATTCTGCTCCGAGAGCGGTGGTCACACCGCGAGAGGATCTGATTATGCGGCGTTCTGCATTGCTCGGCACGATGACGTTACCGACGATTTTGCTTCTAGGCGGCTGTTCCGGTCTAGGTAAGTTCTTTGGCGATACAATTACGATTCCAGGTATGAATCCGAACCTGCCTTTTGGAGTAAGCGAAAATACCGATCGTTCCCGCGGCGAGAAATTCGACGAGGCGCCCATCCTGCCGGACTCCGGCAATGTCTGGCCCGGACCGCCGCAAGCCCTTCCGACGCTCAACGACGTGTCGCGCGACCAGGGCAGCGACCTTTCGAGCGGCACGGGCAGCTCCTCGTCGGGCAGCCCCCCGCAAGGCGGACATGGCGGCAATGCGATGCATGACGGCGGCAGCATGAGCCTGGGCGAAGGCGATCAGGTCGCGCACGGCGCCACCTCGGGAGCGGACAGCTTCTCCGGCGGCGGCGTGCTCAGCGACCACATCCCGGATGCCTCTTCGCAATACCGCACCAAGCCGGCCCCAGGAAAAGACGGGGGAAAAGGTGGGGGGAAGGACGGTGGGAATATCGTGATCCCGAACGGAGACGGCACCAGCACCGTCATCAGCCCGGACGGCACCGTGAAAACGGTCAACGGAACCCCTAAATAGAGCGGATGCCGCCGATCCGGATCCTCTACTTCGCCTGGCTGAAAGACCGTCTCGGCCAGAGCGAGGAACAAACCAGCATTCCCGAAGGCGTCGTCGATGTCGGCGGCCTGCGGCTCTGGATGCGCGGGCGCGGCCCCCGGTTCGAGCTCGCCTTTGCCGAAGGCGGCCGCATCCGCGCGGCGGTCAACCAGGATTTCGCCACCGATGAAGCGCCGGTGCGCCCGGGTGACGAGATCGCCTTCTTCCCCCCGGTGACCGGCGGTTGATCGATGTACGCGAGGCATCGTTCGACGTGTCGGCCGAGATGCAGGCGCTGAGCCTGCCCGGCGTCGGCGGCATCGGCTGCTTCGTGGGCGTGGTGCGCGGCGGTCCGGTGGCTGGACGAGGAGGCCTGGCGGCACTCACCCTGGAACATTACCCCGGCATGACGGAACGCGCGATCACCCGCATCGTCGACGAGGCGACGCTCCGGTTCGACCTGCTCGGCTGCACGGTGATCCACCGCATCGGCCGGATCGAGGTCGGCCAGCCGATCGTCCTGGTCCTGGCCGCCGCCGGCCATCGCGGAGCGGCATTGGAGGCCACGGCGTTCCTGATCGACTGGCTCAAGACGCGCGCGCCGTTCTGGAAACGGGAGGAGTTCTCCGACGGCTCGCGAGCCTGGGTCGAGGCGCGCGAGACCGATGACGTCGCGGCGGCGCGTTGGGAATAGACAGGGCGCTTCATTCCGATGTCACGGTTCGATGCTCACTTCATGTCCGCGCTGGCTACCCTCGACGGGCGGTCGATGCGGCGAAGGCTGCGCCAGGCCGATCAGGCCGAGCCGGGATACGTGGTCCGGGACGGCATCCGCCTGCTCAATGTCTCCGCCAACGATTACCTCGGGCTTGGCTCGCATCCGGCGCTGGCGGCCCGCAGCAGCGAGTGGGCCTCCCGTTACGGCACCGGCGCCGGTGCTTCCCGCCTGGTCACCGGCACGTCGTCGCTGCACCGGCGCGTCGAGGAGAAGCTGGCCGACTTCAAGGGCTGCGAGGCGGCTCTGCTGTTCGCTTCCGGCTGGCAGGCGAACGCCTCCGTGCTGCCCGCCCTGTTCAAGTCCACCGCTGCCTCGGGCGAACCTCTCGTGTTCACCGACCGTCTCAACCACGCCAGCCTGCATCAGGGCTGCCTGGCGGCTGGAGTGCGCCAGATCCGCTTCCGGCATAACGACCTCGACCATCTCGAAAGCCTGCTCGCGTCCCGCGCCGAAGCACCCGGAGCCCGCTTCATCCTCACCGAGAGCGTGTTCAGCATGGACGGCGATCGCGCCGACGTCTCCCGCCTGGCCGGGATCGCCCGCGACCATGACGCCTTCCTCTATCTCGACGAGGCGCACGCGACGGGTGTGCTGGGGCCACGGGGCCGTGGCCTGAGTAGCGGCATTCCCGGCATCGACTGCGTGATGGGGACGTTCAGCAAGGCGTTCGGCAGCTTCGGCGCCTACGTCGCCGGCTCCCGGCCGCTCTGCGACTATCTGGTCAATGCCTGCTCCGGCTTCATACACACCACGGCGTTGCCTCCGGCGGTGCTCGGCGCCATCGACGCGGCGCTGGATCTGGTGCCCGGGATGGATGCGGAGCGCGCCCATCTGGCGGGCCAGGCGGACCGGTTGCGCGCCGCCCTGCGCGCCCTGGGTATCGACACCGCGGGATCGGCCAGCCAGATCGTGCCGGCTCTGCTCGGCAGCGCCGAACGCGCCGTCGCCGCCAGCGAGGCCCTCGCGCGGAACGGCGTGCTTGGCGTCGCCATCCGGCCGCCGACCGTGCCGATGGGCAGCAGCCGGATCCGCTTCGCGCTCAGCGCCGTGCATGACGAGGCGGCGATCACCCGGCTCATCGCCCTGCTGCCGGAGTGCCTGTTTCACGAGCCTATGGCAGCCGAGGCTCGATGACGCCGCAGTTCCTGTTCACCCACGGCTGGGCCATGGACGGCTCGCTGTGGGACAGCATCCGGCACGCCCTGCACGCCGAGGGCCGGCTCGGATCGTCGGTCCGCGAGCTTGGCTATTTCGGCGCTCCGTTCGATCCCGTCCCGACCGGCCCGATCGTCGCCGTCGGCCATTCGCTGGGCTTCATGCAGATGCTCGACGAGCCGCCTCCTGGCCTGGTCGGCCTGGTCGCGATCAACGGCTTCACCCGCTTCTCGGCCGCACCCGACCATCCCGCCGGCGTGCCCGCCCGGCTGCTGCACAGGATGCTGCAGCGGCTGGAGCAGGATCCGGACGCGACCGCCGGCGAATTCCGCACTCGCTGCGGCCTCGCCGCGGCGCCGCCCGCACCGGCGAGACTGCCGGCGCTGAGACAGGGGCTGGAGCGGCTGCTGCACGGGGATTTGCGGCAGGCGTTGCGACGGTCGCCGGTTCCCGTCCTGGCGATCTCGACCACGCAGGACGAGATCGTGCCGCCGGCTCTCGGCAAAGCCTGCTTCGATGATATCCAGTGGGTCGAGGAAGCCGGCCATCTGCTGCCGCTGACCCACCCGGCCCTCTGTGCGCAGGCGTTGCGGGATTTTGCGGGCAGGCTCGGTTGATCACCCGCAAGCAGGCCATCGCACGCCGTTTCGGCCAGGCCGCGTCCGGATATGACCGTGCCGCCAGCGTGCAGCGCGTGGCTGCCGACCGCCTCGCCCGCCGCATCCTGGCCGATGGGGTGAAGCCGCGTCCTCGCATCCTCGAGATCGGCTGCGGCACCGGCCTGCTGACCGAGATGATGGTCTCGCGGCTTCCGGAGGCCGACTGGACGATCACGGATCTGTCCATCGACATGCTGCGGCGCTGTCGTGCCCGATTTGCTTCTTCCCCATCTGCTTCGACGATGCGCTTCGTCGCGATGGATGCGGAGGCACCTTCGACCGGTCCCGGTTTCGACCTGATCTTCGCGGGGCTGGCGATGCAGTGGTTCGAGGATCCCGGCGCTGCGCTGCGCGGTCTCTGCGCCCTGCTGAACAGGAACGGCCTTCTCGCCGTGTCGACGCTCTGCGCGGGCAGCTTCACCGGTTGGCGGGCAGCGCGCGCGAGCGAGGCGGCCGCGGAGGCGGTGCCGGACTATCCGTCGCCGCAAACCCTGCAGGCAGCCTGGCCGGATGGGGGTGCCGGCCACTGGCAGACCGAGACGCTGCTGGATCATCACCATAGCGGCATCGACTTCCTGCGCGGCCTGAGGGCGATCGGCGCCGATCTGCCAAGCTCCGATGCGACGCCGCTCGAACCTTCCGCCATGCGTCGCGTGCTGCGGCGGTTCGAAGCCGAGCATGCCGCCGTTGCCGAGTATCGGATCGGCTACGGACTGTTCCGCAGGACAGCGCGCGACGGTGTGTTCGTCACCGGCACCGACACCGGCGTCGGCAAGACGGTCGTCAGCGCCTGCCTGGCACGAGCCTGGGAGGCCGACTACTGGAAGCCATTGCAGACCGGCCTGCAACATGAGGCCGGCGACACCGCCACAGTCAGGTATCTGGCCGGACTATCGGCCGATCACGTCATCCCGCCGCTCCACGAATTGCAGGCCCCCCTGGCTCCCGGACCAGCCGCGGCACTGGAAGGCGTCGTGATCGACCTGAAGCAGATCATCCTGCCGGCATCATCCGATGCCTCCCTGGCCAACCCTCCCCTGGTCGTGGAAGGGGCAGGCGGCCTGATGGTGCCGATCGACGGCGACGGGATGATGATCGACCTGATCCGGCAGCTCGCCCTGCCGGTGGTGCTGGTCGCCCGAGGCACGCTCGGCACGATCAACCACACCCTGCTCAGCATCGAGGCACTACGGGCGCGCGGCCTTGCCATTGCCGGGGTGATCCTGAACGGGGCCTGCACGCCCGGCAACCGCTCGGCCATCGCGCATCATGGCCAGGTGCGGATCATCGCCGAGCTGCCCGAGGTGGAGAGGCTGGACCCCGATGCGATCGCGCGACTGGCGTTGCTGATCCCGCCTCTGGCTTCGTTTCGGTCCCTGGCCTAATTTCAGTCCTTGGCCTAGTTTCAGTAGCGGCGCAGCAGTCCGACCAGCCGTCCCTGGACCCGCACCCGGTCGACCGGGATGATCCGGGTCTCGTAGCGCGCGTTAGCCGGCTCCAGGGCGATGGCGTTGCCGCGACGGCGCAGCCGCTTCAGCGTCACTTCCAGATCGTCGATCAGGGCCACGATGATCTGCCCGTTCTCGGCATGATCGTCCTTCCGGATGATCACCGTGTCGCCATCCAGGATGCCGGCCTCGATCATGGAGTCGCCGGCCACTTCCAGGGCGTAATGTTCTCCACCGCCCAGCATGGTCATCGGCACCTGGACATGGTTGCCGGTGTCGCGCAGAGCCTCGATCGGCAGGCCGGCGGCAATCCTGCCATAGAGCGGCAGTTGCACCGCGGCAGCATCGCCGGCTGCCCGCACGCCCTGCAGACGCTGGCTGAAATCACCCTTGATGACATTCGGCGAAAAGGCCTGGGCAGCATCCATGGACGCCTCGTCTCCCGCTGGATCCACAAGGCCGGAAGCCGGGCTGCCGAATGCGAGCCCGATCGCCGGCGCCTGTTCCGGCAGGCGCAGCACTTCCACCGCGCGGGCACCACCGTGCCCGCGCCCCAAAAACCCCCCCC
>CAXSEE010000203.1:0-7553 GCA_964235615.1 uncultured Acetobacteraceae bacterium | reverse complement strand
TGCCCTCATTGCCGGATGGTCGGCCACCGCGCACGCAGCGAAGCTCAAGGAGCCGTGCGACATCTACGGCCGCGCGGGGACGCCCTGCGTCGCGGCGCACAGCATGACGCGTGCGCTCTATGCCGGATACGACGGTCCGCTCTATCAGATCATGCGTCGCGATGACGGGTGGCGCCTCGACATCGGACTGCTGACCCGGGGCGGCACGGCCGATGCCGCGGCTCAGGATGCCTTCTGCAAAGGCAGCGTCTGCATGGTGACGCGCATCTATGACCAGTCGCCTTTTCAAAACGACCTGTCCATCGAGGGGGCGGGCGGCAACGGCCGGGCCGATACCGGCGCCGTGGCGAACGCTTTGCCGGTGACCGTCGGTGGCCACA
Organism: uncultured Acetobacteraceae bacterium; assembly: GCA_964235615.1. GTDB lineage: Bacteria > Pseudomonadota > Alphaproteobacteria > Acetobacterales > Acetobacteraceae > Lichenicoccus. The sequence goes on along the minus strand of CAXSEE010000203.1, from coordinate 7,173 downwards.
AGGCCTACGGCCTCTTCATATCCGCGGGCACGGGGTATCGGGACGACATGACGCGGGGTGTGGCCAGAAACGGTCAACCCGAGACGATGTACATGGTAACGTCGGGGACCCACGTCAATCATGGCTGCTGTTTCGATTATGGTAATGCTGAACTCAACAATAACGATACCGGAAACGGCCATATGGATGCATTGAATTTCAGTCTGAGCTGCGGACACGGGATGTGCGCCGGCACGGGTCCGTGGGTACAGGCCGATCTGGAGAATGGTCTGTTCATGTCTGCCAGGAACGGCCGTGGCAATCCGGTCTATACCGGCAACACCTCGCCCTTCGTGACAGCTCTGCTCAAGAATAATGGCCAGAACTTCTGGGCGCTTGAGTCCGGCAACGCACGGACGGGAGGCTTGATGACGATCTACAGAGGACACGAGCCCCTAGGGAAGCCGGGCTATTCGCCAATGCATCAGGAGGGAGCAATCGTATTGGGAACCGGCGGCGACAACACCAACGACTCGATCGGATCGTTCTTCGAAGGCGTCATGACCGCGGGCGTGTCCTCTGCCGCCGCCGATACCGCCGTCCAAGCCAATATCGTCAATGCCGCCTACAGCGGACCGGCGGGACAGATCCTGCCTTAGCGCCATATGTATCCATGCGGTTGACGAAGCAACTCGCCATGAAAAGACACAGGACAGTCAGGGCGCAGAGGCCTGACATAAGGAGCGAGATACACCAACTCTTTCCGCCGCCTGCACCAAGCAGCAGGGTTGCGGCGACTGGGGTGAGGCCGCCGAACACGGAAGCGGTCTGAAAACCAAGCGAGATGCCCGTGTAGCGGATCCTTACTGGAAACAGCTTTACGAACAGGGCGGCCTGCATGCCATAGAGCAAGCCGTTCATCGCGCCGGCCAGGAGCAGGCCCGCGACCAGCAACATGACCGAGCGTGTGTCCAAGAGTGCGAAGAACACGAAGCAAAGCGGAATGCGAGCGATACCGCAAACCATGAAGGAGCGGTACAAACCGAACCGGTCGGACAGCAAACCGCCGATCGGTATTGCCATCAGATAGGCGACACTCCCGGCCAGCATCGCGTTCACCACGACAATCTGCGAAAAGCCAAGCACATCGATGGCATACGAGACGATGAACACCATCAGGAAGCCGAACGCGGCCAATGACGTGTAGATGCCGATCGACAGCAGCAACCTCAAGCCGTGATCACGCAGCGTTTCGACGAGAGGTGCCTCCGGCAACTCCCCACGATCCCGTAGAGTCTCGAAGGCTGGCGATTCCGTCAGCGAGCCGCGTGCCCAAAGACCGATCGCCAGCAGCACCGCGCTGAGCAGGAAGGGGATGCGCCAGCCCCACGCGGCCATCTGCGTTCTGCTCAACGTGCCCAGCAGCAGGGCGATGGTCAGGGAGGACAAGACAGTCCCGAAGCCGCTGCCGGTCTGCACCAAGCTGCCGTAGAAACCTTTGCGGCGGACACTGGCATGCTCCACGACCAACGTGACCGCACCTCCCCACTCACCGCCAATGCCGAACCCTTGCAGGAAACGCAGCAGAGTCAGCAGCAATGGTGCTGCAATCCCGATCGCCGCATAAGTCGGCAGCAGGCCGATAAGAACTGTGGCGACACCCATGACCCAGAGTGACCACACCATCACCGGCTTGCGGCCGATCCGGTCGCCCAGGTAGCCGAAGACGATGCCGCCGAGCGGCCGGGACAGGAAGCCGACGGCGAAGCTGCCGAAAGTCAGCAGCATGCCCGCGCCGATCTGCGTGGCGGGAAAGAACAGGCCCCTGAAGATCAAGGCGGCCATCGTCGCAAAGACCGAGAACTCATAGAACTCGATCGTGTAGCCGAGGGTGCTGGCGAAGATCATCCGGGCGTGGCTTCGCACTATCAACTTGGTCACTGCCGATCCCGTCCCCGCATCGCGCAGGAGCTGGCGCCTTTGCTCCGACACGTCTATCTGCCGAGGTCCCACGTTGCGAACTGCTCTCCCACGTCGACCTGCCGTCTGGCTTGCCAGCTGTCGGGTCCGACATCCAACCTGCGCAGATAGCCGAACTCGTCTACGCCTATCACGCACAGGGGATCGAGAGCTTTATCGTCGGCGACCGCCAGATTCAACCAGAACGGCTTGAAGTTGGCCCGCAGTGCGCGGATGCTTCCCCTCGGGCCCGCCACGGCCGGATAGGGGATGTAGACCTTCCCGACGAGTGCCGAGCCTGCCGCCAGATCGACCGGGAGTGCCAGATCGGCCGGGAGTGCCAGATCGGCCGGGAGTGAACGAGGGGAGACGACAGACGATGAGCGCAGGCAGGCCAGACCGCGCATCGGGGTCTCCACTATCGAAGCCGCCGCCCGCACGCTCGCGGGCGCTGTCAGCAAGAACGAAAGTCCGAGTGCTGCCAGAGCTCTCCCACGAAGTCCGTTATTGGCTCGGTTCCGGATGCGCTGTGTCATATGGCTCGTTCCTCTGCGTCAAGCGCCGTATTGTCACGGCCCATTCAGGCTCGCGCATCGGACTGCATGTAGCCATGACCTCGGGCCGATCGTCCGCCGACCGGACGCCGATCAAGCGGCCGCTCGAGATCGCCAGCAGGCACGGCCGATGAAGCAGGTCGATCTGGCCCTGGAACCGGCATTCGCGCTCGGGCCGCTCGGTGTCCGGCCGTCGCTCCTGATGGTGACCTTCGGCAAGGCGAGAGAGGCTACGGAACCTCGGGTCATGCAGGTGCTCGTCACCCTCGCCAGGCGGTGCGGCGACGTCGTCAGCAGAGGTGATTTTGCTGACGCGTGCTGGAACGGACGGCATGTGGGTGAGGACGCGCTGCAGCGGACGATCGCCAAGGTCAGGCGTCTCGGCGAGTGGAGCGGCGCCTTCACGATCGAAACGATCCCGCGTGTCGGTTATCGAATGAAGATCGCGTCGGAGAGCGGGGACGCGATCCCGCAGATGGCCCCCATGCCGCCACTTCTGGCCGTACTGCCGTTCGATGCTCTTTCCAGCGACCCGGAGCTCGCCTTCTTCGCCGATGGATTGGCGGACGAGATCCTGCACACGCTGGCGGAGACTACCCCTATCCGCTTGATCGGCCGCGCCTCCAGCTTCCAGCTCAGAGGCGCGGCCAAGGCTGCGTCGCAGGTCGGGGCGACCCTTGGCGCGACCCACCTCCTCGATGGGTCGGTGCGGCAGAGCGCCTCCGCGATCAGGATCAGCGTGCAACTGATCGAGATCAAGTCCGGCATCACCTTGTGGTCACAGGGTTTCGACCGTGCTCCCGGCGATGCCCTGACCTTGCAGAGCGAGATCGCCGGTGAAGTCGCAACAACCCTCTATCACAAGCTTGAGCTGAAGCCGGAAGGCGCGGTCGACCCGGGACTGCACGAGAAGATCAGGCGGGCCTTCTACGCAGCGCTCGATGGCCCCAACAGCATGGCGCATATCGCGACGCTGGACGACCTCGCCCGTCAGGCGCCGAATTATGCGCTCGCCTGGGCGCTGGCGGCAGAAGCCAAGAATTATCTCCGTCAGAGGCCAGAGATCGGCGACAAGCTGGCCGTCCGCCTCTATGACGAACAGCGCGCGAACGCGGAGCGGGCGCTGGCGCTCGATCCCTCCTGCCCGCCGGCACTCATCGCCTATGGAGGATTGCAGCCACCGTGCGGCGCCTTCACCGAGCGCGAAACAGCGTTTCGCCAGGCAGACGGCTACGGTTGGCTGCTGCCTCCCTACAGCTTTCTGCTGCTGCACGTCGGGCGGAGCAGCGAGGCGCTGGTTCACGCCAGGGTAGGGCGTGAGCGGGAGCCGCTGGTAGGACCCGTTCGCGGCGCCCATCAATTGGCCCTCGCCCAACTCGGGCGCATCGACGAGTGGGCGGCACTGGTCGAGAACGATATGCGCAGGCATCCGCCGAACCTGGAGGGATGGGCGGCGGTCGTGCAGCAAGCGGCTCTGTACGGCTGCAATGACATGGTCACGCGCTGGACCGCGCCGGAACGCCTGGCCAGTTTTCCAACCCAGGCACCTGCGTTACGCAATGTGTTCTCACTGATCGAGGCCTGCCGCAGGCCGACCACGATACAATACGATGCTGCCCTGCAGAACCTCGAAGAAAGCCTTCGGTCGCGCGGTCATCCGCCCTTCTTCGCCCTGACGGCCGCCTGCGTCTTCGGCGATCTCGAGCCTCTCTGGGACATTGCCGACCGTGCCTGCTTCGATACGCTGCTCCAGCCGGGCGGTCGGGTCGGGCTCGCTCCTTACAACACCTTGGCCCTGTTCCTCCCGCACGCAGCCTCACTGCGGGCGGATCCGCGTTTCGTCAGGCTCTGCGCGCGTCTGGGACTGGTCAAACACTGGATGGAGACGGACCGGTGGCCCGATTGTGCAGAGGAGACCAGCTACGACTTCCGTGCCGAGGCGCATCTGTGTTTTAATTTCTAGATCCGATCCGTCCCTCACGAACCAGCGCGTGATGACAGGCTCTGTCAGGTCTTGCGCCAGTGTGTCTGTTGCGGCTGAGAGAACTTAACTTGTTCATGCGACTTGCATGATCGCTGTAAGCCGCGGTCGGCCCCCTGGCTCGTCGAATGCGCGGGTGTGCCGAAAGCCCGGGCCTGATCCACGAGTTGCGGGCTGAAGACATTGTTCGTGACCACGACGGGCATCAAATCAAATGGCCCGCTCTTCGACGGGCCCAGGGCGAAGATGCGAGCTTCGTTATACTGACTGGAGGTATTCGAGTTCGGCGGAATATACTCGGTCGAGAAATCGATGTAGAGGCCGCGAATGGCCTCCAAGGACTGCGGGACGCCTGCTCTGTCAGCTCGTCCTGAGCGGCTCGATCGCTTGTCCATGGAAGGGCTTGTCGTCTCGACGTTGCTCCCTCTACGAAAGCGGACGCTGACACCACTGGAGGCGCTCCAGCAGGTCAGCGTCCTGGCCGCGTCACTTCAGTACGATCTTCTCATTCTCACCGCCGGCGGGCGGCGTCCCGGTTAGTTTGGCTTTGAGATAGCCATATGCATGCACCATTTTCGAGTTCGGTGCGTCCCAGTATTCAGCCTGTGTGACATCGATCCTCAGCAACGCTACATCGGGATCGTCCTTGCCTCCCGGAAACCAGGTCGTGAGGATCTCGCTCCAGTGCTCGTCGATCGCCGCCTTGTCCTGTACCAGGGTGGCATCGCCGGACATGGAAACATAATTCTGCAGCTTCGGGTCCGCATAGCTGACGCCTACTCGGTGATTGGTATTCACCTCTTCGGTCTTATGTGAACTGGCTTTGGTGAAGAACCAGAGCACGCCGTCAAACGACGACTGGCTCGCGGCCATCGGCCGGCTTCGCAGTTGGTGGTCGTCTTCGGTCGTCAGCATCGCGAACTGGGTAGATTTGATCATCTCCCATAGCTTGGCATTCTGATTCTGGTCCATTTTAATCTCCTTATCTGGAACATTAAGAAGCGAGAGGAGCCGAAAGGTTCCTGACCAATAGACCTCGAAGGCTCGCCGCCCCTGCACGGTTCGACAACACCAAATGGGCCACGGCCTCAAGCTCGGCCGCCGGCTCACTTGAAATACGCGGGTGGACGCTTATCGTCTGGTTTCTATCCCGTCGAACAGTTGCAGGAAAGCGGCGTGACGGTTAGCGACAAGGTGTCTGATGACGGCCGATGATGCCATTCGCGACTTTGCCACGAGCAACGGCGGCCCGCCGCTCGCCGCGGTGCAGTGGGCGCTCGACAACTGGGATGAAGCCGGACCCCGCCTGCTTAGTCTGCTTGAGGGCTATGTGGATGGCACCGATACTTCCCAGCAGACCGAACAGGCATTGTTCTTCGCACTGCATCTGCTGGCCGAGAAGGGCAAGACCGACGCATTCGTCCCGCTATGCCGGCTTCTGAAGGATGCCGAGACGGCTGACCTGGTGCTCGGCGACATGATCACCGAAAACCTGCACCGCATCCTGATCAGCCTGTTCGACGGCGATGCGGCCGCGTTGCGAACGCTGATCGAGACGGAGCAGGCCGATGACTTTGTCCGCGACGCCGCGATGGTCGCCCTGTCCTACCTCACGCGCATTGGCCGTGTGGCCAATGAGGAAACACATTCCTTCCTGCGGTGCAGCCTTGATGGGATGATGCCGCAGGAGCCGCACATTGTCTGGATGTCATGGGTCATGGCGGTGGCACGTCTCGGTTATCGCGACTTGGCAGGTGCGGCCGAGACCATGATCCGGAATGGTCGTGTGCCGGACAACATCATGGACGTATCGCTTTTCCGCGAGGACCTGCGGCGCACCCTGGATGACCCGACAGGCATGGCCGGGTTCGTCCACGACCGGATCAAGCCGTTCGAGGATACTGTCGCCGAGATGGCCAGATGGGCCTATGTCAACGAGCAGGCGGCGAAGCTGGACAAGGTAGCGCCCAGCTTGCGGGTGACCGATTGGCAGGAGCCAGTCGTCAATCCACTGCGAGGCGTGGGTCGTAACGACCCTTGTCCATGCGGCAGCGGCAAGAAGTTCAAAAAGTGCTGTCTGGTATGATCTGAAGACGTCGGGATTGGGGGGTGTCTCCACCCCCCTCCGCGGTATTGCTTCAGGACCGAATGGACTGTGGAGGGATCAGAAGTCCATCCCGCCCATGCCGCCCATTCCGCCCATGCCACCGCCGCCACCGCCGCCGCCACCCATGGGCGGCGCCTTCTCGGGACGCTCGGCGACCATCGCCTCGGTCGTGATCATCAGCGATGCGATCGAGGCCGCATGCTGCAGCGCCGAGCGAACGACCTTGGTCGGATCGATGATGCCGGCGGAGACCATCTCCTTGTACTGGCCGCTCTGCGCGTCGAAGCCGAAGTTGTACTCGTTGTTCTCAAGCACCTTGCCGGAGATCACCGCGCCGTCTTCGCCTGCGTTCTCGCTGATCTGACGCATCGGCGCCTGGAGGGCCTTGCGGACCACCTCGATGCCTACGCGCTGATCGTCATTCTCGCCCTTGAGGTCGGCGAGAACCAGCGATGCGCGTGCCAGGGCCACGCCGCCGCCGGGAACGATGCCTTCCTCGACTGCCGCGCGGGTCGCATGCAGCGCGTCGTCGACGCGATCCTTGCGCTCCTTCACCTCGACCTCGGTCGAGCCGCCGACGCGGATGACCGCAA
>CAXSEE010000202.1:0-7559 GCA_964235615.1 uncultured Acetobacteraceae bacterium | reverse complement strand
CGGCTACCAGTCCCTCCGGTCCGACTTCCACAGTGAGCGAAAGATCGCGGCCGGCGGCGTCGTCATGCCGATTTTGTTCCCGGGCGAGAAAATCACCACCGTCGGGGCCACGCGGCCGGCCTCCAACTTCAAGGAGTTCGAGGCGGCGGTGTTGCGCAACGTGGCGGCCGGGGCCGGGCTGTCCGCCCAGCAGATCAGCAACAACTGGTCGGACGTGAATTATAGTTCCGCGCGCGGCGCCCTGCTCGAAGCGCTGAAGACGATGGATCGCCGGTCTATCAACTTCAGCGGCGGCTTCCCGCAGAAGGTTCGCGTCACCTGGCAGGAAGAAGCGCACGACCTGCGCGACGACTTCCCGCTGCCACGCGGCGCGCCGGAGTTCTACGAGTGCCGGGATCATTACTCGCGCTGCCAATGGATGCGCCCGGGCCGGGGCTACATGGACCCGACCAAGGAGATCGAGGCCAGCATCATGGCCATCGAGGGCGGCATGTCCACGCTGGAGCGGGAATGCGCCGCCCAGGGCATCCAGTGGGAAGACGTGGTCGAGCAGCGGAAGATCGAGCAGGCGCGATACGAGGCGGCGGGTATACCGCTGCCCGGCAAGGTCGAGAAGGTGGACGCCACGGCGACCGACCCCGAGCCGGCAGAGGGGATGGCGCCTGAGAAGGCGGAGGCCATCCGCGCGTTGTTCGCCGAGCGCGGGTGGGCAGCACCGTGACGGCTTCTCAGGAGATCCTGCCGCGCTTGGTGAACCGTCCTTTGGCGCTGCTGCCCGCCTTCGCCCTGTCGCCCTACGAGAACAAGCGCGATACCTCGCCCGGCTTGGCGGCATCCGTAGCGCTCATCCCCGTCATGGGCTGCCTGACCTCGGACGAGTCCGGCTGGGGCTGGGGCATGCAGACCTACGGTGCCATCCGGCACGCCTTCCTGGCAGCCATGAATGCCGACGACGTCGTTGCCGCGGCCCTGCTAGTCGACAGTCCCGGCGGCACAGTGTCGGGCGTGTTCGACCTGGCGGATACGATCTACCAGGCCAGGGGCACCAAGCCGATCTGGGCCATCTTGAGCGAGGACGCTTATTCGGCCGCCTACGCGCTGGCGTCGTCGGCAGACCGCGTCATTGTGCCGCGCACGGGCGGCACCGGATCAATCGGCATCATCAAGCTGCACACGGACCTGTCGAAGGCACTTGGGCAGGCTGGCGTGTCGATGACGCTCCTGCGCTACGGCGCCCACAAGGGCGATGGCAACCCATTTGAGCCGCTGTCCGATGAGGCACGCGCGGCCGAGCAGGCCGACATCGATTATGCCGGCGAGTTGTTCGTCGAGACTGTCGCCCGCAACCGCGGGCTGAAGGCGTCCGAGGTCAAGGCGACCGAGGCTGCCACCTACGTCGGCCCGGCCGGCGTCGCCATCGGGCTCGCGGACAGCGTCGCGTCACCCGACGCTGCCTTCGCTGAACTGCTGTCCACCCTCTGATCCGAAAAGGACCCACCATGGCCAAGTCCGGTCTCATGGCGACCACGTCGACGTTCGCCCACCTCCTTGGACTCGGCCCGGCCAACGCCGGCAAGACCAAGGCCGAAACCGATGACGAGCGGACCAAGCGCGAGGAGCAGGAGCGCGAGGACGCCAAGCAGGCGGGCAAGGGCGGCTCCAAGCCCAAGGCCGAGGGCGGCGACGACAAGCCCGACGACCAGGGCGAGGACGAGTCCGACGAGGATTACAAAGAGCGCAAGCGCAAGGAACAGGAAGACGACGACGAGAAGGCCGCCGACGAGGAGGACGATGAAGACGAGAAGGACGCCAAGAAGAAGGCGGCCCGCATGCGCGAGCGTGCACGCTGCTCGGCCATCTTCGCGTCGCATGCAGCCGGCGTCCGGCCCGATCTCGCCGCCCACTTCGCGTTCGCCACCAACCTGAGCCGCCGCGATGCCGTGGCGACCTTGGAGGTCGCCGCCCAGGGCGGTGCGGCTCCTCGCAAGGGCACGCTCGCAGATCGCATGGATCGTCAGCCCGCGCCCAAGATCGGGGCAGAAGGCGGCAGCGGCGACCTGAAGCCACACCAGCGGATCTTGGCGTCGTTCGCCCTGACCCAGAAGCCCGCCAAGACTTAACCGCGGCCCTGCCGCCCTAGGAGCACACCGCGATGGTCTACGTTCTCAACCCCTACCTGCCGAGTGCCGTGCAGGATGCCTTTATCCCTGACCGGCTGATCGGTGGCGACAAGAAACTCGTCACCATGACGGGCATGATCGCCGCGGGGCAGATCCTGTATCGCGGCACGGTGCTGGGCCGCGCGACCACGGGCACCACCACCAGCGCCGCCAAGGCCGGCGGGACCGGCAATGGCACGCTGACCGGCGTTGCCCAGGGCGGCCTGTCGCTGCCGGGCACCTACACGTTGACGGCCACCAGCCCAACCAGCTTCAGCGTGGTCGACCCTCAAGGCGCCACCCGCGCCGTTGCAACGGTTGGCCAGCCCTACGAGAGCAACGTCATCGGCTTCATCATTAACGCGGGCAGCACTGCGTTCGTGGCGGGCGACGGCTTCACCATCACATCAACCGCTCCGACCGGGGAATACCTCGCGAGCGCGATTGCGGCGACGGACGGCAGTCAGAACCCGGTCGGCATCTTGGTCGACGCAATCGACACGACCAACGGGCCGCTGACCGCCGGCATCTATCTGGAGGGGGAGTTCAATGCCAACGCGCTCTACTTCGGCGCCGGCAACGACGCGGCCACGGTCCGGGACGCGCTGCGCGCGCTCGGCATCCACCTCAAGTTCCCCGTGAGCGCAGCGCCTACCGTTTACTGACCGCCGCGAGGCGAAACCACGCTGCCGGTGGACCGGTCAGCCTGAAAGGATCACCAGATGTCCGGTTCCCTGCAACAGACCCTCACGCCCGCCTTCGGCACGTACGACATCGTCGAGCTGATCGGGGTCGTCCGCAATCTCAAGCTGCCGACCACCTTCCTGCTCGACATGTTCTTCCCGAACATCGTGGAGAGTGACGCGCCCACGGTCGCGATCGACGTCGATAACGGCAAGAGGCGGCTGGCGCCGTTCTGCTCGCCGCTCGTCGAAGGTAAGCTGGTCGAGTCCCGCCAGTGGCAGACCAACCTCTTCAAGCCGGCCTATATCAAGGACAAGCGGACGCCCGACCTGACCCGGCCGGTGCGTCGCGCAATGGGCGAGCGCCTGCTCGGCGCGATGACGCCACAGCAGCGGTTCGAGGCGAACGTCGCGTTTGAGATCAACGACCAGATGGAGATGGTCACGCGTCGGCTGGAGTGGATGGCGGCGCAGGCGCTGATGACCGGCACCGTGACAATCCGCGGCGAGGGCTACCCTGACCCGATCCTGGTCAACTTCGGCCGCAGCGCATCCCTGACGGTCGGCTTGACCGGCGCCGCCGCGTGGGGCCAGCCCGGCGTGTCTCCCACGGCTTGGCTGACGCTGTGGGCCACGCAGGTATTGCAGCAGTCCGGTGCCAAGGTGACGGATATCGTTCTGACCAACGGGCCGTGGACCGCGATCCTGGCAGACCTGCGCATCATCAACGCCGTCTGGGCGCCCCGGGCCGGCGAAACCGCCATGGACTTCGGCGGCTACACGGCGCACGGCGCCATGCTGGTCGGCGTCTGGGGGCAGTTCCGCTTCTGGCTCTACAACGAATGGTATGTCGACCCGGTCTCGGACATCGAATACCCGATGGTGCCGGACGGAACGATCATCATGGGCAGCACGGAGATGCAGGGCGTGCGCGCTTTCGGCTGCATCCTGGACCCGCGCTTCAACTACGGGCCGCTCGCCTTCGCCCCGAAGATGTGGGTGATGGAGGATCCGGCACAGCTGGTGATGCTGATGCAGTCGGCCCCGATCGTCATCCCGTCCCGGGTGAACGCGGCCCTGTGTGCGACCGTGATGCCGCCGGGCGCCACCGTGGCACCGCCGCCGATCTGATCTGCCGTCCTCGTTCCAGGAGACATCCGCCATGGCCGAAAAGCCCGCGACCGCCCGCTACATCATCGACCGCCCGATCTACCACACCCCGGGCAAGCCGCCCCACGCCACGGGCTCCGAACAGGAGTTCGTGGTCGACGAGGTCGCGCATCTGCTTGATGCCGGCTTCATGCACCGCAAGGGCGCCGACCCGGCCCCGACCGCGGTGGGCGTGGGTCAGCAACAGATCAGCCAGCCGCAGGCAACGCCGACCGTGGCACCTGCGATGCCCGCGGCACCGCTGAACTATCAGAGTAAGCCGGCGGCTCCCGCCGCGCCGTGATCGACTTCGACACCCTCGTGCTCGGCCCGTGCATGGGTATCTTCGGAGAGTCGATCCGCTATCGCACGGTCGCGCTGCCCGGCTTGCCTTCAGTCACCATCCTGATTGAGGGCGTGTTCGACGAGCCGAATGCCGAGCAGTTCGACCTCGAAAGCTTCAAACCTGGCAACGTCATCAACACGGCGCCGCTGCTCGGCGTGCAGCTGTCCCAGTTTGCGGCATTCGGCATCGGGCCGGCGCAGGACGATGTGCTGACCCGCGGGTCGAATGGCCGGACCTATCAAGTCTCCGCTGTAATTGCAGACGGCCTTGGGGGCGCGGTGCTGCATCTGAACAACGCCAGCGATACCCTGAACCCGCCGTGAGCCTGCTGCGGGCGCAGCTGCGGGCTTTCGTGGCCGGCCAGGTGCAAGCGATGCTGCCGACCGTGGCGGTGGTGCAGAACCGGGCGCTTGCGACGTATGCGGGCGCGTTGCCGGTTGTGATCCTCACCGTGCCGGTGGAGCACAAGGAGTCGCGCGGGCCTGGCGCACCCAAGTTCAACGCCATGATCTCCCTCTCGGCCGAGATCAGGGTCGCCGGCTCGACCGAAGACGTGCTTGACCGATGGGAGGCGCTCGCCGAGGCGGTCGAGTTGGCAGTGCTCGGGAATGCCGCCGTGACCCGCCAAGTGCAGGAGTTTTCGGCCGTGCAAAGCCAGGTAACGGTCGACACCGGAGGCGGGACACCGACCGCAAGCGGCGCGATCGTGTTCCAGATCGTCATCCCGCAGGTCTACGACCCGGCGATGCCGGACCGGCTCCTCGAGATCGACATCTTCCGCGATGCCGCGATGACGGAGCGGTTCGAGAAAATCGTCCTGCCGCAGTAGCGGCCCGCCTACCCCAGGAGATCACCATGTTCGTCAAGCCTGCCGAGGGACGCGCCGTGCGCGATCCGGACAGCCGCGCCCTGCTGGCCGCCGAGGGCGAGGAGAAGCCTGATACCCGATTCTGGCGCCGCCGCGTGCGCGACAAGGACGTGCTCGAGGCGGAGCGCCCAGTCGAGGTCGAAGCCGAGCCGAAGGCGAAAGACGTCGAACCACAACCGGCCGAGCAAGCCGCAGCGCCCGCCGAGGAGCACTAAGCCATGTCCGGCTCCGTCACCTTCACCAGAATCCCGTCGAAGCTGCTTCGCCACGGGACGTTCACTGAGATCAACTCGGCCGGCAATACGACCGAACAGGTTCAACGCACCCTGATCATCGGGCAGGTGACCAGTTCAGGTCTTCTCGCCACCCGGCCGAACCTGCAGCTGATCTCGTCCGGCGTGTCCGATGCCAAGCTTCAGGGCGGGCGCGGCTCAATGCTGGCGCTGATGGCGGCGAAGTACAAGATCGCCGACAATTTCGGCGAGGTCTGGTTCCTGCCGCTGCTGGACGATCCGCAGGCGCAGGCCGCCACCCTGACCTTCGCGGTCACCGCCGGCCCTGCAGCGGCCGGCACGATCCCGTTGATGGTCGCAGGCGTGCCGGTGCCTGTCGGCGTTTCGGCCGGCCTGTCGGCATTCGCGACGGCGGCGGCGATCGTCGCCGCCGTGAACCAGAATCGCGACCTGCCGGTGACCGCGGTCGCGGGCGCCGGGCCGCTGTCAGCGGAAGTCATCCTGACGGCCAAGAACAAGGGTCTCTGCGGGAACGACATCGACGTGCGCCTTGCCTATTATGGCGCGCAGAGCGGTGAGATCATGCCTGCCGGCCTGGCGATCAACGTCATCCAGGTCGGCACCGGGTATCAGCTGTCGGGCGGCACCCAGAACCCCACGGCCCTGCTGGCAGCCCTCGACAACCTAGCCGACGACCCCTTTGACTTCGTGGTGTTCCCCTACACCGATGCCGCCTCCCTCAACGTGTGGCAGACGTTCATGGACAACAACACCGGCCGCTGGTCATGGGACCAGATGATCTACGGCGGTGGGTTCAACGGCTTCCGCGGCACCTACGGCGCCGCCACGAGCTACGGCGTCACCCGGAACGACGCGGCGATGGCGACCATGCCGGTCTACGACGCACCTGAGCCGTCCTGGATCTGGGCCGCGCGCATCGCTGGCGACTATGCGGTTTCATGCCGCGCGAACCCCGCCGTGCCATTCCAGGACATCGTCACGGACCTGCTGCCGCCACCCGTGCAGAACCGGTTCACCGGTGACGAGCTGGAGACCCTGCTCGGCGATGGGATGGGTGCCTACCAAGTCATCGGCGGCCAAGTCGTCATCAACCGACTGCCGACGAACTACCAAGTCGACCCGCAGGGTGATCCCGACAACTCCTACATGGACGTCGAGAGCCGCTACCAGCTGATGTATGCTTCGCGCGACCTGAAGGTCTATCTCAGCGGCATCTACAGCCGGAAGATCTGGGTGGACGACAACACCAAGCTGTCCGGCACCATCAACAACGCCGTCGCCATGCCGAGCATGCTGAAGGCCAGCTGCATCAGCCGGTATCGCTTCCTCGAAAGCCTGGGCATCGTGCAGAACGCCGATGTCTTCGCGGCCGGCCTCGTGGTGGAGAAGCGCGGCAGCGCCGCCCGCATCTACTGGGACGGCGACCTCAGCAATCAACTGCGCCAAATCAAAATCGGCATCTTCTTCACTAAGACCTAAAGGGGCTGATCCATGTCCGGCGCAACCACGCAACTCGGCGATCCGAACCTGATTGCCGGTATCGGCAACGTTTCAATCGACGGCGTCCAATTCAACATCATGGACGTGACTTGGGGTCCGGCCACCTGGGAATACGAGACCTTGTCCGGTTACAACGGCTATCACGGCAGGAAAGCCAAAGGCTACAAGGCCGGGTTCATCGCCTTCAAGGTGCGGGACGAGGCCACTATCAAGGCGTCGGACTTCCGCACCTACACGAATTCCGAGGTCATCGTGAACATGGCCAATGGCAAAACGATCGACGGGCAACCCATGTGTTGTATGGAGGCCATCGAGGTCGACGCCAATGAGGGCGACTTCTCGGTTCGCTTCGAAGGCCCGACCGTGGGCGAGTCCGGGAGCTCGGCGTCGTGAAGCTCACTTTCGATCCTCCTCTGACGCATGAGGACATGAAGCCTTGTGCGGAGATGGTTCTGCGCGAGCCTACCGTCGGTGAGGTGCTGAAGGCCGAGCAGGCGTTCGCCATTGAGCAAGGCGGTCAGTCCCGGCGGGTGCGCAACACGGTGTTGATCGCCGCGGTGTCGGGTGTCGCCATCGACTTGGTTCGCAAGATGTCAGCCG
>CAXSEE010000201.1:0-7663 GCA_964235615.1 uncultured Acetobacteraceae bacterium | reverse complement strand
TTGGCGGGTCTGGGCAGAGCCCAGCCTTACCGTCCGACGGTCAATCTCACCGCCGGTTGGTCTGACGACGCTACGCTGCCGCAGGACCGTCCGGCTGGCTGGCGGGCTCATGACGCCGCGGTGAAGCCATCCAGCGTGAGCTCGTCGCGGTCCGACCCGTAGATGAAGCGGTCCGGCCGGATCAGCAGGCCGCGCGCGCGATGACGTCTGAACTGCCGGCGCAGGGTATCGTCGATGTCGACGACCTCGCCTTCCGGCAACCCGACCCAGGACCGCCGCCGCTCATGCACCACGATCTCGCGGACGCCCAGCCGTGCGAGAGCGTCCGGCATATGGGCCTTGCGCCATGAGAGATAGGACCAGCCGCTGCCGAGCAGCCCATCCAGCCGCCTGCGGTAGCCGCTGGCCGGCACCACCCAGGGCTGCCAGACCAGCGTTCCGGCCGGACTGCGGAATGACGGCCGCCTGGTGAACAGGCCGGGGCCGGAGACCCAGTCCGGCTTGATGTGGAACTGGCTGATGCGGCGGCCAATCCAGGGCAGCCTGACGGCAATGCGGCAGGCAACGTCGCGAGCGGCGGCGAGCGGGCGGTTCTGGATCATCACGAGGGCGCCGACCCGCCGCGCGAACCGGGTCAGGGTCATGACGTTCGGCCGCCGCTCGCTCTCGTAGCTGTCGAGCAGCGAGGCCGGTGCGGTGCCGGCAAGGACGGCCGCCAGCTTCCAGCACAGGTTGGCCGCGTCGCGCACGCCCGAACTGACGCCCTGGCCGACGAAGGGCGGCATCACGTGGGCGGCGTCGCCACACAGGAAAATCCGTCCCTGCCGCCAGCGGTCGGCCTGGCGGACATGGAAGACATAGACCCAGCTCGCCAGGATCTCGACGTCGCTCGCCTCGATGCCGCGGGTCGCGAGCAGCCTGCCGATGCCCTCGGGGGTGTTGGCGGCCTCCGGATCCTCGTGGCGGTGCAGCCGGAACTCCCAGCGGTGGTGGCCCATGGGTGCTGGACATTCCGCACCGGGACGCTCGGGGTCGGCGATGAAGTTGAAGTCGAGGCGCGCGGCGGGGTCCTGCGGCGCCAGGGCGCGTGCCTGGATGTCGAGCCAGGGCTCGGCGATCGAGCGGCCGGCAAAGCCGATGCCGAGCAGTTTGCGCGTGCGGCTCGAGCCGCCGTCGCAGCCGATCAGATATCTTGCCCGGACGAGGCAGGCCGGTGATCCCGCGTGGCTGAGGCAGGCCGGCGATCCCGCTCGATCGAGGCCGATCGTCACCCCGGCCGCATCCTGGTCGATCGAGGCGAGTTCGTAGCCGGCGCGGAGCTCCACCAGATCGGGCCAGCGCGCCAAGCCATCGCGGAGCGTCGCCTCCATCGTCGGCTGGTGGAAGAACGCCATGCCCGGCACGCCCTGACGGCCACGGCCGTCGAGATTGCAGCTCAGGAAGATCCGGTTGCGGTTGTGGAGGTGCATGGTCACGCCGGGGCTCATGTGGGCCATGACCGGCTCCAGCAGCCCGACGCCCTGCCACACGCGCAAGGCATCCTCGTCGATGGCGATGGCGCGCTGGCGCGGGTAGACCGCCATGTCGCGCTCGATGACGAGGGTCCGGATACCTCTCGATCCGAGCAGGTTGGCTGCCGTGGCGCCGGTCGGTCCCAGCCCTATGATGACGACGTCGGTATCGAATTCAGCCGCATTCACCTGATCTTCTCGACACAGAGCCGGAATAGGGGCTTCCACCGCACCCGCGCCTCGACGCCGGCCTGGGCGAGCAGGGAGTGCCATTCATCCGGCCGGAAGCCGCGCGCCACCGAGGTCTGTCCGTCCTGGCGCACGATCCGGTGCCAGCGGGCGACGCGCGCCATCGCGCCGAACGCGTGGTAGGCGACGGCGTGACGATGCACGTCGTTGACGAACCAGCCTCGCGCGGCGGCCTGCTCCATCCATCGCACGAAGCCGATCACCTGCGCGTCGGTCAGGTGGTGGGTGAACAGCGAGCTGAGCACGAAGTCGGCGCGTCCGGCGTGGTCGAACACGTCTCCGGTCAGATACTCGATCGCCATCGCCGCCGGCGTCTTGGCGCGTGCCGCATCGGCGCTGCGCGGATTGAGGTCGATCCCGGTCAGGCGGGCGTCGAGGCCGCGATGATCCGACCAGCGGCGGATCCGGCGCAGCAGGTCGCCCTCGCCGCTGCCGACATCGAGGATCGAGATCATGCTCCCACGCGGCAGGCCGCGTGTCGCTCGATGCAGGAAGCCGATGGTCGGGCCGTGCGCCAGCAGCAGCCGGCTGACCGAGGCGAGGTCGTTCATGACCGCGGCGAACGCCTCCGGGCCGACGTCGTCTCCGTCGAGTATCTCCGGACCCGGCGCGCGCGCCGAGAGATCGATCATGCGGCGCGATGGCATGCGGCGCGATGGAAGCGGAAGGTCTCGGCCACCATGCCGGGGCCGAACGCGATGCCGAGGCCGCGCTCGCCCTCGCGCCCCGCCTCGCATTGGGCGAGGATCCGGGCGAGCACGAACATCACCGTCGCCGACGACATGTTGCCGTGGTCCATGAGTATCCTGCGCGAATGACGCAGCGCGCGAGGGTCCAGCGACAGGCCGATCTCGACCGCGTCGAGCACGCTGCGTCCGCCGGCATGCACGGCCCAGAGATCATAGGCCTGGGTGCCCTGGCCGCGCAGAAGCCCCGCCCCATCGCCTTCGAGCTCGGTCCGAAGCATGGCGGCGATCCGGCCCGGCACCTTGCCCGACAGATGCATGTCGAAACCCTGGTCGCCGATCTGCCAGGTGATCAGCGCCTCGCTGTCGGGCAGGATGGCGCTGCGGAAATCGTCGATCGCCAGGCCGACCGGGTCGGCGGTTATCAGGGCTGCGGACGCACCGTCGGCGAACAGCATGAAGGACAGCATGGTCTCCAGGTCGGAGGTCTCCTGCAGATGCAGCGTGCTCAGCTCGCAATTGACCACCAGGACGCGTGCCGCGGGATCGGCGCGTACGGTGTCGCAGGCGGCGCGCAGGGCAGGGACGGCGGCCGAGCAGCCCATGAAGCCGATCAGCGTGCGCCCCACCGTGGCCGGGAGGTCCAGCGCCTGGGCGAGATGCAGATCGAGCCCCGGGGCGGTGAAGCCGGTGCAGGAGGCGGCCACGATATGGGTGATGCGCGGCCCCGATCCGAGGTCGAGGGCCTCGATGGCCTGCAGCGCCAGCTTCAGGGCGAACGGCTTGTACTGGCGCATCCTGGCCGCCGTGGTCGGGAAGGCGCCGCGCTTGTAGAAGCCGCCGGTATCGAATTCGCCCGCTTCCAGATTGCCCGGGCGGAAATAGGAGTAGCGGTGCGATATGCCGGAACGTTCGGCCATGCGGTCGAAGATGGTCCGGGCCCGGTCGTCGGCGAGCATGGTGCGGGCAAACGCGAGGAAGGGCAGATGCACGTCGTGGTCGGGCGTGGCCGTGCCGATCTTGTTGATATGCGGCGTCATGAAGTCTCCGAAGGCGAGGCACGGCGGACGACGAGAGTGGCATTCAAGCCACCGAAGGCGAAAGAGTTCGAGATCGCGACCTCGATCGCGGCGGCGCGGGCCTCGTTCGGCACGCAGTCGATGTCGCATTCCGGATCGGGCGTGGTGAAGCCGATCGTCGGCGGTATCAACCCATGTCGCAGCGCCAGCACCGTGGCCGCGAGTTCGAGTGCGCCGCTCGCGGTCATGCAGTGGCCTAGCATCGACTTGGTCGAGGACACCGCGATCCGGTCCAGTCCGCGGCCAAACACCGCGCGCAGGGCGGCAACCTCGGTGCGGTCGTTGAGCCGCGTGCCGGTGCCGTGGGCGTTGACGTAATCGACCGCATGGGGCGGCAGGCCGGCGTCTTCCAGGGCAGCGCTGATGGCCGAAGCGGCGCCGATCGCGTTCGGGGCGGTGATGTCGCCGGCATCGGCGGAACTGCCGAAACCGATCAGCTCCGCATGGATGGCCGCACCCCTTGCAACCGCGGCGTCCCAGGCTTCGAGGATGAACATGGCACCCCCCTCGCCGATCACCAGGCCCGCGCGGTCGGCGGAGAATGGGCGGCAGACATCCGGACTGAGGATGCGCAGGGCCTCCCAGCCCTTCATGAAGCCGACCACGATGGAGGCGTCGGCGCCGCCGGCGATGGCCATGTCCAGCATCCCGGCGCGGACCATGTGGTAGGCATGGCCGATGGCATGGTTGGACGAGGCGCAGGCCGAGGCGAGGGCCACGGTCGGCCCACGCAGGCCGAATTCTATCGAGAGATGGCTGGCCGAGCCGCTCGGCATGATCCGCGGCACCGTGAAGGGATGCACGCGGCTGGCCCCGTCTCCGTACAAGGATTTGTAGCTGGCGTCGTAGGTCTCCTGCCCGATCGCCGCTCCCAGCACGACACCGCCGCGGCTGCCGGCGGCTTTCGTATCGATGCCGGCGTCGAGCACCGCCTCACGGGCAGCGACCAGGGCGAGCTGGACGGAGCGGTCCAGCAGCCCCAGCCGGCGGGCGTCGAAATGCGCGAGCGGGTCGAACCCGCGGATCTCGGCCGCGACGCGCGCGGACAAGCGTTCGGTCGGGATGTTGCCGATCGGCCCGATACCGGAGACACCGCGTTGGATCGCTTCCCAAAGTGCGGGGATCGTGGCTCCGGTCGAGGCAATGGCGCCGAGGCCGGTGATGGCGACCCGGCGGTTCACCCAGTTCCCGGGGCCGCTCTGGACGATCCTGCTTTGTCGATAGCCGTCAGCACGTGGCCAACCAGGTCGCCGATGGTGGCGAACTCGGCGCCAATGCGGTCGGAGACGATAGGGATCTCGATGCCGTAGCGGGCCTCGATCTCGAAGATCGTCTGCACCATGTCGAGCGAAGGGATGCCGAGTCCCTCGATGGTGGCGTCCAGCGTCAGCAGGCCCCGGTCGAGCTGTGTCTCCTTGGCGACGATTGCGAGAATTTCAGAGGTGCGCGGATCGTGGGCAGGGTCCGGTGTAGAGGTAACAGGCTGCGACAATTCCATCCCCTTGCGGACCTGGTGCTGGTTTCGGGTCCGTTGTCGCCTGTCCTGCGGGATCTGGCGAGAGGCTAAGCGATCACGCCGCCGCCACGATCAGGCGACCCCATGACTGCGGAACCAGGCCAGCATGCGTCGCCAGCCATCCTCGGCTGCTTCCCGGTCGTAGCTCGGCCGGTAGTCGGCGTGGAACCCATGCCCGGCACCCGGATAGACCTGGATCTCGACGCTCCTGCCGGCGGCGTGCGCAGCAGCGGCGGCGGCCTGGACCTGTGCCTGCGGAATGCTGGGATCCGCGCCGCCATAGAGGCCGAGCAGCGGGCATTGCAACTGGGCGGCCACATCCGATGCCGCATGCGGCTGGATCGCGGTCGGGGTGCCGCCCACCGGCCCATACCATGCGACCGCGGCCTTCAGGGCCGGGTTATGGGCGGCATAGAGCCAGACGTCTCGGCCGCCGCGGCAGAATCCGGTGACCGCCATGCGCCCGGCATCGCCATCTCCCTGACGCCCGGCCCAGGCGGCGACCGAGTCCAGGTCGGACAGGACGGTCGCGTCGGGCGCCTTGCTGATGACGTCGCGGATGATCTGCTGCGGGTCGGTCATCTTCGACAGGTCGGCGATGCGCGCGTAGAGCTCGGGGGCGACCGCGAGGTAGCCGGCCTTGGCCAGGCGCCGGCAGACATCCTTGATGTAATCGTGGACGCCGAAGATCTCCTCGATCACCAGCACGATCGGGTAGGGACCCACGCCCTCCGGCCGGGCGGCATAGGCGGGAAGATGCCCGTCGGCGACCGGGATCTGCACCTCTCCCGCGAGCAGGCCGGCGCTGTCGGTGTGGATCGCCTGAGCCTCGGCGCCACGGGTGGCGGCAAGGGTCAGGCCCGTCATCAGCGAACTCATGACGAAGCCGCGGCGTGCCAGCATGGACCTACTCCTTCGTCAGCTCGCCCTCGACCTGGCGCCACACTCCCAGCGGGTTGCCGTCCTGCAGGGCTGCCGGCAGCAACTCCCCTGGCAAGTCCTGGTAGCAGACCGGACGCAGGAAGCGGTGGATCGCGAGACTACCGACCGAGGTCGAGCGGCCGTCCGAGGTGGCCGGGAACGGACCGCCATGCACCATCGCGTGCCCGACTTCCACGCCGGTCGGGTAGCCGTTGACCAGGATGCGCCCCGCCTTGCGTTCCAGGATCGGCAGCAGGTCGCGGGCGGTCTCGATATCGGCGGCGTCCATCTGCAGCGTGACGGTGAGCTGGCCCTCGAAGCCGTTGGCGATCATCCGCATGGCCTGCAGGTCCGGGCAGCGCACCACCAGCGAGCTGGCGCCGAACACCTCCTCGGCCAGGTGCGGATCGGTGAGGTAGCTGTGCGCGTCGGTCGCGAACAGCACGGCTCCGCCTTGTGCGGGGCCGCCGGACTCCAGGCCGCGCCCGATCTCGCTGACCGAGGCGGTCTCACGCAGCCGCTTCACGCCGTCCTCGTAGGCGGCGTGGATCGACCCGGTCAGCATGGTCGCGGCGGGCGTAGCCGCCAGCGCCTCGCGGGCAGCCGTGATGAAGCGGTCGAGATCCGGACCGTCGAGGGCCAGCACGAGGCCCGGATTGGTGCAGAACTGTCCCGCACCCAGCGTCACCGAGGCGACATAGTCGCGGCCGATCGTCCCCGCCCGCCCGGCCAGGGCGGCAGGCAGCAGGAACAGCGGGTTGATGCTGCTCATCTCGGCATAGACCGGGATCGGCTCGGCGCGTCTGGCGGCGATCTCGACCAGGGCCAGGCCGCCGCGCCGGGAGCCGGTGAAGCCGACCGCCCGTATGCGCCGGTCCGCGACCAGGGCGCTGCCGAGCGCATTCTCGCCTCCAACCAGCAGCGAGAACACGCCTTCCGGCAGGCCGCACTCGGCCACCGCCGCCTGGATCGCGCGGCCGACCATCTCCGAGGCGCCGGGATGGGCGGGATGGCCCTTGACCACCACGGGGCAGCCGGCGGCCAGCGCCGAGGCGGTGTCGCCGCCGGCCACGGAAAAGGCGAGCGGGAAGTTGCTGGCGCCGAACACCGCCACCGGACCGAGCGGGATATGGCGCAGGCGCAGGTCCACCCGCGGCAACGGTCGGCGCTCGGGCAGGGCACGGTCGATGCGGGCGCCGAGCCAGCTGCCCTCGCGCACCACCTGGGCGAACAGGCGCAACTGGCCGACGGTGCGTCCGCGCTCGCCCTCGATGCGTCCGCGCGGCAGGCCGCTCTCGGCGACGGTGCGCTCGATCAGCGCGTCGCCGAGGCCGAGGATATTCTCCGCGATCCGCTCCAGGAAGGCGCTCCGGGCGGCGAGGCTGGTCTCGCGGTAGGCCTCGAACGCGTCCCAGGCCAGGGCGCAGGCGCGGTTGACCTCGCTCTCGCCGCCGCCGTTGAAGGCGGGTTCCAGCGTATCGCCGGTGGCAGCGTCTCGGGCATGGAACACATCGCCGCTGCCGCGCGTGGCGGTGGCGCCGATCAGCATCTCGCCGGATAACGTCATTGGGTTTCCCTTCAAGCAGACCAGCGCAGGACCAGAGGATCGAGGCGGCGGGCGGTCTCGATCAGGCCGGCCCGGATCGCCGGGTCCAGCGGGGCGAGCGGATGGCGTGGCGCCTCGCAGGCGATGATGCCACC
>CAXSEE010000200.1:0-7695 GCA_964235615.1 uncultured Acetobacteraceae bacterium | reverse complement strand
GCAGAGGCCGATATGGAAATCCTCGGGCCTTTCCGGTTCCGGAACGTGGAAGATCCCGATCGCCTGAAGCTCCGTGTCGCCGTCATAATGGCTGTCGTCCTCGCCTTCGAGATCGCGCCAGTGACGAATAAAGTCCGGTCGTTCCGACACGCGCTCACGTTACCCGGAAATTGCCGAATTGCCAGGGGCTGCTCTCGTCGAGATCCTCGCTGAACAGGCCGCCGCGCCCTTCGAGCGGGGTCCAGTCCGAGAACACGCCGACCAGCTCGCCCAGATAGGGCTTGGCGATCTCCAGGATGCGCGCATGGTCGATCTCGTCCGGCTCGACCACGCCGCGCGCCGGGTTCTCGATCGCCCAGACCAGTCCGGCCAGCACGGTCGCGCTTACCTGCAGGCTGGTCGCGTTGTTGTAAGGCGCCAGCGCGCGGGCGGCCTCGATCGAGAGGCGCGAGCCATACCAGTAGGCGCCGCGGCGATGGCCCATCAGCAGCACGCCGAGCTCGTCGGTGCCCGACGTGATCTCGTCCATCAGCAGCCGCTGCCTGGGCTGCATCTGCCAGTTCTTGCCGGCCAGCTCATGCAGCGAGACCACCGCGTCGTCGCAGGGATGGTAGGCGTAATGCACGGTCGGACGGTAGGCGACCATGCCGCGCTCGCGGTGGGTGTAATAGTCGGCGATCGAGATGCTCTCGTTATGGGTGATCAGGAAGCCGTGGTAGGGACCCTCCAGCGGCGTCCAGCTCCGCACGCGCGTCGCCGCACCTGGACGTTCCAGGTAGATCGCCGCACCGCCGCCGAAGTTATGGCCCTTGGCGTCCGCCGGCCATGAATTCTCATGCGTGCCCCAGCCGAGTTCCGCGGGCTGGCGGCCCTCCGAGACGAAGCCGTCCACCGACCATGTGTTGACGAACTCGCCACGCGCCTTGGCGACGTCGGCGACCTGGGTGTCGCGTTCGGCGATGTGGATCACCTTCACGCCCAGCCGGTGCGCGAGTGCGGCCCAGCCTTCACGGGATTGCGGAGCCTCGATGGCCTCCCCCGCATCTCCGGCCGCATCTTGGGCCAGATGCAGCAGCGCCTCCTTGACGAAATGCGAGACCAGCCCCGGGTTTGCGCCATGCGTGATCAGCGCGGTCGGCAGCCCCGGCTGGGCCGAGGCCAGCTTCAGGGCAGACTCGCGCAGCGCATAGTTCGAGCGCTCGGACGGCGTCAGCGAGGGGTCGGTATAGCCGCCCATCCATGGCTCGACGCAGGTATCCTGGTAGAGCGCGCCCACCTCCCGGCATAATTCCATCAATGCCACCGAGGAGACATCCACCGACAGGTTGAGCAGGAAATCTCCCATGCCGAGCATCGGCAGCAGCCGCTCGCGGCAGTTGTCGCGGGTGAGCGGTTCGACGATAAAGCGGACGCCATACGCCGCCGCGACGGCCGCCCCGCGCTCGTCGCCGGTCACGATCGTGATCTGCTCGGGCGAGATCTCGATATGGCGCAGGATCAGCGGCAGCACGCCTTGGCCGATGCTGCCGAAGCCGACCATGACGAGGCGGCCGTGAAGGCGGAGATGCTTCATCGTGCGGGCTCCTGTGTTCTGGTGTCCTTATAGCGGAGGATCAGGCTGCCAACGCCCGTATTGCAACGTCATCGTCATCGTCCGGGGCCGCTTGTTCCGGCGCCCGCAGCATCGGCGGGTCCCGCACTTCGACCAGGCCGGCCCGGTCGAAGCCGTTGAACGCGGTGCGCAGGCAGGCGCCATAGGCTCCGAGCTGGCCGATCTCGATCCAGTCGCCTTCGGCAACCGAGGCCGGCAGCATGAACGGCCCCTTCATGTGGTCGGCGCTGTCGCAGGTCGGGCCGAACAGCGAGTAGCCGATCTCACCTGGGAACGCATCGAGCGATGCATCGAGGAAGGGCGCTGAAGCGGCGGCCGGGATCAGGCGGACCGGAAAGCGGAAACCGGGCGCTCCGGCATCGGACAGGCTGCCATAGATGCCGTCGTTCACGTACAGCGCATTGCCGCGTCGAAGCTGCACCTGCACCACCACCGATGTCCCGGCAGCCACCAGGGCACGGCCCGGCTCGGCCCAGAGCCGCGTTGCCGGCAGCTCCAGCGCCTCGAACGCGGCCTCGATCTCGGCCAGGAACGCGCCGAGCGGCGGCGGCTCGAGATCCGGATAGCGCACCGGGAACCCGCCCCCGACATCGAGCACGTCCACCTGCACGCCGGACGCGCGGATGGTCCCGCCGGCCAACGCGATCGCGCGACGGTAGGCAAGCGGATCCATCATCTGCGAGCCGACATGGAACGACAGCCCGACCCGCACGGCGTGCGCGCGGGCCGCGCGCAGCAGCAGCACGGCCTCCTCCGGTGTGGCGCCGAACTTTCCCGAGAGATCGTACATCGCGCCTCCGGGAGGCAGTGCCAGGCGCACGAACAGTCCGAGATCATCCGCGGCATCAGTCTCCTGCAGGATCTTGGCGAGTTCATCGGCGCTGTCGAACACGAAGTCGCGCACGCCGTGGCGCGCGTAGGCCTCGCGGATCGCCGGACGCGACTTCACCGGATGCATGAAATGGATCTCGGCTGCGGGAAACATCTGCCGCACCAGCGAGACTTCCGGGGCGGAGGCGCAATCGAAATGACGCACGCCGCCGTCCCACACGGCGCGCAGCACGGCCGGCTCCGGGTTGCATTTCACCGCGTACAGCACGTCGCCGGGAAAACTCTCGACGAAATGCCGCGCGTCGGCCTCGATCACGGCCGGACGCAGGCAATGCATCGGCTCGGCCGGGCGCCCGCTCGCCACCAGCTCGTCGACCGCTGGCCGCATGACGGCGGAGGCAAGCATGGCGTCGCGGCGAAGTGGCGTGACCGCGGTGCGGGAACGAAGCTGGCTCATCGGGCAATCCTCGCTGGACCCGTGCCGGAGCACGGGTGACGTCGTGAGCATGCGAACAGGCGCATGGACAGGGCTGCCATCTCGGCGTCGCCGAAGCAGGCAGACCAGGGATCAGGAAACCAGCAGGCGCGTCAGCGCCGGCGGGAGTTCAGATGACGTCGCGATGAGGGAGCATCGCAGCGTGCGGAACAGAAAACATATCCGTTTCCCTTAAGGACACCGGTCCACAGATGACCGGCTCGACCGAAAAGGACGCGTTACGTCGTTGCTGTGCCCAACGTGGGCTCGCGGCACGTGCGGTTGCGTCAGAACATTGCGCCAATCAGGCGGCGCACAACCGTAAATAGAGCAAAGTAGCCACGACAGTATTGCGTTTACGATCGGCAGGCTATGCGCTGGCAACATGGCTGCAATTAGCTGCCGCTTGACCAGGCTGTCCTGGATGGCGTTCGATAATGAAAAGGGGAGATCCGGGCGGGAATGCAGGAGAGCGCGATAACCGAGGCGCTGGTCGCCGCCATGATGCACAGCGATGTGCCGATGGTGCTGTCCGATCCGCGCCTGCCGGATTGTCCCATGATAGCAGCGAACCAGGCTTTCACGGCGCTGACCGGCTACACCAGCGAGCAGATCATCGGCCGCAACTGCCGGCTCCTGCAGGGGCCGAACACCGATCCTCATTCCCGCCGGCGCATACGCGACTGCCTCGAGGCGAACCAGGGCTGCGTCGAGTGGATCGTCAACTACAGGCACGACGGCGAGATGTTCTGGAACCTGCTGTTCCTCTCGCCGGTGCATGGCCCGGACGGCAGACTGCTCTATTTCTTCGGCAGTCAGTTCGACATCACCAGGGGCATGCCCGAGGGGTTCGACGAAATAAGCCTCGGCGGCGCCCACATCGCACCTGAGCTGGAGCATGAGTTCCATGCCCTGCTGCACGAGATCGCCGACCAGACCGGTGTCGCGGACGGCACCGCGGCCACCGCCATCCGGGCGCGGGCTCTGGAGGGGATCGTGGCGGCGGCGCACCGGCTCGCTGAGATCTCGACGAGCCTGGCGCCGGGCAATCTGGCGCCAAGTATGGGCGAGCCAGCCGAAGGCTAGACGGCGACACCCAGCCGGGTGGCCTCCGCGCAGGCTTCGGTTCGTGCGGCATGATCGAGTTCCATGTAGCTCTGCTGGTGATCCAGCTCCGCGCGCGGAAAATCAGGCCCCAGCCCTACTCCCCGAGAATTGATCACGACGGCGCGGCGTCCGCCGAGCAGCCCGTTCAGGCCGCGCTCGTCGAAGCTGAACAGCACGTCCTTCTGCGAGATCGCGTCGATCAGGTGCTTCAGGCGGTAGGGGATGCCGGAATTCCACATCGGCACGTCGAGCAGCACCAGGGTGGCCTTGCGGAAGCGGTCCGCCAGCACGCCGATGTCCTCCCAGGCCTTGATCTGGCCGGCACTGCGGTCGCGCCCTTCCAGCTCGGCATATTTCGCATCGAGGGCATCGCTGTCGAAGGCGGGAAGGTCGGTCGTCCACACGTTCAGCACGTCGATGGTGCCATCGGGGTGCCGTTCCTGCCAGGCCTGGATAAAGGCGTGGGCGACCTGGGTCGAGGCGGAACGCTATCCGCGCGGCGACGCTTCGACATGCAGCAGTTGCTGCCGGAGGAGCTGACCTGGCTCATGCTATCTATCTCCTTCATTGCCTGGCTACGGAAGGACACCTCATGGACTACCGCAACCTCGGCCGGAGTGGGCTGAAAGTCTCGCCGCTCTGCCTCGGCACGATGATGTTCGGCGGCGCCACCTCTGAACCCGACTCCCTGCGCATCGTCGCCCGTGCGCGCGATCAGGGGGTCAACTTCATCGATACCGCCGACGTCTACAACGAAGGCGAGAGCGAACGCGTGGTCGGTCGTGCCATTGTCGGGCACCGCGACTGGTGGGTGCTGGCAACCAAGCTCGCCAACCCGACGCAGCCAGGCCCGAATGGTCGCGGCCTGTCCCGCCGCTATGCGCACCTGGCCGTCGAGGCCAGTCTACGGCGCCTTGGCACCGACGTGATCGACATCCTCTACCTGCACAAGGAGGATCTTGCGACGCCGCTGGAGGAGGTGGTGGGCGCCATGGCCGACCTGACACGCGCCGGCCGCATACGGTATTTCGGCGTGTCGAACCATCGCGCCTGGCGGGTGGCCGAGATCGCGCGGCTGTGCGACCTCGCGGGGATCGCCCGGCCGGTGGTCAGCCAGCCCTATTACAACGCGCTGA
Source organism: uncultured Acetobacteraceae bacterium (assembly GCA_964235615.1). Taxonomy (GTDB): domain Bacteria; phylum Pseudomonadota; class Alphaproteobacteria; order Acetobacterales; family Acetobacteraceae; genus Lichenicoccus. Next base: position 2,534 of record CAXSEE010000200.1, on the reverse strand, counting down.
ACCGCATGCCCGAGGTGGAGCATCTGCCTGCCTGCGCGCATCTCGGCCTGGGCGTGTTTCCCTACAGCCCGCTCGCGCGCGGCGTGCTGACCGGGAAATACAAGCCGGGCACGCTGCCCCCGGAAGGCACGCGCGCCGGGCGGCAGGACAAGCGCATGATGGAGACCGAATGGCGCGAGGAAAGCCTGCACGTGGCTCAGGAGATGGCAGCCCGCGCGTCGGCGTGCGGCATCACGCCCGGCCAGTTCGCCACCGCCTGGGTGCTGAACAACGCCCTGGTCACCGGGGCCATCGCCGGGCCGCGCACGATGGAGCAGTGGGAGGACTATGTCGGTGCCCTGGCTTATCGCTTCACCGCCGAGGACGAGGCGCTGGTCGACCGTCTGGTGACGCCCGGACATCCCTCGACGCCGGGCTATAACGACCCGGCCTACCCGCTCGAGGGCCGGTTGCCACGATCGTAGCGTTCGTCGCTTGCGATATCCGGTAACCCCGGACGGCCGCTATTTCGTCGTGCGCGGCCGGTTGTGGCGCTGCGCCAACCCGGCCCTCGACCAGGCGACGCGGACGTCGCTCACGCAGGAGCTGATGTCCGCGCGCCGGGCCAAGCAGGTCGCGATGCGACAGGCGGACGCCGCGGCACGCGAGGCGGCACGGCAGCGTGTCGATGCGGCGAAGCAGGCCCTGGGAGAGCGCGGGCCGGTCTGGTGGACCGATGCCGCTCCCGACCAGAACCGGCGCATGGCGCGGAACACGTCTTACGCGGACTGGTTCGCGGCATTGCCTGACGAGGTCGAGAATTGACACTGGAGCCGGCGACCTAGCTTCCGGCATCGCGGTTTGAAGCGGCTTTTCGAGCGTGGCGAAGCGGCGCAGGTCCGGGCCCACACGTGCGAGAAAATCGAGAACATTCTGGCTATTCTGGACGCCGCGACCGCTTTGGAAAACATGAACCTGCCCGGTTTCTGGGCCGTCACCATCCGCGCCAACTGGCGAATTATCTGGCGTTTCGACGGTGCCGATGCGGTGGACGTGGACCTGATCGACTATCATTAAAAGGAACGAACCATGCCGATGAAAAATCCTCCCCACCCGGGCCGGATCGTCCGGCAGGAGTGCATTGAACCCCTCGGGTTGAGCGTCACGGAGGGCGCGAAGGCGCTTGGCGTGTCGCGCAATGCCTTATCCGAGCTGGTGAACGAGCGGCGCGGCATTTCCCCGGAAATGGCGATCCGGCTCGATAAGGCTTTCGGAGGTGGCGCTGACACCTGGCACCGCATGCAGGCAGCCTACGACATGGCGCAGGCCATGAAGAACGCCGACAAGATCAAGGTGCAGGGGGTCCTGCAGCCTGGCTTGGGCGCTGAATGATAGGGCTATCCCAGACTATCGGTCTTTGATGCTTCCGGTTCTCCTGTCGTCGGCGGACGGAGAAACTCGCATGAGCGACGCCGTCGACAAGTTGGCTCAGACGCTTGGTCCGTCGCTTCACCCGACCAGCGCCAGATACTCCCAGACCATCGTGGCGGCGGCGAGCGAGGTGATCTCCGCCACGTCATAGGCCGGCGCTACTTCGACCACGTCCATGCCGACCCAGTGGATGTCGCGCAGCCGCCGCAGGATCGCCTGCGCCTGCCACGAGGCCAGGCCGCCGATCTCCGGGGTGCCGGTGCCGGGTGCGGCGGACGGGTCCAGCACGTCGATGTCGAAGCTCAGATAGGTGCGGCCCTGGCCGGCCACGTCGCGAATGGTTTTGGCAACCTGTTCGGGGCCCTGCTCATGCACATCCTGCGCGGACAGGATCGTCACCCCCTTGCCGAGGGTCCAGTCCCACACCTCGCGCTGCACCGGCGAGCGGATACCGATTTGTATCATGCGCCGGGGATCGACGATCCCTTCGTTGATGGCATGGAAGAACACCGAGCCATGTCCGAACGACTGGCCGAAATTATCCGGCCAGGTGTCGACATGCGCGTCGAAATGCACCAGCCTCAACGGGTGCCCGAGCCGCTTGCTCAGCGCACGCAGCAGCGCCAGCGTGATGCCGTGCTCGCCGCCGAGTGCGATCAGATGCGTGATTGCGCTCGCCTGCTCCTCGATCAGCGCCAGGCTCCGCGGGATGTCGCCGAGCGCGATGGCGAAGTCTCCGACGTCCGCCAGCGACAGCGTGAGCGGGTCGATCCAGTGGTGCGGATGCGCGCCATCGACCAGCATCCGGCTGGCATGGCGGATCGATTGCGGACCGAAACGGGCACCGCTGCGGTTGGTGGTGCCGATGTCGAGCGGCACGCCGGCGACGGTAAACTTGGTGTCGCGGTCGCGCCGTTCGATGCCCAGGAAAGACGGCGAGGTGGCAAAGGTTGGAACGCCGGCCATGAAGTTCCCGATCAGTGTTGGAGCATGGCGGCGTCCGGCTCGACCCGCACCCGCCTCTCGCCGTCGGCGAAGCGCAGATCGAGCGGCGTGCCGTCCGCGAGGCCGGCCGCCCGCGTGACCGGACGGCCGTCCATGTCCCGCGCCAGCACATAGCCGCG
>CAXSEE010000199.1:0-7780 GCA_964235615.1 uncultured Acetobacteraceae bacterium | reverse complement strand
AAGGCGCGGTTGCCGTTGTTGCGGCCGCCGCGGATGAAGAACACCTGCACGCAGGCCTGGCCGGCGGCCTGCCAGAGCGCGATCACGTCGGCATCCTCGATCGAGGCGGGGTTGATGACGCCGCTGCCCTGGACGTGGGTGAGGCCGCGTATGCGGTCGCGCAGGGCGGCGGCGCGTTCGAACTCCAGGCCGGACGCGGCCTGCTCCATCTCGCGGGCGAGCTCCTGCTGGACGTGTCCCGCCTTGCCGGACAGGAACGCGCGCGCCTGGCCGACCAGCCTCTGGTAGCCTTCCTGGTCGATGCGGCCGACGCAGGGCGCCGAACAGCGCTTGATCTGGTGCAGCAGGCAGGGCCGCGTGCGCGACGAGAACACGGTGTCGGCGCAGGAGCGCAGCAGGAACACGCGCTGCATCGCGGTCACGGTCTGGTTCACCGCCCAGGCGGAGGCGAACGGACCCCAGTAGCTCGCCCCCTTGGCCGGCTTGCCGCGATGCTTGGCGATCTGCGGGAAGGCGTGGTGCTCGGACAGCATCAGCCAGGGGTAGCTCTTGTCGTCGCGCAGCAGGATGTTGAAGCGCGGCTTGAGGCGCTTGATCAGGTTGGCCTCGAGCAGCAGCGCCTCGGCCTCGGTGTGGGTGGTGACGATCTCCATCGAGACCGTCTCCGACACCATGCGGCGCAGCCGCTCCGGCAGGCGGCCGATCTGGGTGTAGGAGGTGACGCGCTTCTTGAGCGCGCGGGCCTTGCCGACGTAGAGCGCGTCGCCCCTGGCGTCGAGCATGCGGTAGACGCCCGGCGAGAGCGGCATGGTCAGCAGGGCGCGCTCGATCGCCGCGACGCCTTTCGGATCGGAGACCAGGGTATCGGAGGAGGGGTCGGGGGAAGGCAAGTCGGGCATGGCTGATAGCTAGTATATCGATTTCACGGACATATAAAATCTGCCGTGGCTTTGCATGGTGACAGAAGTGGTTCGATTTCCATGTCAGGCAATGTGGTTGCTTGCGGCCAGCATCCTGGTCTCGCCCGCCGCTCGTGCCGCTGGAGCGGAGACGTGCCAGTTCAGTGGCAAGACCAGTTATGGTGGCCGGCTTGGGGTCGCTGCCGAGTCCCGGATCGTCGGGGAACGGAGGGAGATCGACGTACGGCTGGAACTGAACGCGACACCTCTGCCGTTCATCCACACCCACTACGTCATGGAGGAGATCAGCTCGTGGCGCCGAGACGGCATCGAGCGGGTTGCGGTGAATGACCGCTACAGCTTCGACGGGCACATCGTCCGGCAGCAATGGGACGTGTACAATCGTGTTGCGGACGGCTTGCAGGCATTTCGGGTGCAAGGAAAGCGGTCAGGCGAGTTCCAACGCCAGCATCCGGACTTCATGCGGTTCTGGAACCCCGACATGTTCGGCAAGCCCTGGCTCGACCATTATCCCTACTCGATTGGAACGCGGCGACCAGATCTCGACCTGCACCACGATCCATCGGCTGTGCGGACCCCGCTGGCTCTCGCATTCTACTGGATAGGCTGGCTGCCGCGGCAGGGCAGCGTCGTGCCCCTGTTCCTGCCAGGATTCAAAGAGCAAAAGCTGGTCGATCTCCCGATCAATCCAACGCCCGATCGACTTGCCGCAGGACAGTCGGGCTGGAAGGCGCCAATCGAGTATCCATACCTCAGTCTCACCCGGCCTTCCGTGGCGATGGCCTGGACGTCCAGCGACCGGCATCTATTGCAGCTCGCGTTCGACCTTCACGGCGTAGAGCACGGCGCACGGGGGATCGTTCATGAGGACTGGTGCAGAAGCGGGCCACCTTGAGCGACGAGCCGGTCGATCGGGCTTTCCCGAAAACGAAGGCGGTTCCTGTCCGCGCGGAGCCGGTATAGCATCGGCGGATGCTGTTTCATGAAAACTCCAGCAACACACTCGCCATAAGCCAGCCCACCCACGCCTGGATCTCCGGTCAGTTGCTGCGGGCCTGGGCCGAACCGCTGGAGCAGCCCCTTCTGCTCGCCGCAGAGCAACATGATCTCGGTTGGCTCGATTGGGAGACCCGGCCAGCTTTCGACACACGGACCGGACGGCCGCAGCTGTTTCGCGATGTCGGCGCTGCAATCCATGCACCGATGTGGGCGAAAGGCGTGGAGCGTGCGCTGGACGCCTGGGGCACGCGGGTCGCCCTGCTGATTTCGCGTCATGGAGGCGTGATCTATCGTCGCTTCACCGATCGGCACCGTCTGGGCGAGGCGGATGCGGCGGCAGCGGAACATTACCTCGATACCCAGGCGCCGTTGCAGGCGGCATGGACGCAATCGCTCGGGCTCGACCCCGTCGGGCTGGACCATGACACGGCCCTCATCGCGTTCGCCGACACGCTGTCGCTGGCGATCTGCGGCGAGTTGAAGACACCCCTGGAAATCCTGGCGCCCGATCGCGCCGGCGGCATGGTCTCCTTGCGGCTGGTGGCACTTCCCGACGATCCAGCCGCCTTCACCCTGTCGCCGTGGCCGTTCCGAGGGGGCGCGGTTGCGGTCGAAGGCGAAGCGCGTCGCCTGCCTGCCGGAGGCCGCTTCGAGAACGAGGCGGCGATGCTCGCCTGGCTTGCCCTGCCGCAGCGTGTATCCTTCCGGGGCAGGCTGATGCCGAGCCCGTAACCCTCGGTCCGGACGGCACGAGGCTTGCACCGCTGCTCCGCCATCCAGTCGATCGAGGGGAAGCCGCGTTGATCAAGACAATCATGCGGGCGTGCTGCGCGGTTCTGACACTCATGCTGGCTTCGCAAGCAGCATCGGCTGCGGCCGCAAAGGCGGCGATCCTGCTGCCGGGCAGCATCAGCGATCATAGCTGGAACGCGCTCGGCTATAGCATCGTCCAAAGCCTCAAGGCGCATGGCTATGAGATCGCCTATTCCGAGAATGTGGCGGACGCCGACGAGGATCAGGCGCTCCGGGACTATGCCGGCCGCGGCTACACGATCGTGATCGGTCATTCCGGCCGCTTCATGTCGGCAATCGAGGACGTCGCGCCGGAGTTCCCGCACACGCAGTTCATCGTCACGTCAGGCGACAAGGGAGCACCCCCGAACATCATGTCGATCGACTGGAACAACGCCCAGTTCGGTTGCGAGCTGGGCGTCCTCGCCGCCCGCATGAGCAGGACCGGCCGCGTCGCGGGCGTCTATGGCCTCGAGGGCGTTCCCAACATCACCGCCCAGGCCGGCGGCTTTCGGATCTGCGCCACCAAGGCCGGCGCGAAGGTCACCATATTGTACGTCAAGGACATGGAAGACGCCGCCAGTGCCAAGGAAGCCGCACTCGCCCTGATCGCCGACGGAAACGATGTCCTCACCGGCAAGCTCAACGCAGCACAGGCAGGGCTCGTCGAAGCGGCACGGGAGAAGGGAGTTTATGTCACCGGACGGTCGCTCGACGACAGCGCGAACGCGCCGCAGTCGGTGCTGACGAATGTCATCGAGGACTGGCCTGCAATGTTCGGCAGCGTCGCCGACAAGGTAAAGGCGGGCAAGATCGTCGGCACATTCACCGAGTATGGCTACAACACCCCGCCGGTGAGCGGGGCGAAGCTCGCCGCTACCGGCGCCGCGGCGTTCAATCCGGTTGTGCCCGCCGCCGTGGTCGGCGAGATCGAGGGATACGAGAAGCGCTTTGCCACCGGCGCGCTGGTGATCCGTCCCACGCGCCACGATGCGCGAAGCGGGAAGTAGCTGGACCTGTCATCCATGCCGCAGGCAGCCTCCCTGCTGTCGATGCGCGGCATCGTGCGCCACTACGGCCGCGTTTGCGCGAACGACGGCATCGACCTGGATGTCCGCGCCGGGCAGATCGTCGGGTTGCTCGGCGAGAACGGGTCCGGCAAGAGCACGCTGATGAAGATCCTGTTCGGCATGGTCCAGCCCGATCAGGGCAGCATCGTCTTCAAGGGCCGTGAGATGTCGGACCACCGGCCCGCCGATGCGATCGAAGCCGGCCTGGCGATGATCCACCAGCATTTCACCCTCGTCGAGGCGGCGAGCGTCCTGGACAACGTGATGCTCGGCTGGCCCGAGGCCGGAAAGCTGCTGAGACGGCGGCGGATTGCCGAGCGGGTGCGGGAGACCAGCGCCCGCTTCGAGCTCGATCTGGATCCGCGCGCGCGAGTTTCGGACCTGTCGCTTGGCCGCAGGCAGCGCGTGGAGATCCTCAAGGCGATCCTGCGCGGTGCGGCGCTGCTGATCCTCGACGAGCCCACCTCCAATCTTGCCCCGAGCGAAGTCGCCAGCCTGCTCGCCGTGCTCCGCCATCTCCGCAATGCGGGCGCCGGCATCGTCTTCATCACCCACAAGCTGCCGGAGGTGCTGGCACTCTGCGACGAAGTGGTCGTGCTGCGTGCCGGCCGGGTTAGCGCAAAGCTGCCGGTGGCGGGCGCCTCACGCGCGGATCTCGCCACTGCCATGATCGGCCGCGACCTCACGCCGCCGCGGCAGAGCGCCGCCGGCTCGACAGGGCCGGTGCGGCTTTCGGTCGCGGGATTGCGGGCGCCCGGGCTGTCCAGTGTCGATCTCGCCGGCGTGGATTTCGAACTGCGCGGCGGCGAGGTGCTCGGTGTCGCCGGCGTCGACGGCAACGGCCAGATCGAGCTGGTCGAGACGCTCGCCGGAATCCGCGGCGTCGGATCGGGACGCATCCTGCTCGACGGGCGCGACATCACCCGGATCTCGGTGGCGGCGAGGATCCGGGTGGGTCTTGCCTACATCCCGGCCGACCGGGCGTACACGTCGCTCGTGCAGCATATGAGCATCGCCGAGAATTTCCTGCTGCGTCAGGATGGGCGCTATAAAGACTTCCGGAGCCGTCACGCGCGCAACGCGGCTGCCCGGGCGCTGATGTCTGCATACGACATCCGCGCGTCGGGTCCCGATGCCACGGTTTCGAGTCTTTCGGGCGGCAATCAGCAGAAGATCGTGATCGCGAGAGAACTCGACCGTGGTCCGTCGGTGCTGATCGCCCACCAGGCCAGTTGGGGCCTCGATCCTGGTGCGGCAGCCTTTGTCTTGCAGCAGATAACGGCGTTCCGCGCAGCAGGCGCCGCCGTGCTGTATGTCTCATCGGAGCTCGAGGAAGTGCTGGCCGTTTCCGACCGGATCGCGGTCCTGTTCGAAGGCCGCCTTGCCGGCATCGCCAGCCGTGCGGAAGCGGATCCCGGCCGGCTCGGCCTGTGGATGTCGGGCGGCTCGGCGGCATGACGCCTCCGAAGCAGCGGCAGTCGGCTGTGGCGGCACGAGCGCCGCATCATCCATCACTTGAGCTATGCCAGCGTCTCGGCTTCGCCACATTGGCGATGGCCTTGATCTTCACGCTGCTGTTGGCCTTGTCCGGCTATGATCCCGTCTCCACCCTGTGGGCGCTCGTGGCCGGTGCGTTCGGCTCCGCGCAGGCGATCGGCGCGGGGCTCGACCGCAGCACGCCCTATCTGCTCGCCGGCGTCGGAGTGGCATTATGCTTCCGTGCGCGGGTGATCAATATCGGCGCCGAAGGCCAGATCGCCGTCGGCGGCCTCGGTGCTGCCGCCGCGGCAATTTCCTGGCCGCTCACGAGTCCGCTGCTCTCGGTCGCCGCCGCCCTGCTCGCGGGTGCAGTCGCCGGAGCGCTCTGGGCAGGATGTGCTGCCTTGCTGCATCTCGTTCGCGGCGTGCACGAGGTGCTGGCGACCCTGCTGCTGAACTTCATCGCCCTCCTGCTGGTGCAGCTCCTGCTCGCGGGGCCACTCGGTGAAGCCGGCGCCGGGTTCCTGCAATCGCCGCCCATCCCGCGTGCGGCACGGATGCCTTTGCTCGGAAGCATCCACGCGCATCTGGGTTTCCCGCTGGGGCTGCTGGCGGCGGCGGCCGGCTCGGCGCTCCTGTGGCGCACCCGGTTCGGCTTCGGCCTGCGCGTGCTCGGCGCCTCCCGCCCCGCCGCCCGCTACGGCGGATTCCGCGAACCCGGCCTGGTCGCGGCCGTGATGCTGCTGGCAGGCGGGCTCGCGGGCCTCGGCGGTGCGGTCGAGGTGCTGGGGCTGCACCGGCGCCTGGTGGAGGGCTTCTCGCTCGGCTTCGGCTTTCAGGCGGTTTGCGTGGCCCTGCTCGGCCTGCTGGAGCCGCTGGCGGTGGTGCCGGCCGCCTTGTTCGTCGGCTTCCTGCAGACCGGCGCGCAGTCCATGCAGCGCCAGGTCGGCGTGCCCTCCGCGCTGGTCGTCGTGCTCGAAGGCCTGACGGTGATGACCGTGCTGGCCGCGACCTCGCGCCGCGGCCGGACCTGAGCGGAGCTGCGATGGACCTGCTTGCAGCCTCGATCCGGATCGGCACGCCGCTTCTGCTCGCCGCCCTCGGCGGACTGCTGTCGGAACGCGCCGGCGTGTTCGCCGTGGGCCTCGAAGGCATGATGCTGTCGGGTGCGTTCGCCGCCGTGTTCGCCGCCTGGAGCACCGGCAGTGCCGCGATCGGCATGCTCGCAGCGCTGTTCGCCGGCGCGCTGATCGGACTTGCCGTCGCGATCGTCGCGGTGCGCTGCCATGCCGACAACATGGTGACCGGACTGTCCGCCAATATCGTCGCACTCGGAGGCACCAGCTATCTGCTTCACCTCCTGTCGCGACGTGCCGGCTCCATGCATCTGGTCCCGCTGCCTGCCTCGGGGCTGCCCGTCTTCGATCGTCTGCCGCTCGTGGGCGGGCTGTTCGTGCAGCCGCCGCTCACCTGGCTGGCGCTGGCGGCCTGCGTCGCGATGGGGCTGTTCCTCCGCTACACCCAGGCCGGCCTGCAACTATGCTCGACCGGCGAGAACCCGCGAGCGGTGTTTGCCGCCGGCGGGGATCCGATGCGCGTGCGCATGATCGCCGTCGTGGCCTGCGGTGCGATCGCCGGACTCGGCGGCGCGGTGCTGTCGCTGCAGCAGGTCGGGAACTTCACGGACGGCATGACCGGGGGCCGCGGCTATCTGGCACTCGCGGCACTCATCGTCGGCCGCTGGACGCCCCTTGGAGCAGCGCTCGCCTGCATCGCATTCGGCGGCGCCCAGGCGCTGGAGTTGCAGCTCGAAGCTGCCGGCATCGCCGCGAACCCGTATCTGCTGCAGATGACCCCCTATGCGATCGCGCTGGCGGTGCTCGCGATTGTCGGACGCTCGGCGCAAATGCCGGCAGCGATCGGCCGCCCGCTCGGCGAGGCGGACGGACAGAGGCGCTAGACCGAGCATCGTGCCCGAGAGGCTCGATGATGGAGCGAGGGGAACCGGGTGAAGCTTTCATGCGGCGACGAGGCCTGCGAGGAAGTCATTGTCCCATCCGGCGGCCTCGCGCCTGCTGCGTGCTGATTGCTTGCCGGGGGGGTCTTTTCAGCAGATCAAAGGCCCTAAATCGCACGCCTTTGCCCGCGGGCAAACAGTTCGACATCTTCACGCAACGAAGCTTGGTTGGCTTTCGGCGCGAGAACGTAATCGGCCTTCCTGTCCACCGCCCCTTCCCACAGAAGTTTTGGACCACTCGACAACGCGGTCGCGCAGCATGGCGGCACGCCGGCCTGCTCGGCCTATCCGCTTCGGCCAATGCGGCGGAATTAATGACGACATTCAACATGAGATTGTGTTCGAATAGGAAGCGAGAGCACTGGCAGTGATATCAGGCTATCTCCTGCCTGTATGAAAGGATGCTGATGTCGGGACCTCTGAATGGACTGCGCCTGGTTGAAATGGGCGGGATCGGGCCTGGTCCGTTTGCGGGCAGGCTGCTCGCCGATCACGGTGCGGAA
>CAXSEE010000198.1:0-7809 GCA_964235615.1 uncultured Acetobacteraceae bacterium | reverse complement strand
AGGGCGAAGCGAGAATGAAACCGTGATCCAGGAAAGTGGATCGGCTGCCATGTTCGACAAGCACCGGGTATCGGAAGAGCCGGGCAGGCCGCGACGGCGATACGCCAACATATCCTGCCGCTGGTTCACCAAGCTGTGCCACCTCAACCTGGATGGCCTCGACAGCAGCTTCACGGACCGGCTGTCGAGCCGTCCATCGGTCTCGCTGTTGGCGAAGCCTGTGGGTGAAATTCCATTCGCATCCTGAGGAGGGAGGATCAGAGGGGAACACGAGGAACCCCTGAAGATGCAGCTGCTACCGCTTGAGCCAGACGCGCCACAAGGGTGCGTCGCTTTGCTCCCATGGGCTTACGCCCATGCCCTTGTCCCGCGCCTGGCACGCGGTCGCCGGATCGAATCTTGAGCACAGGGATCGAGGGCGATGGGCAGGCAGGATCAGGAAATCCATGACCTCAAGGCAGGGGTGAGCTGTGCCACGGTGCTGGAGAAGCAGGCGTGGCAGCTCGACAAGGCGGAGAGCACCCGCCACTGCTGGAAATACCGACGCGGCGCCGGCGAGGTGCTGATCGTCAACCACGAGGGCAGGGGCTGGTGGGATCCTCGCGGCGACAGCAAGGGCGACGTCTTCGCCCTGGTCCAGTTCCTCGAACCGGGACTCAACTTCGGCCAGGTGCGCCAGTCGCTGCGCGATCTGTCGGGGATCGCCCCGTCCTTCCCGGTGACAACTCCACTGCCGCGAGAGAAGGAGACATGCCGGCCGATGGCCGAGCTGTGGAACGCGCGGCGCAGGTTGTCGGAAGGCTCCCCGACCTGGCGATACCTGACGGAGACCCGTGCCCTGGAAGTGCCGGTTCTCATGGCTGCTGCACGGGTGGATGTCCTTCGAGAAGGGCCCTGTGGCAGCGCCTGGTTCGCCCACCATGCCATCGCTGACACCATTGTCGGTTTCGAGATGCGCGGGCCGGAATACAGGGGCTTCTCCAAGCACGGCGACAAGATACTCTTCCAGCTGCCAGGTGGTCCTGACGCTCGGGCACCGACGCGCCTCGTTGTGCTTGAGGCCGCGATCGACGCCTTGAGCCTGGCGGGGATCGAGCGGTTGCGGACGGATACTCTCTACGTCGCCACCAGTGGTGGCATGGGTCCGTCCACGATCGCTGCCCTGGAGGCTCTGCTGCAGAGGATCGCATTGCATCCCGAGGCGGTTCTGGTGGCCGCTACGGATGCCGATGAGGCTGGTGATCGCTACGCACGAAGGCTGATGAGCCTGGCCGCGGCCGCCAAGGTTCGCTGCGGCCGGATCCTTCCTTTCCGTGGCCATAAGGACTGGAACGCGGTTGCCGTCGCGCGCCGTCATGTGGCCATCGCATCACATGCGGAGAGCTTCCGGAACCGTCCTGCAGCCGAGCAAGGCCAGCAGGCATGAGCGGGCCTGCAAACACGACAAGCGAGGAGGTGAGGGCAGGAGGATAAGGCCCTGCCGCAACGTGCCGGCTGGCGCAAGGGCAAGGGCCTGACGGCCCGCGCTGAAGCGCGCCCCTGCGCCAGCCGACCCGCAGCGGCTGTCGGGCTGGGTCTTCGAGACATGAAGACGCAGCAGAGGAGCGACAATGATGAAGATGACCGAGGAAATGCAGCTGGTGGTGGGAAGTGTCCTGGTGGCGACGGTATTCTACGCAATGCTGGCCTTGCCTGGCCTCTTGTCCGACCGCGATGCCGTCGTGCCAGCGCGCCAGATGCAGGAGGTACGGCGATGAGCCGGCTCCTGGAGGAGGTCAACACGCTCCGGTGTGTCGAGGGTCGCCTCACGGTGAAGGAGCTGGCCGACGAGATGGCAGATGGCTTCTGCCTGTGCCGTAACGACATCGGCGGCTCGGTAGATGTAGCCATCGTCTATGATGGATCCGATCGCGCCCGTGGTGAAGCAGAGGGCTACGCGCGGATCCTGTCCGGTGCGCCCCCTATGCTCGATCTGTTGGCGGGGGTGCTGGAGAAGTGGGGCACCGCCGTCCTTGGGGACGAACCGATCAACGGCGGGGATGCCGTCGCCTGGTTGTCGGAGTTCACGATCGCGGTCCGCGACGCTCTGCAGGCCATGGTCGACCCGTTCTCACATCCGGCACTTCCAACGAACGAGCAGCTCGAACTGCGGGATACAGCTCGTGATGGCGAAGGGGATGACGTTCCGGACCAGGCATTGTTCTGGGTCGCCGTCTACCTCACAAGCCTGCGCCAAACTGGAGACGAGGAGGGTGGCCTTTGGGCAGACCAGGGCGAGCTCGTCACGGATCCGGATGTCTACCGGAGCCTTGGTGGCACACCCCGGTCATACCTGACCGACGATGAAGCGCAATGTTATGCCGCAACACTGGAGCCCAGGCTGCCAATCCTGAATGTCGGCCGGCCGCCAAAGCACGCCTCGACCAGCAGCGGCGTCTACGAGATCCATGTCCTGAACGCCATGAGCCTGCCGGACGGCCTTCCGTCTGTTGTGCCGGGATACGGCTGAGACCGTTCAATCACCCTTCTTTCCCGATCGCCCAGAAAGTCCGCCTTGCGGGGCGGGCTTTCGCATATCTGGAGACCCGTCATGACGAATGACCCGACAGTGTCGAGCAATCTTCCTGCTGTACCGATCCGCGAAGATAAGATGGACGCGCTATGCCGTCAGTTGACGGCGTTCGCGAATTTTCGGGCGCTGCTGACCGCAGCTGCGGGATACCGACCGAGTATCCGGCTGGATCTGCTCGGGCACGATGGCAAGGTCCTGGCCGAAGCCTATGACCGGGCGCAGTTCAGCGGCGGTGATCCACGCCGGGCCTTTGTCACCGGCGAAATAGCGGCAGCAAGTATCGAGGCATGACAACGCTGCTTGCAGTCGAGGTGAGCTGCCATAAGGCCAATGTGTTCATTATAAACGAGGAAACTTAAGAGATCGCATTAAAATCGGAATGCAGAAGGCAACGGCCTATCGCATCCCGCTCCTGACTGCAAAGGGGAGGCTCAGCGAGCCGCTGCGCTGGTCTCGCCGTCGCCCGCGCCGAAGACGGCGCGCCTTTGCAGTCAGGAGCGGGATGCGAGGCGACGAGGTGTTCAGAAATCCGAAGGGATGAGCACCGATGCGAGCACAGGTAAAACCCGGCATCTCGACGCCCAGACTCCACTTCATTCCCAAGCCCGTGCAGTGCCGGAACTGCGGCGAGGCATGGTCACGCGATCCGGCGACGACGCTCGCCTGCGACCAGTGCGGCGCCGACGCGGATGCGCCCTGCCAGCGTGGCCACGGGGGCAACGAGGCGGTCTGCCACGGCCGTGATCAACAGGCCGTCAAGCGGGGCCTGCTGACGCACTGCCCCGCCCTGACGTGGGATGGCCGGCATCGGAAGCCGCAGCAGCTGGCCTGCGATCCAGCCTTCCTGCCGGCTGTCGCGGTGGTTCCGGCGCAGGGATGGTTGTTGTGATCTCCGTTGTCCGAGGCTCTCGCGAAGCCGGACGGATCAGGCGCCTGGATCTCCATCTGACAGATGAGCCGTATCCGTCGCTATCGACGGGTGGATGCGGAATCCCGGAGTTCGTTTCGATTAATTAACTTGCTTGGTGTAGGCCGTGCGCTCGTCGCGTGCGCTACCACGCGCGTGAACATCGTCGATCGTCGGTTGTAAAGACCCAATATTACAGGAAGCTGTCATGCCAACTCCGTCCAATCCCACCACACCGGCTCAAATGGTTCGCCTTCTGCTGAAGTCTCTGCAGAGCAACGATCGGGAGGCGATCGTGCTGCATCTTGTCGAGCTTGGGCTCTGGGTCAGCGTGACGCCTGATCCACTGCCCCTGCCGGAGGTGGGTGTTGTCTCGCCGGCGGCTCTCAGCATCACGTTGAGCGAGCTGCAGGCAATGATACGGCAGCATCGTGAGATGTCCGCCAACATCCTGGACCGTGACGTCAGCCCCGTTGCCGCCATCATCGAGCGCAACACCGAGATGATGGAAAGTGTGGCCAAGGCATTGGCCATGCTCACGCCGAATGCAGGCTTCCTGATGGTCGAAGGCTGACGGAAAAAAGAAACGAGGAGTGAATGGGGAGGAGAGAGGCCGCTACCGCCTCGACCTGCCCCGGGAAACGGGTGGGTCCTCGCCAGGCTCGCCGGGCCAAGCGGCCCGGCTGCGCGTGGCTCCGGTCCCGCGCCAGGGCGCGCCGTTGCCCGGGACAGGCCGAGACGAACGCGATGAGGGGTCTTCAGGAAAGAAGACGAAGGAGATCCCGCAGATGAGCACTACGACAAATTCAACCAGCATGCCTGACCTGGCACAGCAGGAAGGCTGGACCGTCTCGGATTGCGGCACGCATCTGGACAGCAGCCCAATCATCCAGCTGCAGAAGCTGGATTTCCCGCAGCCCGGCTTTGCCAGCTTCGCCGACGATCGCGATGCCTGGGATTATGTTGTCGCCCGCGCACGCACCGGTTCCGTCCCGCATCGCGCGGCATTGGGTCAGGTGGATCCGGTGGAACGCACCCTGATCGAGGCGTCCTGCGGCGCCTGGTAGCCGCCTTCTGATCGACACCGACTGACACCCCTTTCCGCCTGCCCCTGAAGGGCGGGCCTCATCCGAACCTGATCCCCGGCGCCTCACAGGCAGCCGGGCGGTCGGCGTTCGCCTGCAGGACGACATTCCATGTCTCAACTGACGCTTTCACTATTCGACACCACCGCCCTGGGCGGCTTCACGCTGAGCGCCAGCTCGGGCCCGCGCTTCCGCGAGGATGTGACGCCCGAAGTGGCGGAGGTGCCCGCGGTCCGGGTGCCGGCGCGCATGTTCCGGCTCGAGGGCGAGCGCGCCCTGGCCAAGGGCTGGAAGGCCCGCGCGGCCGACAACCTGGCCGCGATCCGGCTGCTGCAGGAGATCGAGGGCGAGGACCGCCACGCCACGGCGGACGAGCAGGACCGCCTGGCGCGGTTCGTGGGCTTCGGCGCCGGCGAGCTGGCGAACACGCTGTTCCGCCGTGCCGGCGAAGCCTTCCGGCCGGGCTGGGAGGATCTCGGCAGCGAGCTGGAGCAGCTGGTGTCGCCGGCGGAGATGTCAGCCCTCGCGCGCTCCACGCAGTATGCCCACTACACGCCCGAGTTCATGGTGCGGGCAGTGTGGTCGGCCCTGGCCCGCTTCGGCTTCAAGGGCGGCAGCGTGCTGGAACCCGGCTGCGGCACCGGCCTGTTCCTGGCGATGATGCCGGAGAAGATGGCGGCACGGTCCGCCGCCACCGGCATCGAGATGGACCCGACCACGGCACGGATCGCCAGGCTGCTGTATCCCGAGGCGTGGATCCGCAACGAAGACTTCACCAAGGCCCGCCTGCCCGAGACGTTCGACCTGGCGGTCGGCAACCCGCCGTTCAGCGACCGCACGGTGCGGGCCGAGGATCCGGCCGGCAAGCTTGGCCTCAGCCTGCATGACTATTTCATCGCCCGCTCGATCGAGCGCCTGAAGGTGGGCGGCCTCGCCGCCTTCGTGACCAGCCGATACACGATGGACAAGTCCGACCCGAAAGCGCGGGAGCATATCGCGTCGCTGGCCGACCTGGTCGGAGCGATCCGGATGCCGCAGGGCGCCATGCTGGCGGCGGCAGGCACCGAGGTCGTGGTGGACGTGCTGTTCTTCCAGCGCCGGATGGCCGGTCGGCCGACGAACGGCGTCGCCTGGACCGACCTTGCCGAGGTGCTGCCCGAAGAGGATGACGAGCCCGCCCAGGCGGTGAACCGCTATTTCGCGGCGAACCCGCGGATGGTGCTGGGCACGCACGGCCGCACCACGAGCCAGTATGGCGTGGTCTATACCTGCAACGCCGACCCGGCCCTGACGCCGGAAGCCGGCCTGACGGCCGCGCTGCAGAGCCTACCGTGCGACATCTACGCGGCAACCGCTGCGGCCGCGGGCTCAGAAGGCAATGCAGTCCGCAAGCCCGGCCCACGCGTGCAGGTGGGCACCGCCGCCGAGGGCGCCACAGTCAAGGAGGGCAGCTACCTCGTTCTCGACAACGCCCTGATGCAGGTGATCGATGGCGTGCCGGTGCCGGTCGCGGTGAAGTCCGCCACCGTCAAGGAAGGCATCTTCGCCAAGCATGCCCGCATCATCCGCCTGCTGCTGCCGGTGCGCGACGCGGTGCGTGCGGTGCTGCGGGCGCAGGAGGTGAACGAGCCCTGGGGCATGCTGCAGGGCCGGCTGCGCACCGCCTACCAGGGCTTCGTGCGGCAGTTCGGACCGATCAACCAGACCAGCATCAGCGTCAGCACGGACGCCAGGACGGGCGAGACCCGCGAGACCGTGCGTCGGCCGAACCTGTCGCCGTTCCTCGATGACCCGGACGTCTGGCTGGTGTCGTCGATCGAAAGCTACGACGAGGAGACCGGCATCGGCAGCATGGGGCCGATCTTCAACGAGCGCGTGATCCATCCGCCGGCCGAGCCGGTGATCACGTCGGCGGCCGATGCCCTGGCGGTGACGCTTCACGAGGTCGGCCACGTGGACGTGGCGCGCATCGCCGAGATGCTCGGCCGGCCGCGCGAGGAGGCCCTGGCCGACCTTGGCGAGGCAGTGTTCCTTAACCCGACGCTGACAGCGGTAGGCTACGAGGCCTGGGAGACGGCGGACGCCTATCTGTCCGGCGCGGTCCGCACCAAGCTGGTGATCGCAGCCGCGGCGGCGGCGCTCGACCCGGCCTACGCGCGCAACGTGGAGGCGTTGAAGCGGGTGCAGCCGGTCGATCTGAAGCCGTCCGAGATCACCGCGCGCCTGGGCGCACCCTGGATCCCGGCGGAGATCGTGGAGCTGTTCTCGGCCCAGGTGATCGGCATCGAGACGATCGTCCGACACACCGTCGAGGTGGCGAGCTGGTCGCTCGACATCGACGCCTTCGCCCGGCACGCCGCCGCCACGTCGGAGTGGGGCACCGCGCGACGTCATGCGGGCGAGCTGCTGTGGGACGCGCTGAACGCCTCGATCCCGCAGATCTACGACATCTGGAGGGATGCCGACGGCGAGCATCGCAAGCTCAACCCGGTCGACACGGAGGCGGCCAAGGAGAAGCTGGGCAAGATCAAGCAGGCGTTCGAGCGCTGGGTCTGGACCGACGTGGAACGAGCCGGGCGCCTGACGCGGCTGTACAACGACCGGTTCAACAACCTGGTGCCGCGCGCGTTCGACGGGCGGCACCTGCAGCTGCCGGGTGCGAGCAGCGTCATCAGCCTGCGCGACCACCAGAAGCGGGTGATCTGGCGCATCGTCACCGCCGGCGGCACCTACATCGCCCACGCGGTCGGCGCGGGTAAGACCTTCAGCATGGCCGCCGCGGTGATGGAGCAGAAGCGGCTCGGCCTGATCTCCAAGGCGATGATGGTGGTGCCCGGGCACTGCCTGGCGCAGGCCAGCCGCGAGTTCCTGCTGCTGTATCCGAACGCCCGTATCCTGGTCGCCGACGAGAGCAACTTCTCCAAGGACAAGCGGCAGCGCTTCCTGGCGCGTGCGGCCACGGCGACGTGGGACTGCATCGTGATCACCCACTCGGCCTTCAAGTTCATCCCCGCCCCGGCCGCGTTCGAGGCGCGGCTGATCCAGGACGCTCTCGCCAGCTACGCGACGCTGCTGGAGAAGGTCGACGGCGACGACCGCATCACCCGCAAGCGCATCGAGCGCATGAAGGAGGGCCTGGAAGCCAAGCTGGAGGCGCTCGGCGCGCGCAAGGACGATCTGCTGACCATCGCCGAGATCGGCATCGACCAGCTGATCGTGGACGAGGCGCAGGAGTTCAGGAAGCT
>CAXSEE010000197.1:0-7816 GCA_964235615.1 uncultured Acetobacteraceae bacterium | reverse complement strand
GCTGTCCGTCCCCATGTTCCTGCTCGCCTTCCACGCGCCGCTCGCAGTAGTCGTCGTTGGATGTGTCGCCTTCGGCATCGGTGCCGCGATGCTCAGCGTCCTGACCATCACCGCCATCCAGAGGGAGATCGCCCGTTCGATGCTGTCGAGGACCATGGCCATGGTCCAGCTTGCGAACATGGGCCTGAACCCTGTGGGCTATGTCCTGGCGGGGCCTGCCATGGGCCTGCTTGGAGCGCCGGCCAGTCTGGGGTTGAGCGGCATTTGCGTGCTCGGGAGCGCCGCGTTCCTGCTCAGCCAGCCGGAGATCCGCCGCTTCGAGTGCCGCCCTCTCTGCAAAGATACTAGATCGTGAGCATCGCCACGGTCGCCGCGGCCATCATGACCGCCGTGAGCCAACCCATGACGCGGAGCGGGCCGGAGAGCACCAGCGATCCCATCACCTCCCGCCGCGAGCTCACCGCGACCAGGGCGGCGATCATCGGGGTGGCGATCACGCCGTTGATCACCGAGCTCCAGAACAGCGCCTTCATCGGGTCGAGCGGCGAGAAGACGATCGCGGTGCCGAGCAGCGTCGCCAGGGCGATCATGCCGTAGAAGGCACGCGCCTCCATCGCGCGGCGGCCGAGCCCGACGGTCCAGCCCAATGTCTCGCCCACGGCATAGGCCGCCGACCCCGCCAGCGCCGGCACGGCGAGCAGGCCGGTGCCGATGATGCCGGCGGCGAACACCAGGGACGCCAGCGGCCCGGCGATCGGCCGCAGCGCCGCGGCGGCATCTGCCGCGGTTGCGACGTTGGTGACGCCGTGCGCATGCAGGGTGGCGGCAGCCCCGTCGATCACTGCAAGCGCCACCAGGTTCGAGAGCACCATGCCGGTAACGGTGTCGATCCCGATTCGCGTCAGTTGCGCCGGTGCGTCGGCGGGATGCTCGCGCAAAGGCCGCGGGTCCGGCGACGTGATCATGTCCTCGCTCTCGGTCGCCGCCTGCCAGAAGAACAAATAGGGGCTGATCGTCGTGCCCAGCACCGCGACCAGCGCCGTGATGGCCGCGTGACCAACGGAGAGCCGTGGCACCAGCGCGCCGAGCAGCGCCTCGCGCAGCGGCAGATGGACGACGAACAGCAGGGCGACATAGGTGAACAGCGACAGGGTCAGCCACTTCAGCACCGTCACGTAGCGCTTGTAGGCGAGCCAGATCTCGCAACCGGCACAGAAAGCGGCGATCAGCAGGGCATAGGCGCGCTGTGGGCCGCCCACGACCAGCTTCACCGAGGCGGCCATGGCGCCGATGTCGGCACCCAGGTTGATGACGTTGACGATCACCAGCAGCCCGACCAGCAGGGTTACCAGCCAGGCCGGCATGGCCTGGCGCATCGCCGCCGCCAGGCCATGCCCGGTGATGCGGCCCAGCCTGCCGCTGATCTCCTGCACCACCACCAGGAAGGGAATGGTGAGCAGGACGGTCCAGCCGAGCGCGTAGCCGTATTGCGCGCCGACCTGGGAGTAGGTCGCGATGCCGCTCGGATCGTCGTCCGCGGCGCCGGTTACCAGGCCCGGTCCGAGTTGGCGGACGATCGCCCGCGGACCCGGCAGGCGGCGCAGACGCGTCCCCAGCCAGCCGGTGATCAGGACCGGCGCATGGGGTCCGTCATGACCCGAAGGGTCCGGGTCGATCGCCGTCAGGGAGCCGGTGGCCTTCTGGTCCGTGATGTCCCGGTCTCCTCGCCGATCCCGCCGCTGTTCGACACGGCCAGGGCATGACCGGCAGCCGGCAGGCTATTGCTGATCCGGCCTGTGACGCCTGCGGTGCGTCCTGGTCTTTGGCGCGGCCTTGGCCGCCACCGGCGGAGGCGGCAGCACCACGCCCGTGTTATCCACGGAGATCGACATGGCAAGGCTGGTCCGCGGCTTGCCGCCACCCGGGATCAGGCTGACGGTGAAGGCGTCCGGACCGGCATAGGCGGTGTTGGCGGTGTAGGTCACGTAGGTCTGCCTGTTGTAGTTGTAGATGAAGCTGTTGCCGTGCACCGGCAGGGTGGCGAGCACGAACGAGGCATAGGCGTCGCCTTCCGGCTGGCTGATCGCTATACCGCACAGCCCGTCGTCGCTGCGTGTCTTCATCTCCACGGCGCGATCCTGCGCGCCCTGCATACGGACCGGACCAGTGGTGCAGACCGCCGAATGCTTCAAATAGCCGAACGGGTTGGGCGCGACCGGCGCCAGCGCCGGCTGCGGCCTTTGGGCACAGCCTGCAAGCAGGCCGGTCAGGGTCAGACAGACGAACGCGACACGCACAAGCACTAGATATAGCTCCGCTCAGGTCTTGCCCGGGTCGGCAATGCAGCCATCGAGATCCACGTCGGGACCCGCGATGCGCCGTCAGCCGGAGGGCTTCCCTGTAGAGCAAGCCCCTCTCCTGCGGAAGCCTCGGATCGTCGATCGGATCATGCCGCCGCATAAATCCCCGCTTCACCGTTTGCCCGCGAATGCCTGCTTGCCTTACCTTGAACCCTGCGGCCTATTCGCGCTGCTCTGATTCATACCCGGTCTGGAAACCTGCATGCCGTTCCGTCTAACTCCTGGTGCCACCGTCCGATTCGTGAACGCGATCCTGTTGGCCGGCATCATGATGGCTGGCCCGCAGGCGCTGGCAGCCTCATCGTGCGGGATGTCTCCAGCGCGTCAGGCGTTCGATGTGGAAGGGCTCAAGAGCGAGCTGATGGTCACTGCCCTCTCATGCGCCGCGCAGGACCGCTACAACGCGTTCGTCGAGAAGTTCCGCCCCGACCTCACGGAGCAGGAGCGCGCGCTGACGAGTTATTTCACCGCGTCCTATGGCCGTTCTGCCCAGAAGGAACATGACGACTACATCACGCAATTGGCCAATGTTCAGTCCGAGCGCGGCCTGCAGGCCGGCACCTCCTTCTGCGACCAGCGGATGAGCATGTTCGACGAGGTCGCGTCACTCGACAATGGCCGCGACCTAGGCAACTACGCCGAGGCGAAAGACATCGTGCAACCGGCGGTCTACGAGACCTGCGGCGTGCCTGTCGTCTCGAAAGGCAGCCGCCGCTCGAGCCGCATCCGCGCCGGCCATGCCCGACACCATAGCTGACCTGGCAACTGGCACGATGAAAAAGCGGGCACGATGAAAAAGCGGGCCTGATGGAAAAGCGGGCCCATCGAAAAGCGGGCTTGACGGATACGGGAGCTTGACGGGCATGAATTGGGCACGCAAGAACACATCATGAACAACCTCTTTCCCCCCAAGCTGCCGGGCAAGCTGCAGGAGTCTCAATCGGTGGCCAGGACAAGCTCCCGCCAGGTTGGATCCCCCGGGGCTGGATCGACCAGGGTTGGGCCCAAGATGGAAGCGACGCCCAGACCGAGCGAACCCAAGGCGTCCCTGCCGTCGTCCAGCTACTCCGCCAGCGACATCGAGGTGCTCGAAGGGCTGGAGCCCGTCCGGCGCCGGCCGGGCATGTATATCGGCGGCACCGACGAGACCGCCCTGCATCACCTCGCCGCCGAGATCCTGGACAACGCCATGGACGAGGCGGTGGCCGGACACGCAAGCATGATCGAGTTCTCGCTCGAAGCCGGCAACTGGCTGACGGTGCGCGACAATGGCCGCGGCATCCCGGTCGATCGCCATCCGAAGTTCAGGGACCGGTCCGCGCTGGAGGTGATCTTCACCACCCTGCATTCCGGCGGCAAATTCTCCGGCGCCGCCTACGCCACCTCCGGCGGCCTGCACGGGGTCGGCTCGTCGGTAGTCAATGCGCTGTCATCCAGGCTCGAGGTCGAGGTGGCGCGCGAGCGCACGATCTGGCGTCAGGAATACGAGCGCGGCCACCCGGTGACCAAACTGCAGAAGGTCGGCATCACCCAGAACCGGCGCGGCACCCAGATCCGCTTCCTGCCGGACACCGAGATCTTCGGCGAGCTGAAGTTCAATCCGGCGCGGCTGTATCGCCTGTGCCGCTCCAAGGCCTTCCTGTTCCGCGGCGTCACCCTGCGCTGGAGTTGCGACCCGACCTTTGCGACCCAGGATGTCCCGGCCGAAGCCCTGCTGCATTTCCCGGGCGGCCTCGCCGACAGCCTGCGCGACGAGCTCGGCGAGACCAGCCCTGCTCTGGCCGAGCTCTGGTCCGGCGAGGCCGAGCTGCCGACCGCGGCCAATGGCGCGAGCACCGGCCGGCTGGAATGGGCGATCGCCTGGCTGGAAGCGGGCGAGCCGCAGCTCAGCTCGTTCTGCAACACCATCCCGACCACGCAGGGAGGCACCCACGAGACCGGCTTCCGCAACGCGCTGCTCAAGGGGTTCCGCGCCTGGGGCGAGCACCGGCACAATAAGCGCGCCACCCAGGTCACCGCCGAGGACCTGCTCGGCGCGGTGGCGGCGAAGCTGTCGGTGTTCATACGCGAGCCGCAGTTCCAGGGCCAGACCAAGGAGAAGCTGACCAACAGCGAGGCTACCCGGCTGGTCGAGACCGCGTTGCGCGACCGCCTCGACCATTGGCTGTCCGGCCATCCGGCACAGGCCGACAATTTGCTCGCCTTCGTCATCGAGCGGGCCGAGGAGCGCCTGCGTCGGCGCGAGCTAAAGGAGACGCCGCGCAAGTCACCCACCCGGCGGATGCGGCTGCCCGGCAAGCTGACCGACTGCACGCGCGAGAATGCCGCCGAGACCGAGATCTTCCTGGTCGAGGGCGACAGCGCCGGCGGCTCGGCCAAGCAGGCGCGCAACCGCGAGACCCAGGCGGTGCTGCCGCTGCGTGGCAAGATCCTCAACGTCGCCAGCGCCACGACGGAAAAGCTGCGCCAGAACCAGGAGTTGCGCGACCTGGTCGAGGCGCTCGGCTGCGGCGTCGGCGAGCGCGCGGACATCAGCCGGCTGCGCTATGGCCGCGTCATCATCATGACCGACGCCGATGTCGACGGCGCGCATATCGCATCGCTGCTGATGACCTTCTTCTACCGAGAGCTGCCCGACCTGATACGGCTGGGGCATCTCTATCTGGCGCAGCCGCCGCTGTATCGGCTCACCCAGGGCGCCAAGACGGTCTACGCGATGGACGACCGCGACCGGGAGCGCAAGCTGAAGTCGGCCTTCAAGGCCAACGCGAAGGTCGATGTCAGCCGCTTCAAGGGTCTGGGAGAGATGCCGCCGGCCGACCTCAAGACGACGACCATGGACCCGGCTCGGCGCACGCTGCTCAAGGTGGTCGCCGCCATGGAAGACCGCGCAGAGACCAGCACCATGGTCGAGAGCCTGATGGGCCGACGCCCGGAGCTGCGCTTCCAGTTCATCCAGGAGCATGCCAGGAGCGTCGAGCTGCTGGACGTCTAGACCCGTATCTCGTCGATTACGCGGCGTCGAGCGTCGTGTAGTCGGTGTAGCCCTCGCGCCCCTGGCTGTACCAGGTTTCCCGCACGTCCTTGTTCAGTGGCGCCGCGACCCGTATGCGTTCCGGCAGGTCCGGATTGGCGATGAAGGCGCGGCCGAAGGCGATGGCGTCGGCTTCCCCGGCATCCAGCGCCGCCTGGCCGCTGGCGCCGTCATAATCCGAGTTCAACACCAGCGGGCCGCCGAACGCCTGCTTGATCGCCGGCGCCACCGGCGGCCGTGCCGCCCTGCCGAACGTCCCCTTCTCCCCGGGCTCGCGCAGCTCGATGAAGCCGATGCCGATCTTGCCGAGGGCAACGGCGGCAGCGCTGAACAGGGCTGCCGGATCGCTGTCGTCGACGCCCTGGACCGGCTCGTTCGGCGACAGCCGCACGCTGGTGCGATCCGCGCCGATAGCGTCCGCCACCGCCTGCGTCACCTCGCGCAGCAGGCGGATGCGGTTGTCGATCGGGCCGCCATAGGCATCGGTGCGGTGGTTGCTGCCGTCGCGCAGGAACTGGTCGATCAGATAGCCATTGGCGGCATGGATCTGGACCCCGTCGAAGCCGGCGCGCCGGGCATTCTCCGCCGCGCGGCGGTAGTCGCCGAGCAGGCGCGGGATCTCGGCGATGTCGAGCGCGCGCGGCTCGCCGTACGGCTTCTTGCCTTCATAGGTATGCGCCTGGTCCGGCCCGGTGATGGCGGAGGCCGAAACCGGCGCGGCACCGCCGAGGAAGTCCGGATGCACGAGCCGGCCCATGTGCCAGAGCTGACAGACGATGCGACCGCCGGCGCGATGCACCGCGTCGATCACCGGGATCCACGCGGCCACCTGCTCGTCGGACCAGATACCGGGCGCGTAGGGCCAGCCCAGGCCCTCCTGGCTGATGCCGGTGGCCTCGGTGATGATCAATCCGGCCGCGGCGCGCTGGGTGTAGTACTCGATCATGATCGGCGTCGGCACATACGCGCGGGTCGCGCGGCCGCGTGTCAGCGGGGCCATGAGGATGCGGTTGGGAGCCTGGATGGCGCCAAGGCGGATCGGGTCGAACAGGGAGGGCATGCGGGCCTCGCTTGAAAGTTAGAATTCCGCGATGAGAATCGCTTGAAAGACCTGGGTAGGCGGGCCTACTTATTGATCATCAACAACTGAAAGGAGGTGATCCAGTGTCTCATTGTTTGACGAAGGCTTCGCTTGAAGTGACCTGGATTGAGGTCGTCACGACCCGCGCCCCCTTTGGCGAGATGCCGGCCTGATCAGCCACTCAACTTAGCACTTCAGACAATGGAAGGCTCCGGGGGTATCCCTCCGGAGCCTTCGTTGCATTCAGGGCCAGGACCGTGCGTCTACCGGTGGCTCAGAAGAAACGGCACCCGCCGGTCCGGCTGGGTCGTGATCAACCCGCGCGGCTGCACCATCGGGCTGCCGATCAGGCCGAGCCGGAAGCGCCGCAGCAGCCGGGCCAGCACCAGCACGCCCTCGGTCAGGGCGAATTGCGCACCGACGCAGATGCGCGGACCGGCGCCGAACGGCATGTAGACCATGCGGTCCGGCGGCGTGACACCGGGCAGGAAACGGCCCGGATCGAAGCGCTCCGGGTCCAGCCAATGCAGCCGGTGCCGGTGCAGCACCCAGGGCGAGATGCTGACCACCGTGCCAGCCTCGACCTTTCTGCCAGCGATCTCGTCGGCCGCCTGCGCCTCGCGCACGATCAGATAGGCCGGCGGATACAGGCGCAGCGTCTCGTCGAGGAAGGCGCGGGTGAAGGGGAGCCGCTGCACCGCGTCCGGCGCCGACAGATCCGCCGCCTCGGCTTCGGCGGCGATGCGTTCCTGCATCTCCGGCCGGCGGGCGGCGATATAGCAGGCCCAGAACAGCGACACCGCCGTGGTCTCGTGGCCGGCCAGGATCAGGGTCGAGACCTCGTCGCGCAGCTGCGCCTGGTCGAAGCCCTCCCCGGTCTCCGGATCACGGGCCGCGCGCAGCAGGTCGAGCAGGTCGCGCGCCTCGCCGCCGCCCGATGTCCCGCCGCCTGATCCCCCGCTGCTCGATCCAGAGTCCCGCGGCACCTGGTCGCGGGCCTCGATGATGCGGTCGATCAGCGCCAGCCAGTCCTGCCGGAACGCCGCCCGGCCACGATCCAGCGGCGACGCCACATGAGCCGGCAGCATCAGGTCGAGCACGCCGACCTTGGCGTGGTTCAGCGCGTAGCGGAGCATCAGCGCGCGCATATCGCCGCCGAAGCGGCCCATCTCCAGGGAGAACATCGACTGGCCGGCGATATCCAGGGTCAGCCGCTGCAGCACCGAGATCATGTCCACCGGCTTGCCGACACGCCGGTCCAGTTCGCCCTCGACCGTGTCGGTGACGCGCAGCATGTGCCGGATCAGGATCGGCATCACCCGCGGCGCCAGGCTCGGCGCG
>CAXSEE010000196.1:0-7824 GCA_964235615.1 uncultured Acetobacteraceae bacterium | reverse complement strand
AGTTCGCAGGCAATCGGTTTCGGTTGTTCTTCCGAGCCGATTTACGCGCCAAGGTGATCGTGTATGCCTGGGTCAACGATCGCGACACGCTACGCAAGGCCGGTGCCGGCACCGATCCGTATGCCGTTTTTACAAGAATGCTGGCGAGCGGGAAGCCGCCCGGCAACTGGCCGGCACTCTTGGCCGCAGCGCAGGGGCCGGACACCCTGCAGCGTCTTGTAGCATTTGACGATGACGAGCGAGTGCCATGACGTCAGCCACCAGTGGCGGAACGTGAACGGCACTGAGGTGAAAGAGTAACGAATGGCTTTGAGCGACTCCTGCTTTGAATTCCTGGAAGCGTTCGGCGTGGCTGCGCACAAGTTGGCCGAAGAAGTCCATTGGTATTCTGCGCCTGATAACCCGCTCCGTTACGGAGAAGAGATCGACGCGATGCGCCGCGCATGCCTGGCTGTGGCGGAAGTGCCTTATGATCCCGAGGCCGCAGGCCGCCTACTTCGCCTGGCCACTTCGGTCATGCGGCACCATGATACGCATTCTGGTATGGCCGCCGCAGCGGAGCGAGAATCCGCCATGATGGAGCTTGTTCGCCTGCTCCGGTCCAACCTTGAACCCGAGGACGCATCGGCCGTTTCGGCCATAGTCAAGCCTATCGCGCAGGAAGCTCCGTTTACGGCACAAGCCGCTGGACGCCTGACGGGCCTGCTATCGAAGCTCGACAAGACGGCATACGACGCGGCCATCAAGATCATTACTGACATTGGCTCCGCAGCCGCGAAGATGACGCTCGGTCTCTAAAATTCGCAACCTCCGCATCCGCTACGAGGCGCCGCCCCCGGGGGTCCCGCTCCACAGCCGCCCGGCGCTGAGCAGGGCCGCCGCCAGCGCCACCAGCGCGCCAAAGGCCAGGCAATGCCGTGCGGAATTATGCGGTACCCACTCGAACACCAGGGCGACCAGCATGGCGCCGATGGTCTGGCCGAGCAGGCGCGCGACCGACACCATGCCGCTGGCGCCGCCGGACCGGTGGCGAGGTGCGGAGGTCAGGATGGCGCGGTTGTTCGGCGGCTGGAACAAACCGAAGCCGCTGCCGGCCAGCGCGATCCGCCAGGCGATGTCGAAATTCGACGGATGCGCCGGCATCAGCCAGAGCAGGGCGAAGCCGGTGCCGGTCACGCACAACCCGGCGCTGGACAGCAGCCCGGCCGAATAGCGGTCGGCGATACGCGCGACCAGCGGGGCCACCGCCACGATGGCGATCGGCCAGGGGGTGATCAGCAGCCCGGTCTGCACGGCGGAGCGATGCAACTGCAGCTCGAAGAAGAACGGCATGGCGATGATGAAGAAATTCGAGGCGATGAAGGCCAGGAAGCCGACCGAGAACGCCGTCCGGAATCCGCCCAGCCGAAGCAGGTCGACCGGCAGCAGCGGCGCAGGGATATCGAGCTGGCGCCGCACCAGCCAGACCAGGCAGACCGCGCCCGAGGCGATCAGCAGCAGCGACACCCCGAGGCTGCCATGATGGGCGAGCCGGTCCAGCCCGACCACCAGCGGGCCGAACGACAGCGCGGTGAGCGCGGCGCTGATCGCATCGAAGCGGCGCCCGTCGGCCACGCGCGGCACCACCGGCAGGCTGGTGGTCGCGAACAGCAGCGCGGCCAGGCCGAGCGGCAGGTTGATCAGGAAGATCCAGCGCCAGCTCGCCACCGACAGCACCATCGCCGCGACCGTCGGGCCTAGCGCCACGCCCAGTGCGATCACCAGGCCGTTCAGCGCCATGCCGCGGCCGAGCATGGCGTTGGGATAGATGAAGCGGACCAGCGAGGCGTTCACGCTCATGATGCAGGCGCCCCCCAGCCCCTGCAATACGCGGGAGAAGGCCAGCTCCGGCAAGGTCCGCGAGGCGGCACAGCAGGCCGACGACAGGATGAACACCATCAGCCCGATCCGGCATATGCGGTCCTGGCCCTTGATCTCGGCCAGCGAGGCGAGCGGCAGCAGGCTGATCAGGCTGGCGAGCTGGTAGGCGTTGATCACCCAGATCGAGGCCGCCGCGGTGGTGTGGATGTCTTGCGCGATGGTCGGCAGGGCGACGTTGGCGACCGAATAATCCAGCGTCGAGAGCAGTACCGACAAGGCGAGCGCAAACATCGCGCGCTTGCGGGCGTTACCGTGCAGGCCATCACCAAGGAAAGGCAGCGGTGAGACGGAAGGTATGGCGATCAGGGTAGGCATGCGTCTGCTGCTACAGCCCCGGCCCGCTGAAAGCCACCGGGGATGGTATCACGGGGTGGAATCCTCATGCCGCCAGGGGTAGAGCCTCGAGACCACTCGCTGCAGGAAAGTCTTCATGAGCCAAAGCCTCGCACGCGAGCCGATACGTCTTCGGGAACAGAGCGACGCCAGGGGGGTCGCGGGCCTCGTGCTGGGCGTCATCAGCGTCTGCCACATGCTCAACGACACCATCCAGTCATTGCTGCCGGCGATCTATCCGCTGCTCAAGGGCGGCTTCCATCTCTCCTTCGGCCAGATCGGGCTGCTGACGCTGACCTACCAGATCA
This sequence comes from uncultured Acetobacteraceae bacterium, assembly GCA_964235615.1. Lineage (GTDB taxonomy): Bacteria > Pseudomonadota > Alphaproteobacteria > Acetobacterales > Acetobacteraceae > Lichenicoccus. The sequence continues at coordinate 5,263 of CAXSEE010000196.1, read as the reverse complement.
CCGCCTCGCTGCTGCAGCCGCTGATCGGGCAGTTCACCGACCGCAAGCCGCTGCCCTGGTCGCTCTCCGCCGGCATGGGTTGCTCCGGGCTGGGACTGCTCGGGCTGGCGCTGGCGCACTCCTACGGCGAACTGCTCGGTGCGGCGGCGCTGCTCGGCATCGGGTCGTCGATCTTCCACCCGGAGTCTTCCCGCATCGCCCGGCTGGCATCCGGCGGCCGGCATGGCTTCGCGCAATCCATCTTCCAGGTCGGCGGCAATTTCGGATCGGCGCTCGGGCCGCTGCTGGCCGCCTTCGTGGTGCTGCCGAACGGGCAGACGAGCCTGGCCTGGTTCTGCGTTGCGGCCCTGTCCGGCATGATGCTGCTGGGCTGGATCGGCCGCTGGTATGCGCGGCAGAACCGGCAGATGGCCGGCCGCCAGCGTATCGCCGAAGTCGTGCATGGGCTCAGCCACAGGCGGGTCGGCATGGCGATGGCAGTGCTGGTCGCCATGATGTTCTCGAAATTTTTCTACCTCGCCAGCTTCACGAGCTACTACATCTTCTATCTGGAGCATCGTTTCGGCCTGTCCACGCAGGTGGCCCAGATCGACCTGTTCGTGTTCCTCGCCGCCGCCGCGGCCGGCAGCGTGGCAGGAGGTCCGATCAGCGACCGGATCGGCCGCAAATACGTCATCTGGGGCTCGATCCTCGGCGTGCTGCCCTTCACCCTGCTGCTGCCGCATGTCGGGCTCGACTGGACGATCGCGCTGAGCGTGGTGATCGGGGTGGTGCTGGCGTCGGCCTTCCCGGCGATCCTGGTCTATGCCACCGAGCTGCTGCCCGGGCGCGTCGGCATGGTCTCGGGCCTGTTCTTCGGCCTGGCCTTCGGCATGGGCGGCCTGGGTGCGGCGGTGCTTGGGGTCGTGGCCGATCACGTCGGCATCGTCGAGGTCTACCGTCTTTGCGCCTGGCTGCCGGCGATCGGCATCCTGGCGCTGCTGCTGCCGCATATGGACCGGGCGGCGCGCGCCTGAACATGTCCCTGGGCCAGCCATCGGTATTATTCGCAGACCCACGCTTCGTCGTGCTCGACAAGCCGGCCGGGCTGAAGGTGCATCCGGGACCGGGCGGCGGCGCCTCGGTGGAGGACTGGTTCGGCCAGCTTTCGCGTCGCCGCGACGGCCCGTGGCTCGCGCACCGGCTGGATGCCGACACCGCGGGCTGCCTGGTGATCGCCTTGCGTCGCGCGGCCTTGCACGAGGCACAGGCCTGTTTCGCCGAAAGCCGGGCCGGCAAGACCTACTGGGCCGTGGTGACGGGCGTGCCCCCGGCCCGGTCCGGCCAGATCAACGTGCCCCTGTCCAAGCAGAGCGACCCCGCCTGCGGATGGCGGATGATCGTCGATACACAGGGAGCGATCGCACGGACCGACTACACCGTGCTGGGAAGTTCGGGCAGCCTGCACTGGCTGGAGCTGCGCCTGCGGAGCGGACGCACACACCAGGCACGCGTGCATTGCGCCAGCCTGGGCTGTCCGATCCTGGGCGATCCGGTCTATGGCGCGCCATCGCCGGAGCAGCGGCTGCATCTGCTGGCGCGCACGATCCATCTGCCGCTGGTGCCACCGGTGTCGGCAACCGCGCCGCCGCCGCCGCACATGCTCGACGCGCTGACTTGCTGCGGATACCAGGGATGACGATGGCATCCGCGCCAATAGCGGCAGAACAGCCCGGAAGGACGGCGCGCTTCTGCACCGGCTCGATCCTTCGTCACACCGTGGTCATGGCCGGGACCGGCTGCCTCGGGCTGGTCGCGGTGTTCTCGGTCGACCTGCTCAACCTGCTCTATATCTCGATGCTGCATGACCGCGCCCTGACCGCCGCGGTCGCCTTTACCGGGGCGGTCAGCTACCTGCAGCTGGCCGTCTCGATCGGGATGTCGATCGGGCTCGGCGCCGTGGTGTCGCGCCGCATCGGCGCCGGATGCAACGACGAGGCGCGTCGCATCGCCTCCGCCTGGATGGTGGTGATGGCCGCAGTGATGCTGCTGATCGGGCTCGGCACGGTGCTGATGCTGGAGCCGATCCTGCGTGGCCTGGGCGCGCGCGGCGCCGTGCTGCACGCGAGCGCGCGCAACGTCGCGATCGTCTCGCCCTTCCTGCCGCTGATCGCGATCGGCATGGCCTGCTCGTCGCTGCTGCGCTCGGTCGGCGACGCGCGCCGCTCGATGACCGTGACCTTGTGGAGCGCGGGGTTGCTGGCCTGCATCGACCCGCTGCTGATCTTCTTCCTGCATCTCGGCCTGGAGGGGGCGGCGATCGGCACCGTGATCTCTCGCGCCACCGCCGCCGGCCTCGGCCTGCTCGCGGTGCGCCGCCACCGCATCCTGCAGCGCCCGGTCTGGACCTCGCTGCTGGCCGATGCAAGGCCAGTCGCGGACGTGGCGCTGCCGGCGATCCTGACCAATCTCGCCACACCGGCCGGGAGCGCCTTCACCACCCACTACATGGCGCGCTTCGGGCTGGAGGCGGTGTCGGGACAGGCGACGATCGACCGCATCGTGCCGGTCGCGTTCGCCTTCGTGTTCGCCCTCACCGGCTCGGTCGGGCCGATCATGGCGCAAAACCTCGGAGCCGGTCAGGTCCCCCGCGTGCGGCAGACGCTACGCTGCGCCCTGCTGCTGGTGCAGGGATGCGTGCTGCTGATGTGGGCGATCCTGGCCCTGTCGCAGAACCTGCTGATCCGGCTGTTCTCGGCCAGCGGCGATGCGGCGACCCTGGTGCATCTGTTCTGTTCCTGGACCGTGGCGGGCTTCCTGTTCACCGGTGCGCTGTTCGTGGCCAACACCGCCTTCAACAACCTCGGAGCCCCCCTGCTCTCGACCCTGTTCAACTGGGGACGGGCGACGTTGGGCACGATCCCGTTCGTCCTGGTCGGCGTCCACTATGGAGCCGCGGGTGTGCTGATCGGGCAATCGCTGGGCGGGGTGTTGTTCGGCATCCTGGCGGTCGTGGCAGCCTTCCTGCTGACGCGGCGGCTGCAGCCGGGCCGTTCCGGACCCTCCTCCGACACGCCTCTGCCAGCCATCACCGCAAAGGCGGCCATGGCCGAGATGGCGGAGCTCACACGCGAGGAGGCGGTTTAGGGCGGATACCAGGAAGCCGGCATGACGCTCTAGCCACCGGAACGGTGCGTCGCCCGGCCGATATCTGCATGCCAACGCCGCGGCCTCAGCAATGCAGACATCGAGCTCGCGACGGAAGACGCCCGCCGCCAGATCGGACCGCTTCCGATGGTGCGAGCTACCGGGCGAGAAAGCCTGGATCGCGTTATTATGAATATTTATGTCCCCGCCGCGATTACTCGATGTCCATACTTCCGCGCCACTACACATGGGCATGTTGACAGACCAGCGCTGCCAATCGATCGTCTGCCCCCACGGCGTCTCGTCACCCGTCCGGACAATCCATGCGACTGAAAGCCAGACCGCGCGCCTTCGCCGCCGTCATCCTGGCATTACCGGCCTTGAGCGGGATCTTCGCCAACAGGACGGTCGGCGAGCTCGACTGGGACGGCCGCTTCTTTCAGGTCACGCCCCAGGGCGGCATCGTCTGGGAGCATGTGCCACCCTACCTCGGCAGAACCCAGGTCGATGGCAAGCCCTTCATCAGCATCCTGGTATCATCCGGCGCTTCTGCACCGGAATCAACCAAATCAGCAAGACTTCAGGATCAAGAAACTACCTACGGCGTGTATGTGGGGCGCTGCCACACCCGGACGGACGAGATGCTGAAAGTAGATGGGAACGCTGTGTTCGAGCCCACTCCTCCGCCCCAACCGCTCGGATTTCCAACGGCAAGATTGGCAATGATGAAGAACGGCTGATGCATGTCGGACGGTGTAGAATATGTCTTGATCGATATCCCATCAAGATAAAACGTAATTGTCTGCGGACCCCAATCGACACCATAGCTGTGGAATCCCTGTGAAAGATCCTCCGGAGCCTTGTATGCAACTCCAGTTAAACTGTTCTGGGATTTCGCTAACCAGGCTGAGTCGTTCGTATGGAGGGTGCTGTGGGACGTAGTGGTATCGATGCCGAGAATTTCTGAGATGTCAATCTCTGAGGTCTTCGTCATGGCAACTGGGTTCATCCAGAAGGCCGGCCATAGACCGTCTCCTTTCGGAACCCGGGCCGTGATCTCGAAATATCCATATTCCTGACCATACGGGTAGGTGTTGAACGCGCCGGACATAATATGCCTCCCCGAAAACTGTGCCGGCAATGTCCGGCCAACGTTGGCTGACATCTCTGATGCAACCAACTCCAGCGTTCCATGAGACGTGCTGATCGGCAGGGTTTCCTTCCAGCTTATGAGTTCTTGCAGCTCATTGAGATTCGGATAGACGCCTGCCTCATTCGACCAGCCGGACCAGAACGCGCCGGCTACGCCATTTTTCGCGTTATATGCGCCGTAGGGCGGCAGGCCGGGCGTGATCGCGAAGCTCGAAGATGTAAACGGCTTTGCCGCCTGGGGGGTCGGCCACCAAGCTTGTTCGCTGGCAGCCAGCGCCGGCATATGCGACGCGTCGAGGTCGAGAGTCGGTACGGCCCCCGTAAGATCAAGGGTTTGTGCCGCATACGCCGACATAGGGTAACCAGCCAGCAGCGCAAGAATGCAGAGCTTGGATATACGCATAATTTATTTTAATCCCGTAATGTTTTCGGACATTAGGCTTTACGCGAAGCCTGGTTCAAGTTCTATATTGTATTTTTCTATAGAATATTGTTATATTGTGCTAACAAGTTGTTGCTTATCATATAGTAGTTTGTCGCCGAGCGATAAGTGTAATCATATGATTTAATTGTTATGGTCGGAGCGTGGTTACGGACAAAGCCGAGCTGTCTGGGCTGCTGGTTTATGTGGACACGCACCTTGAGCCATAGCGCCGTTCCGCTGGAAGCGCATATGACTGGTGTAGCCGATGATCGAGTAGCGTCGCTGCGGATTACAGAAAACACGTGATGTAGTCGATGATGTCGGCGCGCGCTTGATCCTCGGTCCAGTAGACTTGGCACCGTCCGCTCGGTCTTCAACAAGGAGAAGAAGCTCTCCGTAGCTGCGCTGTCCCAGAGGTTGCCGGAGCGGCTTATGCCGTAGGTCGCAGCATGCTCCGCGAGCAGCTTCTGGAACTGCTCGCTGATGTATTGGCTGTCCTGATCGGAATGGTGCAGCAGAGCGTCCTGTATGCATTCCGTTGATGTTGATCAGTTATTCCGG
>CAXSEE010000195.1:0-7834 GCA_964235615.1 uncultured Acetobacteraceae bacterium | reverse complement strand
TCACCAGCATCGCCAGCCAGACCAACCTGCTGGCGCTCAACGCCACCATCGAGGCGGCACGCGCGGGTGACGCCGGCAAAGGCTTCGCCGTTGTCGCCTCGGAAGTGAAGAGCTTGGCCAACCAGACCTCGAAGGCCACCGAGGAGATCGCCGGACAGGTCGGCTATATCCAGAATGCGACGCAGGAAGCGGTGGAGGCCATACGCGACATCACCCGCACGATCGAGGAGGTCAGCGCCATCGCCACCTCGATCGCCGCCGCCGTGGAGCAGCAGGGCGCCGCGACCGCCGAGATCGCCCGCAACGTGCAGCAGACGGCTGCCAGCACGCGCGACGTGACGTCGAATATCTCCGGCGTCAGTCAGGCCGCCAACGATACCGGGACCGCGGCGGACCAGGTGCTGGCGGCGGCATCCGACCTGTCGAAACAGACCGAACAGCTTTCGGCGGAAGTCAACGGGTTCGTCGAAGGCATTCGCACTGCCTGAAAGACCAAGGCTCTGCCCTGGACCCCCCCCGGCGGAGCCTTGAGAATCCAATCATAGAATCGGTTTCCAAAGGCCGAGGCCTTTGGCGGGTCTGGGCAGAGCCCACCCTTCTAGCCGCATAATGCTCAGCCGGCGCCGAGTGCCACCCGCCGAAGGTCGAGCGTGCGCGGCAGCTCCAGGCCACGCTCGGCGCGAGGCTCCCGCATCGGTCCCGGCGTATGCCCGAACGGCTGGAAGCGGGCGCGCCGCCGGGCTTCGGCTTCCTGGGCATTGATCGGGCGGGTGTCGTAGTTGCGTCCGCCCGGATGGGCAGTGTGATGGGTCAGGCCGCCAATCGAGCGGCCGTTCCAGCGGTCATAGATGTCGAAGGTCAACGGGCTTTGCGCACGCAGGGTCGGATGCATGCAGAATACCGGGTCCCAGGCCTTGAAGCGCACGCCGGCGACATGCTCGCCGGCCCGCGCGGTGGCCGATAGCGGCACCGCAACCCCATTGCATGCGAGAAGATAGCGATCGTCCCAGCCCTGCACGCTCACCTGCACGCGCTCGACCGAGTTGTCGACGTGGCGGACCATGCCCGACAGACCGGGCATCTCGCCGAGCACGGGCCAGGGCTCCAGCGCCTGGTGCAGCGCGAGCCCGATGCCGCGGACGGCAACCGAACCGATCTGCGGGAAGCGGAACTCGTGATGCGGGGCGAAGAAGCCCGGATCGAGCCTGATGCCGAAACCGGCCAGGTCGTCGAGCGCGTCGACCAGATCCTCATGGACGAAATGCGGCAGCATGAAGTCGTCATGCAGGCGGGTGCCCCAGCGGATCAGACGCCGCTCATAGGGGTTCTGCCAGAAGGCGGCGACCGCCGCACGCAGCAGCAGCGCCTGGGCCGCCGCCATGCGCGGATGCGGAGGCATCTCGAGCGCGCGCAGCTCGACCAGCCCGAGCCGGCCCGCGCTGCTCTCCGGCGCATACAGCTTGTCGATGCAGAACTCGGTGCGGTGGGTGTTGCCGGTCATGTCCGCCAGCAGGTTGCGCAACAGCCGGTCGACCAGCCATGCCGGCACCTCGACATCCGGACGGATCTGGGCGAACGCCACTTCCAGTTCGGCGATGCTGTCCTGCCGGGCCTCGTCGATGCGGGGATGCTGGCTGGTCGGGCCGATGAACAGGCCGGAGAACAGGTAGGACAGGCTCGGATGGTTATGCCAGAAGCCGAGCAGCGACTTCAGCAGGTCGGGCCGGCGCAGGAACGGAGAATCCTCCGCCCGGGCACCCCCCATCACCACGTGGTTGCCGCCGCCGGTGCCGACGTGACGTCCATCCAGCAGGAATTTCTCCACTCCGAGCCCGATCCCGCGCGCCGCGTCGTAGAGCTGGTGGGTGCGCTCGACCTGCTCGCCCCAGTTCAGCGCCGGGTGGATGTTGACCTCGATCACGCCGGGATCCGGAGTGACCGAGAAGCTCTGCACGCGAGGATCTCGCGGCGGCCCATAGCCTTCCATGATGACCCTGCGGCCGGTCTCGACGGCGGTGGCCTCGACCGCCGACACCAGCTCCAGCCAATCCTCGACGGCATGGAGCGGCGGCAGGAACACATGCAGCAGCCCGCCGCGCGACTGCACGGTCAGGGCGGTGCGGACCATGCGGATCGCCTCGTCCGGATCCTCGTCCTCGGCATGGTCGGCCTCTGCCGCGGGCTGCGGACGCATCATATCCAGGGTCGGGCCAGCTGGAGTGGCGCTGGCGAGCGGCGCCGGAGGACGCGGGATATCGAGCCAATCCGGCAGGCTCGGCAGCGTCGGGCGTGGCGCGAACGGGTCAAGCTCGACATCATCCGGTTCGATCGTCGCCTGGTCAGCCCAGAGCAGGCTCTGCAGCGGCAGGCGGAAGCCGATCGAGCTGTCGCCCGGGACCAGGAACAGCAGATCGGAACGACGCAGCCAGGGCCCGGTCTGCCAGACCCGCTGGCCGCCATGCCGGACCCGTCGCAGCGGCAGCACGCTGCCGGTGGGAGCCGCGAGACCGGCGCCATAGACCCGCGCCAGACGCTCGCGTTCGAGCGGATCGGCCAGCCTGGCATCCTCGACGGCGACGTTGGCCGGCAGGCGATACTCGCGCCAGAGATAGTAATGCACGTCCTCGTAGGCCGGCAGCACGCGTCCCGGATCGAGCTGCAGCCGGCTCGCGAGCGACCGGGCGAACCCGGCGGCGTCTTCGGCGGTGGCATCGTCCTCGTCATCGTCGGATGCGAGCAAGGCGGGATTGTTCCAGACCGCGACGCCATCCTCGCGCCAATGCGCCTGCAACGCCCAGCGCGGCAACTGCTCGCCGGGATAATGCTTGCCGATGGTGTATTGCAGGGCCGCACCCGGCGACCAGAGCGACGCCAGCTTGCGTATCAGCCGGCCGGCGAGCGGACGCTTGGTCGGGCCGAGCGCATCGCCGTTCCACTCCGCGGCATCCATGTCGCCTGCCGCGATGAAGGTCGGCTCGCCGCCCATGGTGAGGCGCACGTCACCGGCGGACAGCGCATGCTCGACCGCCTCTCCCGCGGCCAGGATCGCCTGCCAGGTCGGCTCGTCATAGGGCGCCGTCGTGCGCGGCGTCTCGGCGATGCGGGTGACGCCCATCGCGAAATCGAAGGTCGTCTCGCAGATGCCGGCGGTCCCGCTGATCGCCGCGGCCGACGCCGGCTCGGGACTGGCGGCAAGCGGGATATGGCCTTCGCCCGCCAGCAGGCCGGAGGTGACATCGAACCCGACCCAGCCGGCGCCGGGCAGATAGACCTCGGCCCAGGCATGCAGGTCGGTGAAATCCGCACTCGGACCCTGCGGGCCGTCTCCTTGCGTGTTCTCGTCCGCCTTGAGCTGGATCAGGTAGCCGGAGACGAAACGGGCGGCGAGACCGAGATGACGCGCAACCTGGACGAACAGCCATGCGGAGTCACGGCACGAGCCGCGCGCATTGGCCAAGGTCTCCTCGGGTGTCCAGACGCCGGACTCCAGCCGCACGACATATTCGACGCTGTCACGCAGCTTGGCGTTCAGCGCCATGAGCATCGGCACGGTGCGCTGGGTATCTCGCGAGATGCCGGCGAGCAGGTTGTTGAGCAGCGGACCAGCTGGAAGCGGCGTGCGGAACGGCAGCAGTTCCGCGTCGAGCACGGGATCGTAGGCGAACGGCCATCCCTCCGCCTCCGGCTCGAGGAAGAAATCGAACGGATTGATGGTGGCCATGTCGGCCAGGAGATCGACAGTGACCTCGAAATGCGTGACCAGCTCGGGAAACACGACGCGGGCCAGGAAATTGCCCTGCGGGTCCTGCTGCCAGTTCAGGAAGTGGCCGGCGGGCTCGATCTTGAGCGCGTAGGACAATACCGGAGTGCGCGAATGCGGCGCCGGACGCAAACGTATCGTTTGTGGACCTAGCGAAACCGGACGATCGTAACGATAGGAGGTGCGGTGGGTTAGGGCGACCTGAAGCGTCATCAGGCAGCGCCCTCGGACTTCAGGTCGGAAGGCCATCCTCGAAATCGGGCGCCGCCGGACGCGGACCGCTATCGAGGCCCTTGGCCGCAACGTCGCGGTCGATCAGCTCGATCACCGCCATGTCGGCTGCATCGCCATGCCGCATGCCGGCGCGCAGCACCCGGGTATAGCCGCCAGTGCGGGACTTGTAGCGGTCGGCGATGGTGGTGAACAGTTTCGCTACGATCACGTCGTCACGCAGCTGCGCATAGGCCTGGCGACGGGCATGCAGGCCGCCGCGCTTACCCAGCGTGATCAGCCTCTCGGCGACCGGACGCAGTTCCTTCGCCTTTGGCAAAGTGGTGGTGATCTGCTCATGCTTGATGAGCGCCACCGCCATGTTGCGGAACATGGCGAGACGATGGGACGATGTAACGCCGAGCTTCCGGCCGGCTACCCCGTGACGCATGGTTGAATTTCCTGTTGATCAGAGGGTCAGAAGGGCTCGTCGAGACGCTTGGCCAGGTCTTCGATATTCTCCGGCGGCCAGGACGGCACGTTCATCCCCAGCGACAGGCCCATGGAGGTGAGCACCTCCTTGATCTCGTTGAGCGACTTGCGGCCGAAGTTCGGAGTGCGCAGCATCTCCTGCTCGGTCTTCTGAACCAGATCGCCGATATAGACGATGTTGTCGTTCTTCAGGCAGTTCGCCGAACGCACCGACAATTCGAGCTCGTCAACCTTGCGCAGCAGGTTGCGGTTGAACGGCAGGTCGTCCTGCGGCTCCTCGGGGCGTACCGGACGCGGCTCGTCGAAGTTGATGAACAACTGCAACTGGTCCTGCAGGATACGCGCGGCCAGGGCCACGGCATCCTCGGGGGTCACGGCACCGTTGGTCTCGACCGTCAGCAGCAGCTTGTCATAGTCGGTGACCTGACCGACGCGGGTCGGCTCCACCTTGTATGACACGCGACGCACCGGCGAGTAGATCGCATCGATCGGGATCAGGCCGATCGGCGCGTCTTCCGGACGGTTGGCCACGGCCGGGACATAGCCCTTGCCGAGGTTGACGGTGAACTCCATGCCCAGCTTGACGCCGTCGTCGAGCGTGCAGATCACGAGGTCGGGGTTCATCACCTCGATGTCGTGGCCGACCTGGATCTGGCTGGCACGGACCTCGCCCGGTCCGGTCGCGGTCAGCACCATGCGCTTGGGACCCTCGCCATGCATGCGCAGGGCGAGCTGCTTGATGTTCAGCACGATGTCGGTGACATCCTCGCGGACGCCGGGGATCGACGAGAACTCATGCAGCACGCCGTCGATCTGTAAGGCGGTCACGGCAGCGCCCTGCAACGACGAGAGCAGGATGCGGCGGATGGCGTTGCCGAGTGTCATGCCGAAGCCGCGCTCCAGCGGCTCGGCCACGATCGTCGCCGTGCGCGAGGGCTCGGCGCCAGGCTCGACTTCCAGCTTTTCCGGCTTGATCAGGGACTGCCAGTTCTTCTGGAGGACCAAGGTGGTGGCCTTTCTCAACGAGGGACGCCGTCTCGGGGACCGCATCCATGGCCGCAGCCCTCACGGACAGCGGCACTGTTCAGCATGGTTGAGTCCAGGTCGGGCGACCGGGACTGGTGTCGCTCAGACTCGGCGGCGCTTGCGCGGACGGCAGCCATTATGCGGGATCGGCGTCATGTCGCGGATCGCGGTGATCGAGAAGCCGACCGCCTGCAACGCGCGCAACGCGCTCTCGCGGCCCGAACCGGGACCGGAGACCTCGATCTCCAACGTCTCCATGCCGTGCTCGCGCGCCTTGCGGCCGGCATCCTCGGCCGCGACCTGGGCGGCATAGGGGGTCGACTTGCGCGAACCCTTGAAGCCCTGGCTGCCGGAGGACGACCAGGCGATCGCATTGCCCTGGGCGTCGGCGATGGTGATCATGGTGTTGTTGAACGTGGACAGCACATGCGCCACGCCGGAGATGATGTTCTTGCGCTCTTTCTTGCGAACGCGCGGTGCAGCGGCGGCTTTCGCCATATTCTGTTTGTCCTGACTGATCTGGCTCTAGGTAATAGGGCGAAAAGACCGCCCTACTTGGTTACTTTCTTCTTGCCGGCGATCGCCACGGCCTTGCCCTTGCGGGTGCGGGCGTTGGTGTGGGTGCGCTGGCCGCGCACCGGCAGGCCGCGACGATGGCGCAGGCCGCGATAGCAGCCCAGATCCATCAGCCGCTTTATGTTCATTGCCAGCTCGCGACGCAGGTCGCCTTCGACACGGAAATCGCGGTCGATCAGCTCGCGGATCTTGAGCACCTCGTCGTCGGAGAGCTCATTGACCCGGCGCTCGGCGGGAATCGACAGTGCAGTGACAATGTCATGAGCCTTTGCGGGCCCGATTCCGTAGATATAGGTCAGGGCAATGATGACCCGCTTGTTGGACGGTATGTTCACGCCGGCAATACGGGCCACGCCAGTCACTCCTCGAACGCCCGGCTCGGCCGGACATGAATTAGCCCACGAAGGGCTGCTTATCGGATAAACGCCAACGCTTCGTGAGACAGGCAACATGCCTGAACACGACCCGGGCTGAGGGCGCGCACTATACTGGCAGCACCGGACGAGTCAATCTCGTGAGGTCAAATCTGCGTGAGCCATGTTGTGAGAGGCTGCCTTGATCAGGGCTGCATCGATCTCGGCGCTGACGACGTCGATCGATGCCATGCCATCGATGTGGAACAATCGGCCCTGCGCCTCGTAATGCGGCAGAATCGGTGCGGTCTGCGCACGGTAGGCCTGCAGCCGCGCCGCCACCGTCTCACGCTTGTCATCGGCCCGCCGGATGAATTCGTGGCTGCCGCAGACGTCGCATACTCCCGTTACCGCCGGCGGCTTGAAGCTGTCGTGGTAACCGGCGCCGCATTTGGCGCAGGTGAAACGGCCGGCGATCCGCTCGACCAGCTCCGGCTCATCGACCTGCAGCGCCAGCACGGCATCGATCTTCAACCCGAGCTGGGTCATCAGTTCGTCGAGAGCGTCCGCCTGCGCCTCGGTGCGTGGAAAGCCGTCCAGGATGAAGCCCTTGGTGCAATCGGGCTGGCGCACCCGCACCCCGAGCATGGCGACGATCACCTCGTCCGGCACCAGGGCGCCGGAGTCCATGATCGCCTTCGCCTTGCTGCCGATCTCGCTGCCGGCCGAGACCTCGGCACGCAGCATGTCGCCCGTGGAGATCTGGGCGATGCCGTGCAGGGTCTCCAGCCGCTTTGCCTGAGTGCCTTTGCCGGCACCGGGAGGCCCGAGAAAGATCAGGTTCATCGCATCCTCGTCCGACCGCGGGACTTGCGTATCAGGCCCTCATATTGATGGGCCAGCAGATGCGAGGTGATCTGCGCGCGGGTGTCCATCGCCACCGAGACGATAATGATCAGGCTGGTGCCGCCGAAGTAGAACGGCACGTTGTAGCGGCTGATCAGGACCTCGGGCAGCAGGCAGACCACCACCAGGTACAGCGCGCCGATCGTGGTCAGGCGGGTCAGGATCCGGTCGAGGTGGGCGGCCGTGTTCGCGCCGGGGCGTATGCCGGGCAGGATGCCGCCCTGCTTGCGCAGGTTGTCGGCCGTCTCCACCGGATTGAAGGTCACCGCGGCGTAGAAGAACGAGAAGAAGATGATCATCGCCGCATATAGCAGCATGTAGAGCGGCTGACCGTGGGCGATCAGCTGGCCGATGGTGGCGAGCCAGCCGGTGCCGCCGCTGTTGGCCGCGAACCCCGCCAGGGTCGCCGGGATCAGCAGCACCGACGAGGCGAAGATCGGCGGGATCACGCCTGACGTGTTGACCTTGAGCGGCATGTGGGTGGAGTCGCCGCCGAACATGCGGTTGCCGA
>CAXSEE010000194.1:2956-7850 GCA_964235615.1 uncultured Acetobacteraceae bacterium | reverse complement strand
CGGGTCACCGCGAAGGGACAGCAGGTCGGGGCCGTGGTGTGCGTGCACGCCAAGGTGTCAAACAGCATTGAAATCTGGGCTCTTCCGCAATCTGTGGGCTCTGCCTCATACCGGGTGATCCGAAAGCGATGAGTAACGGGGCGGTAGGCGGCGGGTGCTGTGTTGCTCACAAACCCCTCCGTCGGTTCTCTAGAGGCGCTCCGGCCTCTCCGACTGCCCCCTTAAGAGCTTACAAGAGCCGGGAACGGTCCCAACAAGCGTCAGGTGGAGGGGCGCGATGAGGCGCCGACTTGATGTCTCTATTTGCCGAGAACGTCTAAAAGAGCCCACCTAACACACGGCCAGATCACGGCATATCTGTTGTACTTCAGCAGGTTACTCTCCTGAATGACAGCCCTTTAAAGTGCCTGAGATCAGTTCAGCATCACCCGGTATGAGGCAGAGCCCCAACTGGGCGAATCCGGGAATTTCGTGCAACCCGACAGTGGTTCGAGATGTCAGCCTCGATGGACTTGCCGATAGACCCGGCCGTGGCCGCAAGGCGTCGATCCCGGAGGACAAGGTGGCGCGCGTGCTGATCGAGGCGACCCGTCCGCCCGAGGGCAGGCGCCGCTGGAGCGTCCGCTCGATGAGCCGTCACGTCGGCGTATCCGCCAGTTCGGTCCAGCGCTTGTGGTCGAGCAACGACCTCAAGCCGCATCGCCTGAAGACCTTCAAGCTCTCGAACGATCCGAAGTTCGATGAGAAGTTCTAGGACGTGATCGGGCTTTATATCAATCCACCGGCCAAGGCGCTGGTGCTGAAACGAAAAAAGCCAGTGTCAAGAGCTCGAACGCACGCAACTAGTGCTTTGTCACAGAGGTTTGACCGGTTGAGCTGAACTCACGATAGCCGGGAACGTCAAGAAGCACTGTTGGCTCGGCGCATGAAGATCACCTACCCAAGGCTGACGCCGGGCTTCGCCCAAACCGTCAAAACCTCTGTGACGGGGTATTAGGACCAATTTCCATGCATGATCGCAGATCCGCGGCTCGAATGTGCCTCACGCTGGCCGCAGGTGTTGCCTTGTCCATGACAGCGGTCCGCGGCCATGCGGCGCCGCCACCCGTGATCCCTGTTGCCGTCTTCGGCCAGCAGGTCACCGGAGTTGCGGTGTCGAAGGACGGCAGGATATTCGTCAACTTCCCGCGCTGGGAAAAGGACGTGCCGATCTCGGTCGCCGAGGTCATGAAGGATGGGCGGCTGCGGCCCTATCCGGACGCCGGCTGGAACGCCTGGAGCAATCTCAAGCCACTTTCGCGCGGTGACCATTTCATCTGCGTCCAGAGCGTCACGGTCGATCCGCAGGGCTTCCTGTGGGTGCTCGATCCGGCGGCGCCCGGCAACGAGTTCATCAAGCCGGGCGGCGTCAAGCTGGTGAAGATCGACCTCAGGACCGACAAGGTGACGCAGGTTATCCTGTTCGACGAAACCGTGGCGCCGCAAGGCAGCTACATGAACGACGTGCGTGTCACCCCGGACGGCCGATACGCCTTCCTGACAGATTCCGGCCAGAAGGGCGCGCTGATCGTCGTCGACATCGCCGCCGGAAAGGCCCGCCGCGTGCTGGACGGCGACCCGCGCACGCAGCCGGAGCCCGGCGTGGTGCCGCATGTCGACGGGCACGAGCTGCGCCGGCCGGACCATCGCATTCCGGCCTTTGCGGCCGACGGTATCGCCCTGGATGCGCAGGGAAAGTATCTCTACTGGCAGGATCTGGTAGGACGCACGCTCTACCGCATTCCGACCCGCTCGATGATCTCCCCCACGATGTCACCGGCGGCGATCGGCGCCAGCGTAGAGAAGCTCGGCACCACGAACGTGGCCGACGGGCTGTGGATGAACGGGCAGGGCGACCTGTTCATCACCGATCCGGCGGAGAACGCCGTGCGGATGCGCGCAACGGACGGCACGCTCAGCATGGTGGCGCAGGACACCCGCCTGCGCTGGCCCGACAGCATGGCGGAGGGCGCCGACGGCTCGATCTATGTCACGGCCTCGCACATCCAGGACATGGCGCAGTTCCACGAGAAGGGCAGCACCCAGAAAGGTCCCTGGGGCCTGTTCCGGATCGCCCTGATCCCTCACTGACCTGCTGGATGCGTGTAGACGATGCTGCTGAGATCGAACAGATGGTCGGTGGCCGGACTGATCGCACTCGTCACCGAAGCCGATGGCGTCGCAATGTCGTAAGTGCTGCCGCCCTGCGATGAGGCGGCGGCCGGCTTGGCGGAAGCGGTGAAATCATCGAGCAGGTTGCCGCCATAGTTGGCAGTTCCCTCTCCCGCGGCGATCAGGAAGTTCGTGACTGGTGTCGCATCTCTCGCCTGCGCCTCGGGGGACTGGATGAAACTGAGCAGCACCTGGCCCGGCGATAGACTTCCTGTATCGAGCTGGGCGGTCCAATCTTGCGCTCCGGCCGGATCGGCGGCGCGGCCGAGCGTTTCCTGGTAAAGCGTATCGACCAGAGCCGTGTTCGCAGCCGGGCTGGTATCCAGGGCCGCGCCGTAGATCTTCTGGCCTTCCGGCGAGGTGAGGAAAGCGCCGGCCATGGCACTCAACGAGGTGCCGCTCTCCAGAGTGCTCACCCAACCCTGCAACCCGACCGCATCCGGCGTTCGGTCGAGCGCGGTGTAGAGCTCGACGATCGGCACCACGTAGGTCTGCGCCTCGGCGGAGGTGGCGATCGAGTAATTGACCTGCGGCAGCGTCAGCGCGCCGCTGCCGATATCGGCGCTCCAGTTGGCGATATCGGCCGTATTCGGCACACGCTGCAGAATATTGCTATAGGATTGCATGATCGCGCCAGCCGGGCCACTGCCGCTGAGCTGCTGTTCGGCCAGGGTCGCGATCGCCTGGTGACCGGTTTCGGTCGGATGCAGATGGTCCCAGAACAGATACTGGTCCTGTACCGCGCTACTGGTGGCAGCCAGCGTCCCGCTGCTGCCGCTAGTGTAGTTGCCGCTCCAGACAGGCGAGGTGACGTTGGTCAGCCCGTAGGCCGCCGGCGTCGCCACCGCGGCATCGACGAGTTGGTAGGCGTCGATCACCGTGGTGTTAAGCCCGGAAATCGCCGCGAGCTGGCTGAAGAGGTCGGCATCATATGAGGCGGCGAGCTGTGATGCCTCGGCGTCGAAGGCGGCCGAGGGCACGCCGCTGCCATTGACCTGCTCCTGCATGACCGTCGGCGTCTTGCCGAGATCGGGCACGTCGAGCACCAGCAGATTCTTCGCGCCTTCGCTCGCGAGCCCCATTACGAAGGTGATCTCGTTGGCGACGGCGGCATTGACATCGGCCGTCTGCTGCGAAGAACTGAGCCCGGCGGTACGGAGGATGGCGAGCAGGTCGTTCGCCCCGATCGACACCGTGTAGAGCGCGTTCGCCGATGCTGCCGGCACCTGGGCCTGGAACTGCGTGAGCTGTCCCGGTAGCGAGATCGCCTGAATTTCCGGGTTGGCGGCATTCTGCGGTGTCTGGCCAGTCTCGGCGCCGCCATAGGCGAAGTCGTTGCCGGCTGCCAAGCTGGGAGCAAGCGTGCCCAGGCCGAGGGCAATGGACAGGTCCTGCACCCAGGTCGGTCCGTTGCTGAGCACGGTGCCCGAAACGGTGCCATACTGCTCGGCATAATAAGGCGGTGACACCGGCGTGGATCCCACGTTTGCCGTGGCAAGCGAGAGGTTGCCCGCGTCGGAGAGGCTGTCGCCGAAGGCATAGATGGCGCTGTAGCTGGGTGTTCCAGCGGCCTGCACCGGATGCTGCGTTACCAGTTGCGACATGGGAAATCCTCCTATGGGCAGCTCCTGCGGAGGTGACGACGATCACACCGTCTTGAGAGACCCTGTCTGGCCTGTCCGAACTTTGCCGGCAGCAGGTGATCCTAAACTTCATAACGTGGACAGATCAATGCCGGATCACGGCGCGATCGCAGCCGGTCGATATACGGGATCGGTCCCTGGCTGCCGGCGATGAGTGCCTCAGCGGCCGAGGCTGTGCCATGATGAAGAGGAAACAGCGATGATGGACGAGGACCGATGCTGACAAGAACGGCGATCTACGAGGGCACCATCCATGCCGGACAGGAGGATGTCTTCTTCCAGCGGGTCCGGGACGAGCTCGAGCCTCTATGGCGGCGCTTCCCTCACGTCACGGCGGTACGCGTGCAGCGGACCCGGTCGGCAGACCCCGACGCGCGGCCGATCGCGATGATACTGGAGATGGATTTTCCGGACATGGCGGCGATCGAGGACTGCCTTGCCTCGTCGATACGGCCGGAATCGCACGCGGCCACGGTCGAGGTGATGAAATTGTTCGAAGGGCGCTTCTACCATCTCGTCACCGAGGCGACGGTGCTCGCGCCCGCGCCTTAATTGAACGATCGCGACCGGGGAGGGACGGCTTTGCAGACGAGATGGCTCCTGACCATGGACGAGGCGCGGCCGATCATGGCGGCAGCGCGGGCCGAGGCGGAACGGTCGAAGCTGCAAGTCAGCATCGCCCTGGTGGACGAGGCCGGCGTGCTGCTGCTGCTGGAACGGCTCGACGGCGCGCGGCTGCACACGCCGGACGCGGCCACGCTGAAGGCGCGCACCGCCGCCATCGCGCGAACACCGACCTCGGTGCTCGAGCAGCAGGTTCACGCCGATCCGGCATTGTTGTCCTTCCCGGGAAGGATGCCGCTCGCCGGAGGCATGCCGATCCTGCATGCGGGACAGGTGGTCGGGGGCATCGGATCGTCCGGGGCGCAACCCGACGAAGATGAGGCGGTGTGCCGGGCCGCCCTCGGTGCATTTGCAGCCTTGTCCGCGTCCTCCCCACCGTAGCGTTCCAGCCTGGGCGTCCCCAGCCTGGGCGTCCC